>JBFLGC010000100.1:0-1154 GCA_041859945.1 Tetragenococcus sp.
GCCATAGGTACTAATTTGATAATATCAAGCATTTTATGTAATCAACCTAAACAATCAAATTGGTTGGAAGTACCAATAAATACTCTACCAAATAATATTGTACACATTAAACAAATAATTACTGCAACAAACGATATAGATTTAATGGAAACTATAATGAATAAAACTACAAAGAAAAGTATAAATAATAAAGAATCTTATTATTTATCAGAGATACCATTAAGTAAAGAATTACAAAAATATTTATATAATACTTGTAATAAATATAAGGTAAATTATAATGAAGCATTAGCAATTATCAGCGTAGAATCTAATTATAATATAAATGCAATACATAAAAATAATAATAGCACAATTGATATTGGTCTATTCCAAATAAATAGTAGTAATTATAAAAATTTAAGAGAAACATTAAATATAAAAAATCTTAAAAATCCTTATGATAACATTAAAGCAGGAGTATATATATTAAGTGAACTTCAATCACTCAATCAACATCAACGTTATATAGCTTATAACCAAGGAGTTGGAGGTATGAAAAAGATGATAAGTAGGGGAATATATACAACGGAATACAGCAGAAAAGTTATAAGAGAAATAAGCAATATTAAAAAAATGAAAAATTAAATATAAAGAAAAGGGGTGAAAAGAATGAATAAATGTTTTGCGGATTTGGGGAGTTGTAAAATTTTGAAAGCTAAAAAGTGTGAAGGATGTAATTTTTATAAAACTCCAGAAGAAGCAAGAATAAGTAGAAAAAATGCAAAGAAAAGACTTAAATCTTTGGACAAGACTGCAAGAATTGGCATAGCTGAAAAATATGGGGTGGAGGGGATTGTGTAAATGAAGAATGGGGACAAAATTGCAGCAGTTGCAGAAGAAGCTAGAAAGATTTTAAAAGATTATCCTCACTTGAAATATTCAGAAGCAATTATGAAGGCTAAGGAGGTGCGGGAGGATGAATGAAAGCTTCACTTGGAGAAACGCAGCTAGATATTTTACTTTAGGACAAGCGATTGATATGTACAAGCATAACATTGCAGTAATAGTCAATGACGGGAGGGATGTAACACTTGGAATTGAAACTGTATCCACATCAAACGAAAGAAATTTGGAAAGACATTAAAGGTTATGAGAGTTTATATCAAGTTAGT
>JBFLGC010000101.1:0-1106 GCA_041859945.1 Tetragenococcus sp.
ATTTCAATCCACGCTCTCATGAAGAGAGCGACTAGCTGGCCTTTGACGTAAAAAGGTTTGATTAGGCATTTCAATCCACGCTCTCATGAAGAGAGCGACGTTGCCAAAATTTAATAATGCGTGGCAACAAGAAATTTCAATCCACGCTCTCATGAAGAGAGCGACTGGAACTTGGAATCATGGACGTTAGAGAACATGTCAATTTCAATCCACGCTCTCATGAAGAGAGCGACGTCAGAGTTTGGGTTTGATACATTAAGTGAATTTATTTCAATCCACGCTCTCATGAAGAGAGCGACTTGACCATCGACTCGATGTGATTGAGGAACAAGATTTCAATCCACGCTCTCATGAAGAGAGCGACGACTGGGATTTTAGATCCAACCACTTTCCTTTTGACTATTTCAATCCACGCTCTCATGAAGAGAGCGACCAGACGAAACAGAAACCGATGAAACTCATACAGAGATTTCAATCCACGCTCTCATGAAGAGAGCGACAGCTCGTGCGGTTGGTTTTAGATATGATGAAGCGATATTTCAATCCACGCTCTCATGAAGAGAGCGACGATTTCTGGGACAGTTTCTAGGCTCTCTATAGCGCTATTTCAATCCACGCTCTCATGAAGAGAGCGACGCACACTGACCGGTTTCTGTGTCGGGTGGATCTTAGATTTCAATCCACGCTCTCATGAAGAGAGCGACAAGTTCATGCCAGCCATTAACAGCTTAGGAGCATTAATTTCAATCCACGCTCTCATGAAGAGAGCGACACCTTTTGGCAGGTTCAAAATAATCTCCACCATTTATTTCAATCCACGCTCTCATGAAGAGAGCGACCATAACTACGAACTTGAGTAGTGACGAGCTAGAAATTTCAATCCACGCTCTCATGAAGAGAGCGACGACAAATTCCTTTAGTTTCTTTGCTCCTTCGATTATTTCAATCCACGCTCTCATGAAGAGAGCGACGATAATGTCGCACAATACAATTGGCAGTACCAAAAATTTCAATCCACGCTCTCATGAAGAGAGCGACTAGGTGTGAGTAACGTTAAATATAACAAGTGATTATTTCAATCCACGCTCTCATGAAGAGAGCGAGAT
>JBFLGC010000102.1:0-1077 GCA_041859945.1 Tetragenococcus sp.
ATTTCAATCCACGCTTCCCGTGGGGGAAGCGACCTTAACAGAATGTTCGCAGGGAGGCGGACGGCATATTTCAATCCACGCTTCCCGTGGGGGAAGCGACCTGGACTACACGCGGCCCGAGGACTGCGACACATATATTTCAATCCACGCTTCCCGTGGGGGAAGCGACGTTTTCCGGACCAACGCCGGGGACTACTGGCAAGGCATTTCAATCCACGCTTCCCGTGGGGGAAGCGACTTTTTATAGTCCGAAACGCGCGAACCACATTCTTATTTCAATCCACGCTTCCCGTGGGGGAAGCGACGCAATGGGAAATACTATGTAGGCGAATATATAATATTTCAATCCACGCTTCCCGTGGGGGAAGCGACGGGAACATGCTTACCACCCAGTGCGGGATTATCTATTTCAATCCACGCTTCCCGTGGGGGAAGCGACGCAGGCATACCGCGACGACGGGCTGAAAGAGTACATTTCAATCCACGCTTCCCGTGGGGGAAGCGACAAGGGGTTTGCCCCGTTTTGCAAAAATAAGAACCATTTCAATCCACGCTTCCCGTGGGGGAAGCGACGTGCCCGAATTTTCCACGCTCGCATCCGTGCCAGATTTCAATCCACGCTTCCCGTGGGGGAAGCGACCGCGATTTCCCGTCGGGCGCTCTGCCAAGTAACGATTTCAATCCACGCTTCCCGTGGGGGAAGCGACCGGGAAAGATCGGTCAGAGATGCCACCAGAGGCGCGATTTCAATCCACGCTTCCCGTGGGGGAAGCGACCGGGACGACCGTCATCGGGTTCAGGTACCAGTAATCATTTCAATCCACGCTTCCCGTGGGGGAAGCGACGTTTACAAATCCATCATCATCCGCAAACATTCCATTTCAATCCACGCTTCCCGTGGGGGAAGCGACATCAAAAAAGCTGATTGAGCAGGACAGCCTGATTATTTCAATCCACGCTTCCCGTGGGGGAAGCGACCTCTCTTTCTCCGCCATAATCGCCCAAAACCGCATATTTCAATCCACGCTTCCCGTGGGGGAAGCGACAGGTTTTGCAGGTCTTTCACCTATCCCCTGC
>JBFLGC010000103.1:0-1005 GCA_041859945.1 Tetragenococcus sp.
TGTCATGATAGTTTGCATAAAGGAAAAATTAAATTAAAGAAAAATGGCAAAATTAAAGGACAATTAAAACACGCAACACAAATGAATAGTATAAGGCAACAATTATTAAAAATATTGCCAGACGCAAAAGAAACTTTTGGATTTATTACTAAAGAGCACAGATATTTAATGGGATTGCCAAAAGAACATTACTGTGATGCTATAGCCATTGCTTGTTTAAACAACATTGAAGATACAGGACTAATTGATGTAAGTTTTAAAACTGAAGAAGTAGTATTGAAAAAGTGTATTTCTAAAGGCGACTATCAACAGACAAAAGGAGTAAGAAGCCATCAAAAGATACCTACAGGCAAAATAGAAGGATTTAGGAAATTTGATAAGGTAAGATATCTGGGTGATGAATATTTCATTAAAGGTAGAATGTCTACAGGTTACGCTGTTCTTATGGACATAGATGGCGATAAAATAGATTTTAGTAATGCACCTAGAGGTATGAAGACACCGAAAATGTCTAATATGCAAAGAATCAGTGCAAGAAAATCATGGATTATATGCGAACAGAATAGAGCCAATTCATCTCATGACTAAAGTCACGAGTGTTCTTTGCACAATATATAAATAATTAATGAAATAAATGGAGGGGTTTATATGTCTATTACTGCTATGGTTATTGTTATTCTTGCTGCTATTATTGTTGTGGCAATTTGCTATACTTGTATTTACTTGAGCAAGCATGGTGTTAATGTTCAGAAAGGTTTGGAGACTACTGATAATGGATTGACTATCGCTAATACAATTGTTGATGCATTGAAGACTGCTATGCCTGAGAATAAAGTGGTTAGTGTAATTGATAAAATTACTGGCTATGCACAGACGGGTGTACAGGCAGCAGAACAGCTTGCTAAGTCTGGTCAGATTACTGCCGATCAACGTAAAGAGGAAGCACAGAAATATATTACTACTGCTTTGAATATGGCTGGTATTGAGATTACACCTGAGATTCAG
>JBFLGC010000104.1:0-520 GCA_041859945.1 Tetragenococcus sp.
AATAAAAATATCATTCATGTTGTGTCCTCCGGGCGGCGGTCGCTTCCCCCACGGGAAGCGTGGATTGAAATTTGTCAACCAGATTACGACCGCCGTCTCCGCGCAGGTCGCTTCCCCCACGGGAAGCGTGGATTGAAATAAGAAAAGATGCTTAAACCTGCGTGGGAAGAACGCAGTCGCTTCCCCCACGGGAAGCGTGGATTGAAATATGTGCGTCCGGCGGAGGCGGCGCCGGCGCGGGTGTCGCTTCCCCCACGGGAAGCGTGGATTGAAATGATGAAATTAAGACGGCAAGGCTAAAACAGATAAAGTCGCTTCCCCCACGGGAAGCGTGGATTGAAATTGATAAAAATGGTGGATATCCAGCTTTAAACAATGTCGCTTCCCCCACGGGAAGCGTGGATTGAAATATGCCGGTAATGGCGGCGTTTGCTATGGGATTGTGTCGCTTCCCCCACGGGAAGCGTGGATTGAAATGCGAATCAACCGGAAAAATCTGCCGCGCGGAAAGTCGCTTCCC
>JBFLGC010000104.1:530-933 GCA_041859945.1 Tetragenococcus sp.
TGACATCATGGCGGACGGCACGACGGCCCGCGGTCGCTTCCCCCACGGGAAGCGTGGATTGAAATATTTCGCGCCCGAACCTTGTCGCGGTCATTTCAAAGTCGCTTCCCCCACGGGAAGCGTGGATTGAAATAATCTGTACGCCGTCCGCGTCCTTGACTTCGCCCGTCGCTTCCCCCACGGGAAGCGTGGATTGAAATGGAGCGCCCACGGGTGCCGCCGCAAAAGAAATGAAGTCGCTTCCCCCACGGGAAGCGTGGATTGAAATAACAACGATCCGGTCCCCGCCGGCTCCCTGTCCGGGTCGCTTCCCCCACGGGAAGCGTGGATTGAAATTCCGCTGCATTGAAAGGCGTCAACGGAACAATACGTCGCTTCCCCCACGGGAAGCGTGGATTGAAAT
>JBFLGC010000105.1:0-920 GCA_041859945.1 Tetragenococcus sp.
TTAACCCTGACCGTCCAAATGCCGTATGGTGCAGCGATATTACTTATATCTGGGCAACAAGAGGATTCGTCTATCTAATAAGCATTATGGATCTATATTCCAGAAAAATCATTGCATGGATGCTCTCAAAAACGATGGAAGTTTCCTGCGTAATAAATACAATAAACAAAGCTAAAGCGAGGAGAAATACAGACCTACCACTTATTTTACATAGTGACCGCGGAAGCCAGTATGTTTCCAATGAATATATAAAAGCTACTGCTAAAATGCAGAGAAGCTATTCAAAAAAGGCTTTCCCATGGGATAACGCCTGTATTGAATCGTTTCATGCAATAATCAAACGTGAGTGGCTGAATCGATTTAAAATTCGCAATTATCAACAGGCATACAAGCTTGTATTTGAATACATTGAAGCTTTCTACAATACAAAACGAATTCACAGTCATTGCAACTATATGTCACCCGATGATTTCGAGAAGCTGTATGCTAAAGTACAGAATGACAGCTTACTTTTAGCTGGTTAATATGAGGATATTTTTCTCATTTTAATTTGTACTAAATCTTGACATAGGACCATGGTTATTCAATATAGATATGAATTGACTCTATGATAAATTTTGCAAAAGTTCAATAAAACTAATGAAACTATAAAAATATTATTGTGTATTCTAAATTTTTAAGTAACAAAATGGTTATATTGTTATCTACCAATTATATAATATGTACTTTCGTGGAATAATTATTTTTTCATCATGTATATTACCGGTCAATAAGTGGCAAAAATAAATATGTTAGAGAATGAACAGTGGAATAAATATTGACATATGAAATTACCTTATATTTGATATGCTTAAATAAGGTAATTTCATAGAAGGTTTTTATGTAAGGGCTCTAAGTGAAAACTGGCAGTTATTGAAGAA
>JBFLGC010000106.1:0-495 GCA_041859945.1 Tetragenococcus sp.
CCAACTGGCTACACCATAGTTAACCCAAAGAAGCAAAG
Source organism: Tetragenococcus sp. (assembly GCA_041859945.1). GTDB lineage: Bacteria > Bacillota > Bacilli > Lactobacillales > Enterococcaceae > Tetragenococcus. Next base: position 39 of record JBFLGC010000106.1, read on the forward strand.
CTATGAGTTAGTTAAGAATGCAACTAAGCAGCCAGAGTTTGTCTTCTACTATAAAGCTGATAAAGAAGCTAATTTGAGTGTTCAATATGTGAACGCTAGAACTGGTAAAGATGTTGGTAAAGCAATAAAGGCACCGGATGGTTATATGAACAAGCCATTTGATCCAACTGATGACAATAGCTTTATCACATCAAATGTTCCAGATGGTTACCATTATGCTAAGACTAGTGATGAACTGAATGTGAATAAAAAAGAATTGGAAAAAGAAATTGGCTTATAAGATAAAAATAGGTAATAAAGTTAAAAAGTAGCTTATTTAAATTATTATAACCATTATGATTATTTAAGCTTTAGAAAAATTCAAAATATAGATTTATGTTATACATACTTACAGAAAAAGAGCCTATTCAATGATAGACTCTTTCTTCGTAGAGCCGTAAAAAACGGTGACGCTAAC
>JBFLGC010000106.1:505-844 GCA_041859945.1 Tetragenococcus sp.
TTAGAAAATTTCGTTTCTAAAAATTATTCTGCTAAAGAATTAATTTTTAAATTTAAGCAAATGCGCAAGTCCATTCCAACTGCATTTGATAAATTAAGCAAAAATGCTGAAAAACAACCTGTTATGAATAAAAAAGAATTGGAAAAAGAAATTGGCTTATAAGATAAAAATAGGTAATAAAGTTAAAAAGTAGCTTATTTAAATTATTATAACCATTATGATTATTTAAGCTTTAGAAAAATTCAAAATATAGATTTATGTTATACATACTTACAGAAAAAGAGCCTATTCAATGATAGACTCTTTCTTCGTAGAGCCGTAAAAAACGGTGACGCTAAC
>JBFLGC010000107.1:0-804 GCA_041859945.1 Tetragenococcus sp.
ATTGAAATAGACCGTATTTTGCATCTGTGGATGAATATCACAAGGTCGCTTCCCCCACGGGAAGCGTGGATTGAAATTTTAACAAACAAACTATCCCTTGTATCAAATGGGGTCGCTTCCCCCACGGGAAGCGTGGATTGAAATATGTGAAACGCCACGGTCACAGATGAATCGGACGGTCGCTTCCCCCACGGGAAGCGTGGATTGAAATAAGAGATTCTACCGGTATGCCAAGAAACTCTGCAGTCGCTTCCCCCACGGGAAGCGTGGATTGAAATAGTTAACGATTCAGCAGTTGACGGCAGCGTTTGGTCGCTTCCCCCACGGGAAGCGTGGATTGAAATCTTGCCCGCCTTATTGCCGGCAGGTAAGCTTTCTGTCGCTTCCCCCACGGGAAGCGTGGATTGAAATTGATATCTCCATATTCTATGCGAAATAAATAGAGTCGCTTCCCCCACGGGAAGCGTGGATTGAAATAGCAGACTGGTATTGGTATATTAAAAAGATAGAAGTCGCTTCCCCCACGGGAAGCGTGGATTGAAATCTGCTTTAGCTCATCGGCAAGGCGCTCATGCAGCGTCGCTTCCCCCACGGGAAGCGTGGATTGAAATCGGGACGGACAGACGAGAATCCTCTGCAATGTAGGTCGCTTCCCCCACGGGAAGCGTGGATTGAAATTTTTGCAAGTGCGAAATTGTTCCACGCTGTCCCGGTCGCTTCCCCCACGGGAAGCGTGGATTGAAATAGCAGACTGGTATTGGTATATTAAAAATATAGAAGTCGCTTCCCCCACGGGAAGCGTGG
>JBFLGC010000108.1:0-771 GCA_041859945.1 Tetragenococcus sp.
CCCATGGAAATGGGAGCTAGGCTAATCCCCCAAAAAAACGCCCCCAAAATAAAGAATCGGTTAGATACTGCAAACGAAAAGATTCGTAAGCTTTGGTAGCAAAAAATACCTCAAATAGAATTTTAAAATTTCGACTATGTAAAGTGACAATACTTTTAAAAAGAAAGGGCATATGACGATGTAAGGTGATCCTACTTTTAAAAAGAAGGGGTATATGACGGCCTCAAGTGATCCTAGTTTCAAAAAGAAAAGGCATATGACGGTCTCAAGCGATCCTACTTTTAAAAAGAAAAGGCATATGACTATGCAGTGAAATAAATACAACTGAGAAGTTATCGTAAGTAGGAAGCCAATGTGAGTCGTTCATATTGGCTTCTTTAGGGGTTGCTGCGAGTTTGGAGTTTGAAAGTCGTAAGATCATAAATTCACGACGGTTTCATGGTGTGTTAAGTGAGCCTATTTTGAAGTGTAGCGATTTTGCAAATTTGAAGTAGTTCTTTTTTGGGGGCGGGTCTTACTGCAGATGTCTGACTGGATTTTTTTGCTAAAAACGCAAAAAATCAGCCATCTTGTACCTTGAAGAGATAGCTGATTTTTGATATACTAATTTCGTAAGGAAGAGTTGAGAAGTAACTTCCCCTTAAACAGCACCGTTTAAGACGGTGAACAAATTTAAATTATTAATGAAAAATAATCGTCTCTGGCTAAAGAATGACTGTTATTTTTTTACGCTTTTTTCCATTGCTTCTGCTGGGTTCGTATGCGCTTTTT
>JBFLGC010000109.1:0-769 GCA_041859945.1 Tetragenococcus sp.
TAGCTTTTTCACTTTTAACAGCATTAGAATTATTTACTTTTTTAATTGTATTATTTGCTGGAACAGTTCCAACTAAAGTACCATTTTCATTTTTAGCAACATTGGCACCCTTAGGAACTCCCCAGAAGAAAGTTGCAATAAAACCACCAGCATAAGCAGCAAGCAAGCCAAGGCAGTATGCCCACCACATATTATTAGCAATTAATGGAATCAAAGCGATACCTGAAGTCCCAATAGCAATTGAACCGACATTATGAAAAGCACCGATAACGGCACCACCGATACCACCACCAATACAAGCAGTAATAAACGGACGACCTAGTGGTAAAGTAACACCATAAATTAATGGCTCACCAACACCTAAAATACCAACAGGTAAAGCACCCTTAATTAATTTAGTTAATTGCTTATTCTTTCGGCATTTTACCCATAAAGCAATTGCGGCACCAACTTGTCCGGCACCAGCCATAGCTAAAATTGGTAATAATGGGGTATACCCTAATTTTTGAATCATTTGTAAGTGAATTGGTGTCAGGATTTGGTGTAAACCAAACATTACCATTGGTAAGAAGGCTAAGCCTAATACGAAGCCGGCGAATGGTCCACCAACCTTTAAGATCCAATTAATGCCACCAACAAGTGAGTTAGAAACCCAACCGGCAAACGGCATAATGGCAAAGACTGTAAGTAGACCCATAATTAACAGGGTTAAAAATGGGGTAAAGATAAGATCCAAAGAATCAGTAATATACTTATGGAAGAATTTCTC
>JBFLGC010000010.1:0-62904 GCA_041859945.1 Tetragenococcus sp.
AACATGAATGGGAAAAATTAAAAGATGAAATTGATGAGGTTGCATTTAAAAATGTTGAAAACTTATTAAAGAAACAAATTTGTATGGCAATTGAATGGCGAGATCAAATAAACACTTACTTTTACAGAAAAACTGGGATTGATGATATTAGACATAGAAAGATTAATCCTTGAAAGTAACATATTAATGTATGTTATACACATGAGAGGAGAGTACTTATGAAAAATAATAGAAATAAAAAAAAATCAAAGACTAGCATATTAACAGCGATGCGAAAAGACTGGCAACTTTATTCTTTATTGATATTACCAGTTGTATTTTTAATAGTCTTTAGATATTTGCCTATGTTTGGAAATATTATTGCTTTTCGGCGCTTTCGTCCTGGCGGAAGTATGTTTGGTGATGAGTGGGTTGGGTTTAGATATTTTAAAATGTTTTGGAATGACCCGACCTTTTGGAATGTTTTCAAAAATACCATTATTTTAGGGGGGATTTCCAGTATACTAACATTTCCAATTCCTATTATTTTTGCACTTCTGCTTAATGAAGTTCAACACGCAAAATTCAAAAAGTTCGTACAAACTGCCTCATATTTACCACACTTCTTTTCAATGGTTATTGTCGCAGGTATGGTTTTACAATTAACATCGACGACTGGGGTAATTAATCAAATTGTTAAGTTTTTTACTGGGGCAACAATAGATTTTATGCAAAATCCCAAATGGTTTCGGCCTATTTATATAATTTCAGGTATTTGGCAAGGAACAGGTTGGGGAGCCATACTTTATTTAGCAGCGTTGACTAATATAGATGATACTCTATATGAAGCCGCCAGAATCGATGGAGCGAATAGATGGAAACAAACCTTATACGTTACGATTCCTGGGATATTACCAACAATAGTGACAATGTTCATCTTAAACATTGGAAGCTTTTTAAATGTTGGTTTTGAAAAAGTATTGCTCCTGTACAACCCATTAACATATTCCACAGGAGATGTCATTTCAACCTATTTATATCGTATTGGTTTAGAATCAAGTAATTTTAGCTATGCAACAGCAATAGGATTGTTCGAATCTATTATCGGATTAGTTCTAATCTTTAGTGCAAATACTATATCAAGGAAAATTGTAAATACAAGTCTATGGTAAGGGGGGATAAAGATGAAAAATTCGAAAGGTTATCGAGTATTTACGATTTTTAATATTATTATCATGATACTCTTTGTAGTAGTGACATTATTTCCTTTTTTGAATATTGTCGCTCAATCGTTCAGTAGTGAAAGTTTCATAAATTCAGGACAAATTACTCTTTGGCCAAAGGGATTCAATATTGATACCTATAAGGTGGTTGTAAAAGATAGTATGTTTTGGATAAATTATAAAAATACCGTTATCTATACGGTTTTTGGCACTTTAATTTCATTGTTTATGACAACTATTTTTGCTTATGCTCTTTCAAAAGAAAAATTAAGAGGCAGAAAATTCCGGCTCTTTGTCAAATAGTGTTGTTTCGCAATATCCGTATAATGAAGAAGGACTTCGGTTCTTCTTTTTTTGTTATTTAATTTGTTCATTTTTAAGGGAGTGAAAGTTTCCCGCATTCTTTTTATTGAATATCCAGTACGCCTTGTTGGATAAGGATGCGTTTTCGGAGATGTTTAAAGGTCCGAAATCCAAAAGCAATCCGTTGAATCACTTTAATTACATTGTTTTTCCCTTCTAATTTGCCATTCGAGTAAGGCTGAGTAAAAGATAACGTAATCGCTTTTCGATGCTTTTTTAAATACTGTAACGCCTTGATAAATGGCGCTTCTAAGGAGGAGGGAAGATGGTCAATACATCTAAAAAACTCAGAGGCATCACGTTCTTCAAAGGCATCTAATAAGTCTTGATAAACGGCATAAGAAACCTTAAGGACAGGGTCGATCGTTAATAAATAATCCACTACTTCGGACTCTGTAACATATTTTTGACGAAACAATGGAAATTGTTTGAGCTGTGCATACCCTAAATTTGTATGTTTCTTTTGAAGCTGCTTCCAGTATTTTTTTAACTTCCGATAGTTTTTCCCCTCTTCAGAATCATGTCTATTTAATCGATTCTGAGTGCGAATTCGTTGGTGATTAAAAGCCTGACTAATTTGTTGGATAATATGAAAGTGATCAATGAGTATTTTGGCATTTGGAAAAACTTTGGGAACCATGGAAGCATAGGCAGCGTTCATATCCATGACTACATGCTGGACACCTTGTCTAGCTTTTAGAGAAAAACGTTGAAAGAAAGCCATCAACTTAAAATTCCGACGGTCATCTAGAATATCAATGATTTTCCCTGTTTCGGCATCACTAAAAAGAAAGCACATCTTTCCTTCACAGTCTTTTGTTCCTTTGAACTCATCAATCAAAAGATGCTTCGGTAACTCCTTTTTTTTCGCTTGATAGTCATGATAAAAGGAATCTAGGACACGTTCAACTGTTTTAAAAGAAACAAAGTAACGAGAGGCAATGTCTTTCATCGAACTCTTTTTCTTTAAATCCACGGCAATGGCAAACTTTAACGATTGAGAAATGTAACAATTTTGAGCCACATAATAGGTTTGTGCCGAAAACGTGTGCTGGCATTCCTTGCACAAAAACCGTTGTTTGAAGAGCCTTAAAATCGTCGGTACTTCTTGAAAAGGGAGTAACTGAATATCTGAAGGTTTCGGTGAATGTTTGATGATATTCGTCCCTTTGTTCACTACACCGCAACATTCACAGGCTTTGGGTGTATAGGTTAATACAGCGTAAAAGACATTGGTCATGCGGTGTTTGGTTTTCTCTTTTTGTACGGCTTGACTGGAAAAATAAATATTGGAATCCTTGATATTCAGTATTTTTTTGAGACTTTCATCTAGCGTATTGTCCTTTATTTTGATATCCTTATAGCAGAGCATTTGTTTTCCTCCTTCAATTTTGTTGTCCAACTTAATTATAAGGGAAACGAATGCTTTTTTGTTATCAAAAGAAAAAAGGTGTCGCTCCTAATTTCTTAGTAACAACACCAAATATTATAGACCCAAAATTCCTAACTGCCTTTGCAACATTTACTATGTTCTTTAATGGTGGGATGATACCTAATTATGTTTTAATACGTAGTCTTGGATGGTTAAATGAAATCTGGGCTGTGATTGTTCCAGGAGCTATAAGCATTTACAACATGTTGATCATGAGATCGTTTTTCCAAAATTTACCAGACTCTTTAGAAGAAGCCGCAGAAATTGATGGTTTAAGTACTTATGGAATTCTATTTAGGATCGTTTTACCATTGTCAAAACCGATACTTGCTACTATGACTTTGTTCTATGCAGTAGGGTATTGGAATGATTGGTTTAATGCTTTCCTGTATTTTGACAAAAAGGAATTATTTCCGGCACAAATTTATTTGAGAAATATGATCAAAGGTGCCACAAGCGGAAATGCAACTGGTGGAACAGATGCTGATAATGCGCAACAAGTTCAAGCTAATATTAAGGCAGTAACCATGGTATTAACGGTTTTACCTATCCTAGCAGTATACCCATTCGTTCAGAAATATTTTGTAACAGGAATTATGCTAGGGTCAGTAAAAGAATAATATAGAAAAGAGGAAAAAATATGTTTTTAAACTCAAAAGGATTTAAAAAAATGTTTGTAAAGCAAGTGTCAGTATTTTGGCTGTATTATTTTTAGTTGGATGTGGTGGTGGTAATGATAAAGATGGAAACGGTTCTAAAAATTCTTCGGGAAGTGAGGCTACCAAAATTGAAGAGAGCAAAACCGTTGCAGCTATGAAAGATTTCAAAGCTGGAGATCAATTTAAAGCTACAGAGCCCATCACTATTTCTATGATGTTTAGTGACCATCCGAATTACCCCTATAAAAAAGACTGGATGTTTCTAACAAAATTAAAGGAATTAACAAATGTGGATCTAGATATGACGATCATACCTTCATCTGATTACGAACAAAAACGTTCTTTGATGATTAGTGCAGGAGAATCTCCAATCATAATTCCCAAATCTTATCCTGGAACTGAAGGCGCATTCGTTTCTTCAGGAACGTTGTTACCAATTAGTGATTATATTGACTACATGCCAAATTTTGAAGAAAAAGTAGACCGATGGGATTTTGAAAAAACATTAGATACCACTAGACAATCTGATGGGAAATACTATAATCTTCCAGGATTGCATGAAAAACAATGGCAAGATTATACTCTGGTTTATAGAAAAGATATACTTGATGATAATGGCTGGAATTTGCCAACCTCATGGGATGAACTTCAAACTTTATTAGAAAATATGAAAGAAAAGTATCCAGACAAAACTCCTTATTCAGATCGCTGGCAAGGAAATGCTACTTTAAACTTTGCAGGTCCGGCTTTTGGGACAAAAGGTGGTTGGGGTTATAGTGGTACGACATTTGATAAAGAAAACGACCAATTTGTTTATACTGGAACCACTGATGAATACAAACAAATGCTTGAGTATTTTCATGGATTAGTTGATGAAGGGTTAATGGATAAAGAGTCATTTACACAAGATGATGATCAAGCAATACAAAAATTTGTAAGAGGGGACTCTTTTGTTATTGCTTCAAATGGTCAGGAATTAATTGGTATGGAAAATACTATGAATAAGACACTCGGAGAAGGTAATTATGAAATCGTTAAAGGTCTTACACCTTCCGGTCCTGCTGGTGGTTTGATTGGTGGAAACCGTCTTGAAAATGGTTTGATGATTTCGTCTAACATAACGGATAATGACAATTTTGAAGCAATTTTGCAATTCATCGATTGGTTATTTTACTCAGATGAAGGACAAGTATATAGCAAATGGGGGATTGAAGGAGAGACTTATAATATTGTTGACGGCAAGTATACATTGGCTGACGATATTAATTTTAAAGGCTTAAATCCTAAAGGAACGAAAGATTTGCAAAAAGACTTTGGATATTCAGGTGGGAATTTTTCTTATGGAGGAACAACAGAACTATTGTATTCTACCATGAATGAAAAAGAGGTCAACTGGCTAAAAGAAGAAGAAAAAAATCGCGAACTTGTTGAAGCTGATCCTGCAGCACCACTGAGTGAAGATGATCAAGAGCAAGCTACTTTAATATCTACACCAATCAAAGACTTTGTCGACCAAAGTACTTTACAATTCATAGTAGGTCAAAGATCTCTAGATGAATGGGATGAGTATGTTGAAGAAGTAAAAGGTAAAAACTCAGAACAATACATGGAAATGGTAAATAATGCTTATAAAGAATTTAAAAAGTTAGATATTGAATAATAGTAACAATAATGAGTCCTCCTTTATACGAGGAGAAAGGAGGACTCATTATTTTACGAGGGAGGAATAATAATGGAAAAGCAAAATGACATTACACAGGGAAAAAACTACATCAAGGCGTCAAAAATCTCTGCGTATATGGTAAGTGAAGCATGTTTCTTATTAGCTATTCTACCGACGTCAGTTTTATCAATTTTAATCATTCCAAGTATCTCTAATATTTTTTTATATGGATTATTCCTTCTACCAGTTGGTCCAGCGTGGGTTGCATTGTTAGCGAATGTTGGATTTATACAAAGAGATAATTATGATCATGTGTTCAAAGGTTTTTGGAAAAGATATAAAAGTAACTTTGTTGACTCTCTGAAATTAACTCTGATTTATATCATTCTAATTGCTATTTTTTTGCTAGATATGGAATATATCAAAAATTCCAGATACTCTTGGATAGTGTGGCTCTTTCTTCTTTTTTGTCTATTTTTTACAGTCTTATTCGTGTTTAGTTTTTCAATAGCAGCAAGATTTAAATTTAACGCAAAAAGCTTTCTACTTTTGAGTATTTCTTATTTGTTGACTGATTGGATAACTACTTTAAAATTCATTAGTTACATTATACTGTTGGGCACATTTTTTGTGAAGATTTCTATGAGTGCAACTCCTTTACTAGCAATCTTTTTTTCTTTATTGATAAATCGAGATATGAATAAAATTATGAATGATATCAAGAATAATTACACAAAATAAGGATGTTATAAAAAATGAAAGAACTTTTTAATGATAATTGGTTTTTTAGCCTACAGAAACTATCTGATAAATTTTCTTTAGAAACAATAAAAGAAAAACATAACTGGCAAAGAGTAGATATACCTCACGATTGGTTAATTGATGATGTAAACAATTTGTACGGAGATAGTGAGGGGTGGTATAAAAAGGAATTCAAAATTTTAGAATTACAACGTACACTCCTTTATTTTGATGGTATCTACAGAGATTGTGAAGTTTATCTGAATGGAACACTAGTTAAAAATTGGAAAAATGGCTATACTTCGTTTTTGGTTGATATAAGTGATTATATAAGATTAGGTGACAATACGATTTGGATAAGAGTCAAATTTCGAGCCCCTAATAGTCGATGGTACACCGGAGCAGGGATTTACAGAAATGTTTGGATTGAACAAACAAAAGAAGATTATATACTTCCTAATGGTATCTACTTTAGCACTAAATACCATGAAGAAAGACAATGGAGCTTGATAATCGATACGAAGATGCGTGTTCAGCAGACTGTAACTTTGGCTTTTGAACTGAGCGATAAAAATAAAAAACTTATAACATTAAAAAAAGTAACCTTAAAACCCAATACTTCTGTTGATCGAACAAAATTAAATGTAAAAAATCCTGAGCTCTGGGATATAGAAAATCCCCAACTGTACAGATTGAAAGTTAGTATTATGAAAAACGGAAGGATACTTGATTATCAAACACATGCAGTTGGATTTAAGAATATTGTCTTCACTTCTGATGAAGGAATGTTTTTAAACAATAAACATTTAAAAATACATGGAGTTTGTTTACACCATGACTTAGGTTGTTTAGGAAGTGCATTTTCTTATTCAGCGTTGCAAAGACAGTTGTTAAAGCTTAAAGAGATGGGGGTCAATGCCATAAGAACCGCTCATAATCCAGCGGCACCAGAATTATTTGACCTTGCTGACGAAATGGGATTCCTTATTCAATCTGAGTTTAGTGATGTGTGGAAGCATAAGAAAACGGAATATGATTATTCCAATTTCTTTGAAGAATGGGTTGAAGAAGACATGAAGAGCTGGGTAAGCAGAGATCGAAATCATCCTTCTCTTTTTATGTGGAGCATAGGTAACGAAATTTATGATACTCATGGACGCAAAGATGGGTTCGAAACGACTGTGTACCTAAAAAAGTTGACTCAAAATTTAGATTACATGAATAATGCAGCCATTACTTTTGGATCAAATTATTTAGGTTGGAAACCAACGCAAAAAGCAGCAAATGAGCTGGATTTAATCGGTTATAATTATGGAGAAAATCTTTATGAAAACCATCATAAAAATCATCCAAAATGGATCATATATGGTAGTGAGACCTGTGCGACTGTTCAAAGCCGAGGGGTATATCATTTTCCATTTAGTGAAAACATATTGACCGATGATGATTGGCAATGCTCATCGCTAGGAAATAGTTCTACAAGTTGGGGGACTAAGAGCATAGAAACCTGTATTAATGACGATCAAGCAAAAGATTTTTCTTTAGGTCAATTCTTGTGGTCTGGCATTGACTATATTGGTGAACCAACGCCTTATCATACGAAAAATAGTTATTTTGGCCAATTGGATACAGCAGTACTAGCTAAGGATTCTTATTATATATTTCAGGCAGCCTGGATCGATTTCAAGAAAAAACCTATGATTCATATCTTTCCTTACTGGGATTATAATCATGGACAAGAAATCGATGTAAGAGTTTGTAGTAATTTACCAATTATAGAACTTTTTTTGAATGAAAAATCCTTAGGTAAAAGAAAAACTAGAACTACTGAAGGAAAATTTAAAGTACCCACTTGGCATATTAGCTACAAAGAAGGAACTTTAATTGCAAAAGGTTACACAGATAATAATCAACTGATTTGTCAAGATATTCAGTCTTCCTTTGGTAATAGCAACAAAATTTCTGTTTCTGTGAATCGAAAGGAAATTGCAGCAAATGGTCAAGATTTCTTATTTGTTGAAATAAGTGCAATTGATGGAAATGGGAACTTCGTCAGAAACGCTTGTGATAAGATTACGGTTGAAGTAGATGGTCCGGGAAGATTATTAGGATTGGATAATGGAGATAGTAGCGATTTTGATCAATATAAAACTAATTCAAGGCGTCTTTTTAGTGGAAAGTTGGTTGCGGTTGTAGCTCCCACATTTTCTCCAGGAACCATTAATATAAAATGTTCTGCTCAAGGTTTGGATTCCCAATCAATAAGTGTAACTAGTTATCCATCAACTATTGCTAAAGGTACTTCCAACGCCTTAAACGGTGTAAAAAGTAATGAAAATAAAACGCAGACAAATGATATTTTAATTAGAAAAATAAATCTATCTGTGGTAAGCCCATTTGATCTAAAACATCCAGATCATCCTATCATAATAACTGCTGATATATTGCCTGAAAGTGCTAGTTATCAGGAATTGTTTTGGAGAGTAACCGACGAAAAAGGAATCGATTCTAGAGTATGTGATTATCATGTGGAGAGAAATAAGATAAAAGTATTCCCAAAAGGAAATGGGGAAATTTTTATTAGATGTGGTATAAAAAATGGAAAAAAACATATCGATCGTTATTCCATGATACAAGCAACAATTACTGGACTAGATGACATACTTCTTAGTGCATATGATGATATATCAGCGGGGCTGTACACTCGCAGCAATGTTTCTTTAACTAGTGGAAACGATAGAGGTGTAGCTACGTTAAGAGGTACGGAAAGCTGGGTCACCTTTGAGAATATCGATTTTGAAAAGGAAGGATCCGATGAATTATCTTTATGGTTGTTTCCTTTAGAAGATAATTCCTTTCCTATTGAAATTTGGATAGGATCTCGTGATAATGATAAAAATAAGTATATTGATACTGTTTTTTACACAAAAGGCAGTCTATGGAATACCTATCAGAAACAAAACTTTAAATTAAAAGAAAAAATTTCTGGTATCAATACTATTACCCTTGTCTTCAAGCAAAAAGTGCATATCCAAAAGTTGAAATTTGTAAAAATTTCAAAAGGATATAACTCTATAAAGGCTTCTGATTATGATGTTATTTATGGTGATAGTTACAAATTAAAAGAAAATGTAGTTGAGAAAATTGGAAATAATGTTACGCTGCGATTTAACAACTTCTATTTAAGGGATGGAGCAAAACAGATACAACTGGTGGGACGTTCAGTTAGTCAAAGAAATACAATACGTCTTAAAATCTCAAATAGTAAAAATCAAAAAATTGAATTACTTGAATTTCCAAAAGAGAATAAATATAAGCTACATTTCTTTGATATTAATGTAGCACCTGGTGTTTATAACGTAGAATTTATTTTTTTACCGGGTTCAAACTTTGACTTTGATAATTTTAAATTTCTAAAATTTAAGGAGGAGCAAAATAATGATCACATATAGTGAAGCTAAAAAGCAAGCTGAGAAAATTGTGAACCAAATGACGTTATCAGAAAAAATAGAACAAATAAATTTTAGAGCACCATCCATAGAAAGGTTAAATATTCCTGAATATAATTACTGGAATGAAGCTTTACATGGAATAGCTCGTGCTGGAGTAGCAACTGTATTTCCCCAGGCAATTGGATTGGCGGCTATGTTTGATGAAGAGAAAATGCAAGAAATTGGTGACGTTATCTCAACTGAAGGAAGAGCAAAATATAATGAATACAGCAAAGAAGGAGACAGAGATATATATAAAGGTTTAACTTATTGGTCACCTAACATTAATATTTTTAGAGATCCTAGATGGGGGAGAGGTCAGGAAACATACGGCGAAGATCCTTATTTAACTTCGCGTCTTGGCGTCTCTTTTATTAAAGGCCTTCAAGGAGATGGTGACTACTTAAAACTTGCCGCTTGCGCTAAGCATTTTGCTGTTCATAGTGGTCCGGAAGCAGACAGACATTCTTTTAATGCTGTTGTTGGAAAAAAGGATTTGTATGAAACTTATCTTCCTGCTTTTCAATCAGCAGTTCAAGAAGCGCATGTTGAAAGTGTAATGGGAGCTTATAATGCAGTTAATGGGATTCCTGCTTGTGTACAGCCAGTTTTAATAGAAAAAATTTTACGTGAGGATTGGGGCTTTAAAGGACATGTAGTTTCCGATTATGGAGCCTTGGAAGACATAAATGAAAATCATCATTACACTTCCTCACCAGAAGAAACCATGGCGTTGGCAATGCAAGTAGGTTGTAATTTGTGTGCAGGAAATATTTCAAAATATCTTACTGAAGCTGTGGATAAAAAGCTAGTCACAGAAAAATCAATTACTGATTCAGTAATCAAGCTCTATACTACAAGAGTTCGTTTAGGTATGTTTTCTGAAGATAATGTGTATGATGAGATTTCCTATGAAGAAATTGCTTCCAAAGAACATGAGGATTTATCTTTGCAGGCTGCTAGAAAGTCTATTGTATTATTGAAAAATGATAACTTTTTACCATTGGACAAGCAAAAAATTAACTCAATAGCCGTAATAGGGCCCAATGCTTCAAGCATAGAAGCATTACAAGGAAATTACTTTGGAACAGCTAGTAGGTATTCAACCTTTTTGACAGGAATCCAAGATGAGTTGAGTCAAGATGGTATAAAAATACATTATGCAATGGGTTGTCATCTATTCAATGAACATGCAGAATCCACGTTATCGAAAAAAAATGAACGCGAATCTGAAGCGTTGATTGCTACTAAGCATTCGGATTTAACGATCATTTGCCTTGGATTAGATCCAACAGTTGAAGGAGAACAAGGTGATTCAGGAAATGTATATGGATCTGGGGATAAAGAGAATTTAAGATTACCTGAAGTTCAAGAGAGGTTGCTTAAAAAAGTACTTGATACTGGGAAGCCTGTTATCGCTGTTATCGCTGCTGGTTCTGCCATTAGTTTAAATGAAATGGAGGATTACTCGAACTTAAAAGCAATTTTACATGTCTGGTATCCTGGTAGCCATGGTGGTGAAGCTCTAGCAGATATATTATTTGGTAGAATCAGTCCAAGTGGTAAATTACCAATAACTTTTTATAAAGATGTAAATGAACTACCGCCATTTACTGACTATTCAATGGAAAACAGGACATATCGCTATTTCACTGGAGAAGTATTATATCCATTTGGTTATGGTTTGACGTATTCAAAAAGTAAACTGAATGATCTAAATATAACTTATAAAAATGATGAACTCATATATGTTGAAGTTGAAGTTGAAAATTTAGGAGACAGTTTGATAGAAGAAGTTGTTCAGATATATGCGAAAACGAATGCTGAAGAAGAAGTCCCCAATTGCAAGTTGATTGCTTTCAAACGAGTTGAGTTGACAGCAAAAGAGAAGAAAACGATATCATTTACCATTGAAAAGAATAGGTTAGACATTGTAGATTCATTGGGAAATAGAGTTTCTAAGGGAACACAAGCAGAAATTTATGCCAGTTTTGCTAGCCCATGTGACAAGGCTAAAGAGTTATTAGAAATGGAACCATTGAAAACTACGATAAATATTTAAAAAATTTGTAGATAGGAGAAACTCGGTGTTTTTCCTATCTATCTAGTTAGGAAAGTGAAATTATGAATTGGATCGATATTTGGGGTTATCAAGAACAAGATTATCGTTCTTGGCCAAGTAAAATAAACAATCAAGAGCAAATTATCAGAATACGCTCCAATTTTAATGCCACAAAATTGAAATTAAAATTTTCCAATTTATATGGAGAAACACCACTTTATTTTAAAAAAATAGTATTACCCTGAATGATTTATGAAAAACTGTTGATATTTTTTAAATCGATTTTACAAGCGTTATTTATCTCGAAAATCATTCGTTTTTTTATAGATCTCACTTCTATAACTTGTTGTTATTTTATACAATGGAAAGTTTTGCAAAAAAGCGCATAAAACCCCCTTGGTATAAAAAAGCTTCAAAAAAAACGGTGTTTTTATAAAGCTGTAGCCATCTCAGATGTTTAATCGCTGAATATTGGCGAGTACATTCCAGAAAAGTGGATCATATACGTTTGCGCTAGAAAGATGTATTCTGATCTGACGTGCATGTTTAGTGACTTTACCAGCGATATGAAAGAGTCTAAAGCGGATAGTATCAATCACAGTGTTCTTTTCTTTTTCTGGAAACGTGAGATGTTTCATAAGATGCATCATATTATAGGCAATAAAACTCAATGCCAATCGAGCAGAATTTTCAACAAACGTATGGCTATCTGTTTTTGAAGCAAAGAAGCCCGACTTCATTTCTTTGATAAAATTTTCCATATTTCCACGTTTTTGATAGATCTGAAAAATCAATTTGGCCGGAAAGTTTTCAAAGCTGGTCACTATAAATTGAAAATCGTCAAAAAGCAGTTTTCCAGCATGGCGTGTTGCTTTTACAGCTACCGTTCGCGGCTTCTTCCATGATTTTGCTTGATACACAATATTGAAATATTGACTTTCGGTTTTTGTAAAGTCGGAATCTTTCCTATAATATTGCACTCGACTTTCAGTCATAGCCGTCAGACGTTTGTTTAATTTTAACTTGATGACATATTTTATGTTTTTGTCTTCACACAAATCATAAATGTCTGGTGTGGCAAAGCCACTGTCGCCGCGAACCATCAGATAGGGAGCACTCGTCATTTCGCTATAGTGATCGATCATTTCTGCCAGATAATCTTTGGCCCCTGTCGACGTATAGACTTGACCACGACGGTTGTGTATATCCAATGCTAAACCGGTAAAACCGTCAAAACAAACGAAGGGATGGAGGCCATAGGCTCCATAATGACTGATATATTGTGCTTTTTCTTGTTTTCCATAGGTAAAGCAAGCGGTGGAATCTACATCCAGAATGATATTCTGGGTCACTTCGTGATTCATCCATAAATCACCGAGCTCTTTAGCAACTTGAGAAAGTTGTTCGACATTTTCTGCCGTCAAAGTTTTCAACAACTTAGAAAATGTCGATTGAGAACTAAGCGTTTCTTGTTCTAATGCTTGTTTAAACAGCTCATCATATTGAATGGTATTGGCATCTCGATCCCTCGAGTAGCCTGCGATCAACTGAAAGAGCCATTGCTTGATGACCTCTAACCACTGATGTTCTGGTGATTGACGTTTGTCTTCAATGTGAACGCGATTTTTAAGAATTTCATCAAAACCAATCTTTTTGAGAAATTCAGCAACTAACACGATACCAGCATCATTTGTCAACGTTCCGCCATCATTGGCTACAAGAATTGTTTTTTTATCATTGAAATACAGTTGTTTTTGGTGTACATTACTAAACATAGAACTCACTCCTTATTGTTTATGTTTGGTAGCTTTACAATATCACGGAGTGGGTTCTTTTTGTACACCTAACGGGTGATCGTATAAAAGTCTTAAAACGTTGGTAGACCAACTGTTTGATATATTTTGTTCAATATCATAAATCATTCAGGATTACGAATATTAAATGAAAAAGGATACCCTATAACTGAGTTTTTTCAAGTGACTAAGGATAACCAAAAAAAAATCAAAGTCCCTTGCAAACAAGAAATTTCTTGTAGCGACTGTTTGTCTGTTCCTTTAAAAATTGGAGAAATTATTGAAATAAGGACATACTTAAATCAAGAAACAATACTAACAAGTGGCTTAGTGAGTTATTCACGTCTACAACAAGAAATTTTAAATTATGACTATAAAACTGGTAAAAATAATAATAATTTTATCGATCAAAAATCATGCTTTAGAATGGTAAAAGAAAACTCACGGATGTTTTTTATTTATGGATTAGCTGGTGTTTTAGGTTATGCTTCAGAAAATAAAACTATTGTGGCATTTGGTGATTCATTAACGCAACAAGGTTTTTGGATAGACCATTTAAAAAATCGATTGATCAAAGAAAACTATAATAACATATCCGTAATCAATAAAGGCATCGGAGGAGGTAGAATTTTAAATGATACGGATCCAAATGTTGATTCATTTCAAAGACATGGCAGGTCAGGAGTAAAGAGATTTTTAAATAATGTATTTGAGCCCCTAAGAACCGATGGTATCATAGTATTCCATGGAATAAATGACGTTTTAGGTGTTGAAAACAGCAAAGAAATACCTTGTTTGTATGAAAAGATAATAGCAGCGCTGATTTTTTATGAAGAAGAAGCACATTTACGGGGGGTCCCTATATTTATCGCAACTTTATTGCCATTAAACCAAAATTCTGGGATGTTTTCTGAAAATGGAGAAAAATTGAGAAAAATGGTGAACCAGTGGATACTAAGTAATAACAAGTATAATGGGGTCTTTAATTTTAGTAAAGCAGTCGAGGATCCTCAAAAAAGGAATAACTTAAAAAGAATATTTGATTGTGGGGATGGTCTCCATCTCTCAAGTGAAGGAGGAAAAGCTGTAGCCCAATCTATTGATTTAGATTTGATCATTGAAACAATAAATAGAAAGGAATATTGATATAGTGGATGGTTTATAATTTTTTGGGGGAATTTTTCAGTACATTCTTACTTCTTTTACTTGGGATCGGATTATGTATTAGAGATTCAAAATTAACACGTATCAAAATATCCTCATATTGGGGGTTAGGTATTTATATAGGTTCTATTGTGGGTAGTTGGTTTGGTTCTTCTAAAATGAATATAGTTTTTTTACTTTTAGACTTTATGAATGAGAAAATTTCATTTATCATTTTTTTAATAAAATTAATTGGAGAAATTTTTGGAGCAATATTTGCAACTCTGATTATTTTAAAAAATTCAAGAAAAATAAATACTGAAATAAACGATTTTGCTGCCTTAGCATCTATAAATAGCAACAGTAAGGCATTTATCTTAGAAGCAGTGAGCACTTTTTCTATGATTGTGACAAGCAATCTTCTAGACTCTTTTATTTATCCAACATTAAAGCCTATCATGATGAGTTTATATATGAGCTTGTTAATATTTTGGCTTTGTCCAATAACTGGTGCATCATTTAATCCAATTAGAGATTTTGTTCCAAGAGTTACTTTCGTTTTTTGGGAAAATAACTATAATAATTTCCATAGAAGTATCTTATCCTCTAATGTTGCACCCTTACTGAGTACCTTTGTATATATTGTTTTAAAACAACATTTTAGGTCGTGATAAAATGATTAAATTAGAAAATTATCAGTATGGTAAACGACTATCTTTTTCACAGTATCATACTGAGTCGTTGAATTATGCAGAACACATACATCGAAATTTTGAAATCATTTTTTGTATTCGAGGTACCATACAGGTGATGATTAATCAAAAATATTATTTATTGACTGAGGGAGATACTATTTTAGTCCTACCATATCATGCACATAAAATTAAAACGATTGGATCATCGTATACGGATATTTTCATTTTTTCGCCAGAATATGTGGAAGATTTTTATGATAAAATGGATGGGTATACTATCGACAAACCAATTATATTTCTTAAATCACATGAAATCAAAAAGCTATATCAACCGTTATTCAAGACGGATTCTTTCTTTTTGAGGAAAGCTGCAGTTTATTATCTGATTTACCTCTTTGAAAGCAATACAAAGTATATTCGACTCAAGAAAAATCAGCAACTCACAACAAAAATTTTATATTATTTAGAACAACATTTTCACGAAAATGTGACTTTAGAAGATTTAAGTGATCATCTGGGGTTCAGTAGTGTTTATATATCCAAGATCATATCTTCTCAATTAAATAGTTCGTTTCCTCTTTTATTAAATACATTGAGAGTCAACCATGCTTGTTATTTATTAACTAATACCGAAGAAAATATATCATGTATTTCAAAAAAATCTGGTTTTACAAATACACGCACCTTTAATAGAAATTTCCAGTTGAATATTGGACACACACCAAAAGAGTACCGCCAAAATGCTAAAAATAATAATGTTTAACCCGATAGTGCTAATTTAGCAGATGATCAATGTTTAGATTTTATCATGTCAAATTTTTTTGCATCGGAAGTGAGTAAATTTATGTGGTTTTCCTTATTATCGATTGAATGGCGTGCTTCAAAAAGCAGCGAATAGTCTCTTTAAAAAAGAGCCTATTCGCTGCTTTACTTTTTTAACATCAGTAATAATTTTTTCAAAATGATACTATGTCAGTTATATTTTTTTAAACACCAGATGAACACCACCATCGTCTAATTTTTTAGCTGTGGTAAAGCTGAAGGTATCGTCAATATACTTTCCTAAGGTATTAAAGGCGGCTTTGGTTTTAGGATCGCCATTGACATGAGGGGCGACGACTAAAGAAATTTCCTAGTATAATTTATGACGCTGGCTTTAGCGGCCGAGTAGGCTTGTGATTTCGGGGCGCCAACCACTCCTAAAATAGAACTCATATTAATCACACTGGCCGGTGTTTTTTGTTTTTCCATTTGAGCCACCACATACTTATTTGTCAAGACAACACCTGTCAAATCGATGGCAATGACTTTTTCCCAGTTGTCTTCATCTAGGTCAGAAACAGGGGCTTTCTTTTCCGTCACGCCTACATTAGCAACTAAAATATCGATTTTCCCAAACTTAGACACAATGGCTGCAACTGTTTGTTCAATCGAATCGGAACGTGTCACATCCATTTCAAAAAAATCCAACTCTTCTTCAGGGGCCACAAGATCACAAACAATCGATCGCTCTAGCTCCTTCTTCCATAAACTTTTTCACGATCGCCAGTCCGATCCCAGAAGACCCGCCCGTCACCACAGCTACTTTATTTTCTAATCGCTTCATAAAAAAAGCCACCCCATAAATTTAACTACACTGTGATCCTAGGCCAGCCTTACTTGTTTTGCAACTAAAATAGGAGCGGTTTAATGATTTTGTGCATTGGAAGTTTCTTAAAATAGATCCATATATTGTAAGATAAAGAGAGACTTTTTTAATTTTAAATACCTCTTGCTCGTTATTTTTATTGTTTTAAAATATTTTTGAAATTCTGCTTGACGTGGGAACATTCCCACATTGTATAGTGAGGATGAAATTATTAAAACCGCTTTCTCACATAGCTTGTTAAATGGAGGGATATCAATGGAAAAAACAAATTCTAAAAAAGGGAAGGGAATTGGACGACAAAAATTTCGAAATCAATTGGGTTTGCAATCGATGATCATTCCAGGGGTCATCTTTATCATCATCTTCAATTTTTTACCAATCTACGGTATTACCATAGCTTTTAAACAATATACCGTTATTGACAGTTTTGAAAGCGCGCCCTGGGTAGGATGGGAAAATTTCAAAATTATTTTGAATGATAAGTTCTTCTGGCGTTCTGTCTACAACACGTTAGGAATCAGCTTTCTTAAATTACTCGTAGGGTTTATCTTGCCTATCATTCTTGCGATCATGATCTATGAATTGAGACAAGGACCGTTTAAAAAACTGGTTCAAACGATTTCTTATATGCCATACTTTCTTTCTTGGATCGTTTTAGGAGGGATGTTGATCAACTGGTTATCAACAAAAGGCTTACTCAATACCATACTTTCTGGGATTGGCTTACCGATCAAAAATCAAAATTACCTCTTAAGTGAAGGAAAGTATTGGTGGGTAGCCGTTTTGTCGGATATTTGGAAGAATACCGGCTGGGGAACGATCCTTTATTTGGCGTCAATGGCAAAAATCGACCCGTCCTATTATGAAGCAGCAAAGATTGATGGCGCTACTCGCATGCAACAAATTTTTAAAATAACCGTTCCCATGATCAAAAATATCATTAGCTTGAATTTGATTTTAACCATCAGTGGTTTATTGGGATCAAATCTTGATCAAACCTTAGTTTTAATGAATTCTCAAAACTCTGGACGTGCTGAAGTTATCAATTCTTATGTTTATCGCATGGGGATGTCTCAAGGTGATTTTTCTTATGCAACAGCTGTCGGCCTTGGAGTATCCGTTGTTTCCGTGATCCTTTTAGCTTCAGCCAACGCCTTAACGAAAAAAATGAATGACAATACATCTGTACTATAGAAAGGAGGCATATTATGAATAGTAGTAAAACCATGAAAAAAGATGTTGATGGTCGTATCTTTAATTTTTTAAATGTTTTTTTGTTGATCCTATTTTTGATCATTATTGTTGTTCCCTTATGGAATGTCGTAGCTTCTTCCTTTGCTTCTGTACAGGCCTTAGCTAGGGGTAAATTTGTCTTTTTCCCTTCTGAGTGGTCCTTAGAAAACTATCGTGCCGTTTTTAGAGACGCTTCAATGCTAAGAGCTTTTGGGGTTTCAGTAGCCGCAACAGTCATAGGGGTCATTTTCCACGTATTTTTCTGTGCCATGATGGCCTATCCCATGAGTAAATCTTACTTATTCGGTCGAAAAATTTACTCTGCTATGGGGATTATTACGATGTTCTTTTCTGGAGGGATGATCCCGACTTATTTGTTGATAAAGCAATTGGGCTTATTAAATAATTTTTGGGTCTATATCATTCCAGGAATCCTCTCATACTATGATGTGATCATCATTATGAATTTTTTCAGATCTGTTCCTGTTTCTTTAGAAGAATCGGCCATGATCGATGGGGCCAGCACCTGGCGCATCTTTTTGCAGATTTATCTTCCTCTTTCCAAACCGGCCCTTGCAACGATTGCCTTGTTTCATGGGGTCGATCAATGGAATGATTTTATGACCACAAAGCTTTACATTACAGATAAAAACCTATATACCTTGCAAATGAAACTTTATGAAATCATTGTTCAATCACAGACGGAAGGCATGCAAAAAATTGGCACGGTGGTTCATCAAAGCACTTCAAAAGGAGTTCAATTAGCGGCTATTGTGGTCACCACAGTCCCTATTTTGATCATTTATCCTTTATTACAAAAATATTTTATCGGTGGCATGATGGATGGAGCAATAAAAGAATAAGATTATAAAATGAAAGGATGGTAGACAATGAACAAAAGAAAAATCTTTACTTCTTTATGTGTAGCAAGCTTGCTATTATTTTTAGGAGCTTGTGGCAATAAAGATAAAAATGATGCAGCACAAGAAACAGAGGTGGATCTTTCAGATCGTTATGAATTGGATCCTAGTAAACCAGCTTGGCAACTTGATAAAAAAGAAGAGATGACCGAACTCACTTGGTATGTCAATGCTGATTGGTGGGATACTGATTGGGGAAATGATACCGTTACAAAACAAATGGAGAAAGATCTAAATATCAAAATAAAATTTATCAAAGGAGATGATACGAATTTAAATACTATGTTTGCTGGTAGTGATATGGCCGATATTGTGACTGTTTTTGATGGAACATCAAAGGTCGCTAAAAACGCAGCAAACTGGGCCTATGCTTTAGATGATCTAGCTGAAAAATACGATCCTTATTGGAATGAAGTGGCTGCTAGTCAAACCCTTGATTGGTTCAGATTAGCAGATGGCAAAACGTATGGGTACCCCGATTATTCGAATACTTCTCAAGATTACGAAGACAATTTGATTCCTGCCAATTCTGCCTTTCTAGTTCGTTCTGATGTTTATGAGGCGATTGGAAAACCCAATATGGGAACACAAGAAGAATTTGTTGCTGCCATGAATGAAATCAAAGAAAAATTTCCTGATTTAGTCCCATTTGGCTTCCGACCTTTTGAAGAAAATGGCACCGGCTCCCTAGGTGAAGAATTACAAGATTTTATTGGCGTTCCTCTTGAAACAGAAGACGGAAATTTTTATGATCGAAATCTTGATGAAGACTACTTAGCTTGGTTAAATACCATACGGGAAGTTTATAATGATGGAAATATTAGCGATGATGGTTTTGCCGACGATGCGACGGCCTTTGAAGAAAAAGTAAAATCGGGCCAATATGCTACGATTCAAGCTTCTGGCACGGCACAAATGGGTGGCATGTTACAAGCTTGGTTAAGTGCGAATCCTGATGCCCAATATATTGCTATTGATGGACCACAAAGCACTAAAGGAAATGAACCTATTTTGAACCAAACAGGGATCTCTGGTTGGATGATCAACTACATCAGTAAGTCTTGTAAAGATCCTGCAAAAGCGATGCAAATCTTTACGTATTTACAAAGTGAATATGGTGGTATTTTGACCAGTTATGGGATTGAAGGAGAAACCTTTGAATATGATGCGGACCATAAAATCAAACTTTTACCTGAAGTTGATGAAATCAGAAATAACGAACCTGAAAGATACCAAAAAGAGTATCGCTTGAGTGAATTTATTTTCTTCGGCCATGACAAATATCTGACTTATGCCTCTTTAGATACTCAACCAAAAGCTTTAGAACAACCTAAAAATTGGGGCGAAGGCAAGTTATATCCACATTTTATTTTGGAAAATACGGAGCCTGATCCTGGTTCAGCGGAAGCTAGAAATGCGTCGAATATCAAAGCTGAATGGAGCAAAACACTGATCAATTTGGTGCGTTCTAAATCAGAAGATGAATTTGATCAAAATCTTGACAACTACAAGCAATTCTTAGATGAAAATGGTTGGGATGACATTAAAGCAGTGAAAGATGAAAAAATGCAAGCCAATAAAGAAAAACTTGGCTTAAATTAAACTGGCTAGGAATAAGAGTGGTCACACGGGCCACTCTTTCATTCAAGAAAGTGAGGATAAAAATGCAAAAGTATTTAAAGTACATTTTATTAGCTTTTTTAATTGCCGGTTTACTCATAGTCATCCCCAGTCATGTTTTTGCAGATACTAGTGATAGTAAGACATCTGGCTTAAATCTTGATATCGCCAGAAGATATTATTCCTTGGATAGTATCAAGCAATATATCGATCATTTATCCGAAAATGGCGGTCAATTTTTACAATTGCATTTTGCTGATGATGAAAATTATGGGATCGAATCGGATATCTTACACCAAACAAAAGAAAATTCCTTGCAAAATGCAGATGGTTCGTATACAAATCCGATCACGAAAAAGAGATTTCTTAGTTATGAAGAAGTCCAAGAAATAACCAATTATGCTCATTCAAAAGGGATCGAAATCATTCCTGAACTTGATAGTCCTGGTCATATGTGGGGAATACGTGATTTGATCTATTTTAATGAGTTGGATGATTCCATATTTGCAGGTGATATGGACTCTGATTACGCCAATGAATTAGATATGTCAAATCCTGATAGTTTGAAGTTTATGGAAAAGTTATGGAGTGAGAGTCTACAGGCATTTCCTGAGGTATCGCGAGTTCATTTAGGTGGCGATGAATTTTCCCATGATGATGAGGTACTCCATGATTTTTCTGGCTATGTCAATGCATTGATAAGTTATTTAGAAAACGATGGGATCAACCAAGTTTTATTATGGAACGATGCAATGCAAGAAATAAACATCAATGAATTTAATAAAAATATCATTGTCACTTATTGGACTTATTCAAATTGGGATGGGGGACCAGCTGAAGAAGGTAAACTGACCCTACCACAATTTTTAGATAATGGATTTTCTGTCTACAATTACAACGGTTACTACTTGTATTTTGTTCCCAGTGAGGATTCAATGACAGAAGAAGCCATTGCCTATCGAGAACAAGATATGGTAACAAATTGGAATTTAGGAATGTGGGATAATAATACTGGTAAAAATACAGAAATCACTTCTAGCATTCTTGGTTCTGCCATGTCCATTTGGGGAGAGGATTCTGCTGCTTTTTCTGATTCAGAAATTTTTAATGCGAGTAGCAAACAATTAAAAAATATGATCCGTATGAATCAGGGATCAGCACTTAAAATCAATCAAATCGGTCAATTTATAGCAACAATAGAGGAAGAGGGACTTCAAGAAGCGGACCATTCCCAAAAAAGTTGGCATAATTTTCAAGAAGCACTAAAAATAGCAAAAGCTGCCCTAGAAGAGGTTCCTAGCGATCCAATTGTTGTGGACGAGATTTTTACTAATTTAGAAAATGCTTATAACCATCTTGGGTCTGATCCCTCAGCATTAGATCGTTTAGTACAGGAAGTAAAAAAGAAACAGGCCGGAGATTATTTACCGACTAGCTGGGAAAAGTTGCAAACGGCACTAGAAAAAGCTGAAAGAGTTTCTGAGAATAGCCAGTCTTCACAATCTGAAATAGAGCAAATGATTTCAGAATTGCAATCAGCCATTGATGCTTTACAACTAAAACCTGCAAAAAATGACTTAAGCGATCATTTATCAAAACTTAAAAAGAAACAAAAAGAGGATTATGAAGAAAATGTATGGAAAGAATTTCAAAAAAGCTTGGCAACTGCGCAACAAGTCTTTGATGATCCCAACTCTGCTCAAGGCGATATCGATGAAGCCATATCAAAGTTAAAATCTGCTGAAGACGAATTAGAAAAAGGAAAAGTTCAGATAAGTACCTCTACTTCTCTAAAAGATACTGGTCCTGCGAGTGGACAAGAGAGTAAGAATAATAAACATAGCCAAAAGACCTTGCCTAAAACCGGGGAACGATCTTCACTCATTTGGAATATCTTAGGAATTTTTCTTCTTGGAGTAACTTTACTAGGAGTCAAAAAACGTATTAGATAGGAAAGGAAGCCTTGCGATGAGAAAACTGTTCTCAGTAAACGGAACATTTTATCACTTTTTAACTAAAATGTATGAAGCTATGGTCTTAAACATCGCTATTCTCATCGCTTGTCTCCCTGTGGTAACGATTGGAAAAGCATTGACAGCGGCTTTCGAACTTTTATTTTTGAATAAAGAAAATAAGAAAGATATTCGTTTCAAAAGTTACTTCCAACTATTTTCCCAAAATATGCTCCTAGATATTTCCATATTTCTGATGGATACCTCAGCGCTGTTGTTGTGCTTTTATTTGATCAACGGGTTGCCTGATATAGTAAAAATCTTGGGACTACTGATTTTAGCCCTATTTTTATTGCTTTCTTTGACCATGCTTAGCGTAAGAGCTGTTACTCAAAAAAATATGAAAAAGACTTATCAATTGAGCTTTGCCATCTTGCTTAAGTATCTTTATGCTAGCATTTTAAGTTTTGTAGCTTTTGTAATCAGCGGTTTGTTTTTAATCTTTTTGCCTAAATTATTCATCTTGTGGATCTTTTTTGGAATCAGTTTGCCAGTCAAAATAAGTGGTTTTCTCTTTTATCCAATTTTTATTAAATTAGGATTACTAGAATAGCTATAAAGAAAGAAGGTGTGTTTTTTGGAATATATGTGTTTTGATATTGGAGGTACCAGTATTAAATTTGGGGTTTTAAATGAATTAGGGTCGATATATGAAAAAAGTTCTTTTCCTACGCCAGAAACAAAAGCTGAAATAATAGCAAATATGGTAACAACTACAAAATGTTTGCAAGGCAAATATCCTGGTATTGCAGGAATCGGCGTTTCTTGTCCAGGAACAGTGGCAGAAGATGGAACTCTAAAAGTCGCTGGAGCAATTTTGTCTTTATATGGCGTACCTTTAAAACAGGAATTAGAGGATAAGACCCATTTGCCGGTTTTTATTGAAAATGATGCAAATTGTGCAGCGCTGGCAGAAAAATGGAATGGAAATGCACAAGATAGTAAAAACTATGTCTGTTTAGTTTTAGGTACTGGCATAGGAGGAGGGATCGTTATCAATGATCAACTCTATAAAGGCGGGCATGGTTTATCCGGTGAATTCGGTTTTTCGATCATTGATGGCGTTTCAGAAAAAGGAAATATTGAAGATGACACTATGAATTACAAGGGAGCCGTTGTATTAGGCTTATATAATCAATATAATCTTGCGTTACAAAAAGCACATTTGCCTGTGGATGACTTGATCGATGCTAAAAAGATCATCCAATTAAAAAATGAGAAAAACACGATTGCAACAAGGGTCTTAAACCAATATTCTATCGATTTATCAACGCTCTTATTAAATATCATAAGTTTTTTTGATCCTGAGAAAATTATCATTGGTGGCGGGATCAGTGCCAATGAGCAATTTATGCATGAACTGATAGAAACATTTGAGGAAATGTTTTCACGTCATGAAAGTTTAGCCAATATCGGTAGGGAAAATATGGCACAAATCCTACCGGCAAAACTAAAAAATGATGCGGGCCTAACTGGTGCCGGCTATTTGATCCATCAAACTTTAAAACAGAAGGGGAAGTGTAGTAAATAATGGTTCAACGATTAATCAGTGCGACAGCCAGTCAAGTATTAAAAATGAATGCAAAAGAACTAAAACAATCCATCAAAGCTAGTGAAGGAAGAGTTATCTTATCAGAAAATGTCTGTTCAGTCCCTACTCTTACGGATGTAACAAACTCAGAAGTTGCTGCTTCTTATGGTGCGGATTTAATTTTACTAAATGCTTTTGATGCCCTGAATCCATTCATAGAAGGAATTGATCAGTCTTGTGCTAACCCAATTTCCACCTTAAAAAAATATGTTGGCCGACCAATTGGCGTGAACTTAGAACCTGTTGATCCTGACAGTTCATTGATGAGTGATCAAGAAATTATCGATGAAGGCAGAATGTCCTCTGTTAAAACCTTTCAAGCCTGTGAAAAATTGGGGATCGACTTTATCTGTTTAACTGGAAACCCAGGCACTGGTGTCACTAGCTCACAAATTATAAAAGCTGTCAAGCTAGCTAAAGAACATTTTTCAGGCTTGATAATTGCCGGGAAAATGCATTCTGCAGGATCTGATGAACCGGTCGTCACAATGGAAGCTGTTGAAGGTTATGCGAAAGCGGGCGCAGACATTTTATTATTACCTTCTGTCGGAACGATTCAAGGCTTTACCGAAGAGCAATTGATTGAAGCTGTTCATCTAGCTAAGAAATTTGATTTGCTTTCTATGTCAGCCATTGGAACAAGTCAAGAAGGCGCACGAGTTGATACGATTCGTCAAATGGCAATCAGAAATAAAATTTGTGGTGTCGATATTCAACATATTGGCGATGCTGGTTTTTCAGGGGTAACTCTACCAGAAAATATCTATGAAATGTCGATTGCCATCCGTGGTATGAGACACACAGTGAGTCGCTTGGCTCGTTCGATCAATCGCTAAAAAAAGTTATAGAGTGTGGTGAAAATATGAAGAATATAAAAGAAATGAAGCAGGATCATTATCCTCAAATGTATGATCTAGCAAGTTATTCGTTTAATTTTGGTGAAAAAACGGATAAGGAGGTCAATAAATTCAATGAAATGGCAGATGGGTCCTGGAATTACGGTTTATTTGAAAATGATCAACTCATCAGTCAAATTATGGCCACACCATTTGACGTGGATTTACATGGTGGGAAATTTAAAATGATCGGTATTGGATATGTATCTACTTATCCTGAAGCACGTGGCAATGGGGCCGTCAATCGATTAATGACAAAAATATTACAAGATGCCAATGATCGCAGGATTGATTTATCTTATTTGGCTCCTTTTTCTTATGACTTTTATGAAAAGTATGGCTATCGATTAATTTTTCATCGTGTTCATTATAAGGTACAAAATGAAAAATTTCGTTTTTTGCAAAGTTACCCAGGAACTATTAAACGCCAAAGTTATGATGAAATCAAACCAGATATGATTAAAGTCTTTAACAAAATGCCGCGCAATAAAAAGGGAGGAGTGATTCGCAATAGTTGGTGGGTCGATTATAAATTTGGAAATAAGGAGTTGCAATTTGCCAGCTTTTTTAATGAAAATGAGGATATAGAAGGTTATCTTGTCTATCAATTTGATGATGAACACTTTGTTATCAAAGATTTAGGATTTCTTACTTTCGAAGCACTTTCTTCTTTATTATGTTTTTGCCAAAGTCATTCGGGAACCTTTCGCGATTTTATTTTTAGTACTGGTTTTCATGAACCTTTTTTTGATGAATTGTCAAATGATATCTTTAGCACCCAAATGTCTATCTCCCCAGATATGATGGCACGAATCATCAACTTGGAGCGCTTTATCCAAAAATATCCCTTTAAAAAGGACTTAACCTTTACTCTTGAAGTGACTGAGGATAAATTTGCGGCTTGGAATTCTGGGGGGTATCAAGTCACAATTAGAGAAGGCAAAGCCAAAATAAGCCGCATTGAATCCGTGGCTTATGATATCAGTGGCAATATCCAAGCTTATACCGAATTATTTATGGGCTCAAAAAAACCTTCAGAATTATTATTTCAAAAAAGCATTAGTGGAAAGGAAGCATTTATTCGTCACTTCGATGCGGCCGTTTATAGTCAACCACCTGTTTTGGAAGAATATTTTTGATTAGGAGGATATGATGGGATTTGTAAAAAAGAAAGCTGAATTAGCACTTGCAAAATATGTTTTCCAAATAAGCCAAGAAAAAGCTGATATTCATTTAATGATTGAACCTGAACAATTCTCGCTTAAGGATCCTAAGCTAGATGATGCCTATATGATTACAGTAGTTGAAGGAGAAGGGAAAATCGTTGCTAGTAATGAACGGTCTTTATTGCTCGGAGTGTATCATTTTCTTCGTGAATGTGGCTGTTCTTTTGTACGACCAGGAAAAGAAAACGAGCGTATACCCAAACGTTTCATAAAAGAACTTTCCGTCAATTTAAAAATTGTTTGTGCCCATCGCTATCGTGGGATCTGTATCGAAGGGTCTTGTAATTTGGAAGATACCTTAGCACTAATAGAATGGATGCCTAAAGTTGGATTCAATACCTATTTCATGCAATTTCGCGAAGGCTATCAGTTTTTTGAGTGGTGGTATAAGAGTGTAGACAATAAATCACGAGAAAATTGGCCTTTTGATCTAACTATTGAAAAAACGTTATTGCCTCCAATCATAGCTTGTGCCAAAGAAAATGGCTTAAGCTACCAAGGTGTTGGTCATGGTTTTACTTGTGAATGTTTCGGAATTGCTGGTCTAGGATGGATGGAAATTGAAGAATGGCCTAAAAACTATCAATATGCCTTAGCAATGCGTCAAGGGATTCGTGATATGGCCTACAATATCCCACTTATTAGTGCCTTGTGTTATTCTAATCCTGACGTTCAAAAACGAATCGTCACAAAGGCGGTTGACTACATTTCACTGCATCCAGAGTTAGACGCTGTTCATTTTTGGTTGGATGATGGAAACAATAACAAGTGTGAATGTGAAAACTGTAAAGATACTCGAGTGGCAGATTTCTATGTCCAAATTTTGAATCAATTAGATGAAGAACTGACAAAACAAAAGCTAGAGGTTCAACTTGTATTTTTAGCTTATCATGAAACGCTGTGGCCACCTCTTTTAAAAAAGATCAAAAATCCCAATCGTTTTATTTTTATGTTTGCTCCTATCCAACGGTCTTTTACTGAAGGATTTCCTAGTATCGATGAGGCTCCTCAGGCAAAAGAGTATTGTCTCAATCAACAGCCTTTCCCACAAAACAATCGCGAGGCTGCCAGTTTTTTAAAAGACTGGAACGATTATTTAGAATCATGCCATTTTGATAAAAGCTTCAGTTTTGATTTTGATTATTATTTGAATAATTTTGGAGATCCCGGCCAATTTTTTCAAGCAGCTATCATTTATGAAGATGTGCGAAAATTAAAAAATAATGGCTTGAATGGGGTCATCAATTGCCAAATACAACGATTGTTTGGTCATGCCAGCTTGCCTATATTTGTGCTTGCTCAAACTTTAGTCGATCCTGACCAAGAATTTGAAAACATCGTCTCTGAGTTTTTTAAAGGTGCTTTTGGGTAATCTGCAGACGAAATGGAAGTTTTTTGGAAAAAGTTGACGGAGTATTCGGACTTCATGAGAAAAGAGGAAGTTGCGAAAGAAGAGGATATTCAAAAATTAGCTAAATTACTACAAGATCCGCCTAAAATTGCCTGTGAAGATATTACCACAGCAAGTTTTTATCGAACGTTTTTGGTTCAGTTAAAAATCTATTATTGGTTAAATTTATTAGAAGAACAGAGAGTTTGTGATCGATCCGTTACGACCAAGATTGAGAAAGAATTATTCGCTTTTCTTGAAAAGTATGAGAATGAATCTTCTTTAGATTACGATCTGCATTATGTCAGACAGTACGTCAAGAATCGATATCATTTTGAAAAGGAATGAGTAAGCACTCATTCCTTTACTTTGGTTGTTTGACGCCTTATCAATTGAACTGATATCGGAGAGTAGGTCACATTTGCATCGTTTAATTGGTTATAAAGGTATCTAAACGAATTTCTAGCTTGTTCTTCAATGGAGTAGTCTATCGTGGTTAGATTCATAAGTTTACCGATCGTGCTATTATCACAACCAATGACTTGGACATCATCTGGGACGCTATAGTTCATGTAGTGTAATTCTGAAATAAATTCACCTGCTAAATAATCTTCATGGAATATGATGGCATCGGGCCGCTTCTTTTTATCAGTTTTCGCCCAAATATGAGCAATTTCTCGGCCACTTAGTTGTTTGTCAACATTTATCGTTACCCAATGTTTATCTAGTATCAGCTCAGGATTTTCTTTATAGAAAGTGTCGATTGCTTTCAAACGACTCTGAGTATTATTATTTTCTTGATAACCGATCACATGGCCAATTTTTGATTTCCCACACTGGTGATAAAGATAATTCAATGACTGCAAATAGCCACTGTAATTATCAACACTACAAGAATATATATCTGGATCATTTAGTTTATGCCACGTTGCAATGGGGCCATATTTTGTGTGCTTTTTAATTTCGGACCAATCGTTTGACTTTATCAAAATAAAAACACCATCTAGCTTTTTTTGCCTCATCAAATCTAAGTATTCAATTTCCTTATTCGAATTTCCATCCGTCAAATAAGAAGTCACATAATAGCCGTATTGAATCGCTTCGTCCAAAAAATAATTTAAATAGGTTCCAAATTGATCAAAATAACCATTTGAAATAAAACCAATTGTCTTTGTTGTTCCCAAACGAAAATCACGAGCAATTTGATTTGGCACATAGCCAAGCGTTTGAATGGCTTTTTCAATTTTTTCAGCACTTGCTTTGCTGACATAACCTTTATTTGTCACATACCTAGAAACAGTTGACTTTGAAAGACCGCACTGTTTTGCCACTTTTTCTATGGTCACAACCTTATCCTCCTGCATTGTTTTTTTCTATCATAACATAAATCAAAAGAAGATAGGTAAGTTCATTGAATGAAAAGATCTTATTTGATAAGTCCGTCATTATCAAATATGGAAAGCATGATAAATGTTGCCATTCACAGCTAATTTTTAGTTGATGGACGGCTACGCTTTTCAACTATAAAGTAACTAAAGGGAAACACAAATTTTCTTGTGGCCATCCTTTTGGTAAACTAGCGTACATTTAGAAACTAAACGTGCGTAAGTCCGGCAAACTAACGTGCATTTAGGCCTTAAACGTGCGTAAGTCGACCGCACAAAACCTGCACAATAAAAAACCGTGAGCGAACTCGCGGTTTTTTTGCTAGTACTTATTCTTCTTCGCTTTCTAATTCTTCTTTCAAATAATTCTTCTTGACGACTCTAAAGAATGGGTAATAGATGAGTGCATCAACAACGAGCAGCACGATTTGTAAAAGGGAGCCGCGAATATTGTGGCTAGAAAACCGCTAATGATCGGCGGCATGGTCCATGGCACAGCGACGCCATTTGTCTGAGGAATTAGCCGGTACTCATGGAAAAATAAGTAATGATCACAATAAAAAGCCTATCGACTGTCGATAGGCTTTTGTCATATTATTCATTCAGCAGGAATCGTTCGAAAACGTCATTGCCTAAAAAGATCCCTTGTTGGGTCAAACGGATGTGACCTTGATCAAGCATGATCCATTTTTTGTCTAACAAGTCGGGTAACACATCTTCATATATTGAAAAGAAATCTTTTTGGAATTTTTCTTTGAACCGTGAAAGTGAAACACCTTCAACTTTTCTTAAGCCTAGAAACATTTCTTCTTCTATTTGACTTTTGACTGATAAGTTTTCCTTTTCTAAGCGAGGTAGGCGACCTTCTCGCAAAGGTTTCAAGTAATGTTGGATCGGGCCAAAATTTTGGTAACGGCAATTGCCTAAGTAGCCACTTGCGCCGGCGCCAAAACCATAATAATTTTCGTTGTTCCAGTAGACCAGATTATGCTTTGATTCAAACCCTTTTTTGGCAAAATTGCTGATTTCGTATTGCTGATGATGCGAATTTTCCATCGCTTGGATCGTCTCTAAAAACATTTGACTTTCGATTTCTTGTGTGGGCAATTCGAGACGACCTTGACGGACCCAGTTCATAAACATGGTTTTATTTTCTAGAATCAAGGAATAAAGGGCATAGTGGGGCAGATCTAATGCGATCGCTTTTTGTAAACTATCCCGGAAATCTTCTAGCGTTTGTCCAGGCAAGGCATAGATAAGATCGATGCTGATATTCTCAAATTGATGTCTGTCTAATAGATCGAGCGTCTGGTAAACGTCGGCTGCTGAATGTTTACGGCCGATCTTTTTGAGTAAGCGATCGTTAAATGTTTGAACGCCAATTGAAATACGATTGACTCCTTGGTTTTTTAGGACGGCCATTTTATCCTCTGTCAAATCACCAGGGTTGGCTTCAACGGTAAATTCTTTGGTTTCACTAGTGGGCAGTAATTGATGGATACCATCTAGTAGCGTATCCAATTGTTTGGCTGACAATGAAGTCGGTGTCCCGCCCCCGATATAAATAGTTTCACAATTTTTAGTTGGAAAACGTTCATAGGTAAGTTTGATTTCTTTTAATAATAGTTGGATGTACTCGTCGACAGGCTGCCCCTCAATGAATACTTTGTTGAAATCACAGTAATAGCAAATATGCTCACAAAACGGGATATGGATATAAGCCGAAATGTTTTTTATATAGCTTTGAGTCATAAAAAAATCCTCCTAAATCGTTCGAAATATAGTGTATCACATTGTTCAAGAGGATGGTAAAGTTTTGGATAAAAATAGGTTTTTCAAACGGATTAGCACTCTGACATAAAGAGTGCTAATTTTTGAGAGTTTCTTCTTGACTTCTCTTAGAAATGTGGTATATTAATAAATGTATTAGCACTTAGATGCAAAGAGTGCTAATGAGAGGTGATTCATTTGCTGACAAAAAGACAAGAAGAAATTTTGCGTTTGATCATCCAAAATTATACGATCACGGGACAACCGATCGGCTCTAAAAAGCTGATGGAAGAGGGTGTGAAGGCTAGTTCAGCAACGATTCGCAATGACATGAAAGACTTAGAAGCTTCTGGATTGTTGATGAAGACGCACTCGTCATCGGGAAGGATCCCTTCTCTCGTTGGGTATCGTTACTATGTAGATCATCTTCTTTCTCCACTTGACATCAGTGATCGTGAGGCCGCGTGGATACGCCACTCCTTTGAGGATGAGTTTCATGAAATCGACGATATCATCCAACGATCGGCGACGATGTTATCCCAATTGACGAGCTATACGGCTATTATGTTAGGCCCTGATGTGAATGATCGGAAACTGACTGGTTTTCGGGTCATTCCTTTAAATAGACGTCAAGTGATCGCAATCGTTGTTACTGATAAGGGAAATGTAGAGAGCAAAGTTTTCTCTATCCCTAGTTATTTGGAAAGTGAAGACTTAGAAACAATTGTACGGATCATTAATGATAAACTGATCGGAGAGTCTTTGATCACGGTCTACCATCGATTGCGTACTGAGATCCCTATGATTTTGCATAAGTATTTCCAGTCTACAGAAGGGATTTTGGATCTGTTTGATTTGATGCTCAGTAATATATTTCAGGAAAAAGTCTTTGTCGGTGGACGGATGAACATCTTGAACTTTGATCAACAAAGAGATGTGGAAGAGTTAAAGTCCATGTACTCGTTGATGAAAAATGGCGATCAGCTGAACCAACTACTGAATCCACATGAAGCAGGTTTCCAGATAAAGATCGGTGGTACCGAACTTGGCAATAATCTGCTAGATAACATGAGCTTGATCCAATCAGGTTATGAGATCAAAGGACATGGGACGGGCTCGATTGCACTTTTGGGGCCGACAAGCATGTCTTATTCACGCATGGTAGGCTTGATAGGTGTCTTACAAAAGGAATTGGAAGAAACATTAGCTGGTTATTATCGCTCGTTAGATTCGATCAGTTAGTGGTTTAATAAGTTGATAAAGAAGGGAAGTTGATCCATTGTCCGAGAAAGAAAAAGTTTCAGAAGAAAACGCCGTTGAAAAAAAGACAGAGACGAATGATGCTGAAACAAATGTCACGGAAGTCCTTGAAGAAGATCAAGGCCAAGTAACGGAAGAAAAAGAAGTTTCTGAAGTAGATGCTTTAAAAGCAGAGCTGGATGAAATGGAAGACAAATTTCTGCGAGCAAGAGCTGAAATAGCGAATATGACCAACAGAAATCGTAATGAGCGCGAGTCGCTCATAAAATATCGTTCGCAAGATTTAGGTAAAAAGATCTTACCTGTGATTGATAATTTAGAAAGAGCCTTGACGACTGAAGTAGCCGATGAAGCGGCTGAAAATCTTAAAAAGGGCGTGCAGATGGTTTATGACAGCCTGATGACCGCTTTAAAAGAAGAAGGTATCGAAGAAATACTAGCACAAGATCAAACGTTTGATCCAAGTATTCATCAAGCAGTACAAACAGTGCCTGCCGATAGTGATCATCCAGCAGAAACAGTTGTTCAAGTATTACAAAAAGGTTATCAATTACGCGATCGGATCTTGCGTCCTAGCATGGTCATCGTCGCACAATAAAAATAGTAAAGAAATGAAGGAGATTTTATTATGAGTAAAATTATCGGTATCGATCTTGGGACTACTAACTCAGCAGTGGCAGTCTTAGAAGGCGGAGAAGCAAAAATCATTACAAA
Organism: Tetragenococcus sp.; assembly: GCA_041859945.1. Lineage (GTDB taxonomy): Bacteria > Bacillota > Bacilli > Lactobacillales > Enterococcaceae > Tetragenococcus. The sequence continues at coordinate 32,910 of JBFLGC010000010.1, forward strand.
TCCAGAAGGCAATCGTACAACACCTTCTGTTGTGGCTTTTAAAAATGGCGAGATCCAAGTAGGTGAAGTTGCCAAGCGTCAAGCTGTAACCAACCCTAATACTGTTTCTTCGATCAAACGTCATATGGGTGAAGCAGGTTATAAAGTAGAAGTTGATGGTAAAAGTTATACTCCTCAAGAAATTTCTGCTATGATTTTGCAACATATCAAGAGTTTTTCTGAAGAATATTTAGGTGAAAAAGTTGAAAAAGCAGTCATCACTGTTCCAGCTTATTTCAATGACTCACAACGCCAAGCTACCAAAGACGCTGGTAAGATCGCGGGACTCGAAGTAGAACGTATCGTCAATGAACCAACTGCGGCTGCTTTGGCTTATGGCCTTGACAAGACGGAACAAGATGAAAAAATCTTAGTATTCGACCTTGGTGGTGGGACTTTCGACGTGTCTATCCTTGAATTAGGCGATGGCGTCTTTGATGTATTAGCAACTGCCGGAGATAACCATTTAGGTGGCGATGATTTTGATGAAAAGATCATGAACTACTTAGTGGAAGATTTCAAGAAACAAAATGGGATCGACCTTAGCAAAGATAAGATGGCTGTTCAACGTTTGAAGGATGCCGCTGAAAAAGCAAAAAAAGACTTGTCAGGTGTATCGAGCACACAAATCAGTTTGCCGTTCATTACCGCAGGCGATGCTGGTCCGTTGCATTTAGAAACAACTTTGACGCGTGCTAAATTTGATGAATTGACAGCAGATCTGGTCGAACGTACTAAAAAACCAGTTCGTCAAGCAATGAAAGATGCAGGTCTTTCTTCTTCTGAAATCGACCAAGTTATTTTAGTCGGTGGTTCGACACGTATCCCCGCTGTTGTAGATACAGTTCGTAAAGAAACTGGCAAAGAACCCAATAAATCAGTAAACCCAGATGAAGTAGTAGCGATGGGTGCTGCGATCCAAGGTGGCGTTATCACAGGTGATGTCAAAGATGTCGTTTTACTTGATGTTACCCCACTTTCACTTGGTATCGAAACAATGGGTGGTGTCTTCACTAAACTGATCGACCGTAACACAACGATCCCAACGAGCAAATCGCAAGTGTTCTCAACGGCGGCTGATAATCAACCGGCTGTAGACATTCACGTATTACAAGGGGAACGTCCAATGGCAGCTGATAACAAGACTTTGGGAAGATTCCAATTAACGGATATTCCGCCTGCTCCTCGGGGGATCCCTCAAATCGAAGTATCATTTGATATCGATAAGAATGGGATCGTTAATGTTTCTGCCAAAGATCTAGGCACACAAAAAGAACAAAAGATCACGATCAAGTCTTCTTCAGGTCTTTCTGATGAAGAAATCGATCGCATGGTCAAAGATGCTGAATCTAATGCAGATGCTGATAAATCACGCAAAGAAGAAGCGGATCTTCGCAATGACGTCGATGCTTTGTTATTCACAGTCGATAAGACTTTGAAAGAATTAGAAGGCAAAGTCGAAGAAGCAGAAGTGAAAAAGGCTGAAGCGGCACGCGATGAATTGAAAGCTGCTGTTGAAGCAAATGACTTGGAACAAATGAAAGAAAAGCGCGATGCTTTGAACGAAATCGTTCAAAATTTGACTGTCAAATTATATGAACAAGCAGCTCAACAACAACAAGCACAACAAGATACAGATGGTACTCAAGGTAGTGCTGATGATGTCGTTGATGCCGATTTTGAAGAAGTGGACGATGATGATAAATAATCTTCATCAAAAGATTTGTAGGAGAGCCAAAGAAATTTTCCTTTGGCTCTTTCTTATGACTAAGATCGGTTTTACCTATTTTTGAGTGGGAATTTACGAATAAAAAGGTGTAAAAATATGTTTCTTCCTTCAAATATATGTTAAAATACGTAAGACTGTTAATTGAAATGAAAGTGGAGGAAAGCTAATGGCAACTAAACGTGATTATTACGAAGTCCTGGGTGTAGAAAAAGGTGCCTCGGATGACGAAATCAAGAAAGCATATCGTAAACTTTCCAAGAAATACCACCCAGATATCAATAAAGAACCTGATGCTGAGGAAAAATTTAAAGAAGTTTCCGAAGCGTATGAAGTCTTGAGCGATCCGCAAAAACGGGCTGCTTATGATCAATATGGTCATGCTGGAACAGATGCAAACTATAACTACGGTGGCGGTTTTGGCGGTAGTAGTTTTGGCGGTGGTGGTTTCGGTGGCTTTGAAGATATTTTTGATTCGTTTTTTGGCGGAGGCGGTTCGTCGCGTGTGAACCCTAATGCGCCGAGACAAGGAGAAGATTTACAGTACTCTTTAAATTTGACCTTTGAAGAAGCCATTTTTGGAACTGAAAAAAATGTTACCTACAAGCGTGAAGAGGTCTGTCATACGTGTGGTGGTTCGGGTGCAAAAGCTGGCACGCAACCAGAAACTTGTCATAAATGTCATGGTGCGGGAACGATCAATGTGGAACGTCAAACACCACTAGGCCGTGTGATGAGTCGGCAAACTTGTGATGTTTGTCATGGAACTGGGAAAGAAATCAAAGATGTTTGTGAAACTTGTCGAGGAACTGGACATGAAAAGAAAACGCACAATGTGAAAGTCAATGTGCCCGCAGGTGTTGAAAATGGGCAACAAATGCGTTTGGCTAATCAAGGTGAGGCCGGCACAAATGGCGGACCATATGGAGATCTATATGTTGTTTTTTATGTAGAAGAAAGTGATATTTTTGATCGTGATGGTTCCGAGATTTATTATGAATTACCATTAAGTTTTGTTCAAGCTGCTCTAGGTGACGAAGTCAATGTCCCTACTGTGCATGGCAAAGTAAAATTGAAGATCCCAGCTGGTACGCAAACAGGGAGCAAATTCCGCTTGAAAGGAAAAGGCGCTCCTAAATTGCGCGGTGCTAATAATGGTGATCAACAAGTCACTGTTAAGATTATTACCCCTAAGAATTTAAATGATGAGCAAAAAGAAGCTCTGCGTAATTTCGCAAAAGCAACTGGTCAAACGACCAATGAACAAGAACCAGAAGGCTTTTTCGATAAGATGAAAGACGCGTTTGGAAATAAAAAGAAATAAAAGAAACCAGCTAGAAGGATGACATTCTAGCTGGTTTCTTTCAGTCTAAAATTACAGAAGAGGAAAAGATCAAATATTCAAGACCTTATCCAGAAAAAGACGGGTCCGTTCGTTTTGCGGATTTTCAAAAATATCAATGGGTTTTCCTTCTTCCAAGAAATTGCCGTCATCGATAAACATAACGCGATCGGCAACTTCTTTGGCAAAGCCCATTTCATGAGTCACGATCACCATGGTCATCCCTTGCTTGGCCAGTTTTTTCATGACATTTAGGACGTCGCCTACCATTTCGGGATCAAGTGCTGAAGTCGGTTCATCAAAGAGCATGATATCTGGATGCATAGCGAGTGCCCGAGCAATGGCTACACGCTGTTTTTGCCCGCCTGAAAGACTTGCTGGGAAGGCATCCTTTTTATCACTCAAGCCGACGGTATCTAATAATTTGACTGCCGCTGTTTCAGCTTCACTTTTTGAAACTCCGTGTAGATCCATGGGAGCGAGTGTGATATTTTCTAGGACGGATAGATGTGGAAATAAATTGAAGTGTTGAAATACCATACCGATATGTTGGCGTACTTGGTTGATATCTGTGCTTTTATCCAGCAAACGTGAACCGTCAATGATGATGTCCCCGCTCGTGGCTTCTTCTAAACGATTGAGACATCGTAAAAAAGTTGATTTTCCAGATCCCGAGGGACCGATGATACAGACAACTTCACCTTCTTGAACGGAGGTCGATAGATTATTTAATACCGTATTATCACCATATTTTTTGACGAGGTTTTCAACTAAAATTTTTTCTTTCATTACTTCACCTTCTTTTCTAATCGTTTAGCAAGTTTTGTCAAGGCTGTGATCACAAGTAGGTACATGATGGCGATCAGCAAGTAGACATAGGTGCTTTGCATCGTTCTTGCTACGATGATCTTACCCGCTTGCAAGAGTTCCACGACCCCGATCACTGAAATAATCGTGGTATCCTTCAATGAAATCACAAATTGATTGACAAAAGAAGGAATCATGATCTTGATTGCTTGCGGCAAGATGATTTTTTGCATGGTACGATTGTAAGTTAAGCCCAAACTACGAGAAGCTTCCATTTGACCGACTGGTACAGCATTGATCCCCCCACGAACGATTTCGGCAATATAGGCACTTGCATTTAAAGTCAAGGTAATGATACCAGCAGCAAAATCTGGGATAGTAAAACCAATTGCGTCAGACAAGCCAAAGAAAATGAAGAAGGCAAGGACCATCATTGGTATGCCCCGAATGATGTCGACATAGACACTAGCGATCCCTCTTAATAATTTAATGGGTGAGACGCTGAATAATCCAAATATCACACCGACGATCAAAGCTAAGATAAAAGAGATCAAAGCTAAGGCAATAGTTTTACCTAGACCTGCTAAGAGTACTTTATAGTTGTTTTTGATCAGACCTAGCAAAGTCGACTCATCTACTGTACTTTTGTTCTCAGTTGAGCCATCTTTGATATAATTTGCAACGATTTCGTCGTATTCACCGGTGCGTTTCATTTCTTTCAGGGCTTCGTTGAACATCTCGAGAAGTTCAGGATTTTGCCCTTTTTTGACTGCAAAGCCATACTGGCCACCGGTTTCGCGAGCAATAGGCGTTTCTAATTCTTGCCCTTGTGAAATAGAATAACCAATGACGGGATAGTCATCCATCAGTGCGTCGATGGCGCCAACACGGACAGCCTCGTACAATTGATCGGCCGCATCGTAATATTTTATAGTATAACCATATTCTTCCTTATGACTTTCTAAAAAATCGGTACTTTCGGTCCCAACTTTAGCACCAACTTTTTTCCCTTTGAGATCCTCGTACGATCGAATGTCGGCATTTCCTGTTTTGACAGCTAACTGGATCCCACTTTCAAAATAGGAGTTGGAAAAATCAAAAGTTGTTTTTCGCTCATCGGTGATCGTCATGCCAGCAATGATGCCATCTGCCTGATTCCCTTCAACAGCTTGAACGGCCCCAGAAAAACCGATATGATTGAAGCGGATATTGAATCCTTGTAGCTGCGCTGCCCGTTTCATCAGATCGACATCGATCCCAACGTATTCATTGGCTTCATTTTTAAATTCAAAAGGAGCGAAAGCTGAATCGCTCGCGATAACATATTCGTCTTTAAGAGGATCGACTTTTTTCATTGTTTCTGAATCCGTAGATGTAGAGGTTTCGATATATTTGGCGACAATTTTATCATATTGACCAGATGCTTTAAGTTTGGTCAAGCCAGCGTTGAACATAGCTAGAAGTTCTTGATTTTCGCCTTTTTTTACGGCAAAGCCATAAGAATTTCCTGCTTCTGGTTCACCAATCAATTTGAAATCTTGTCCTTGATTGATGGCATAACCTAAAACCGGGTAGTCGTCAAAAATAGATTGAACCGTTCCGTTTTTTAACGCACCATAGAGGCCAGTGGCATCATCATACGTTTTGATCGTATAGCTATACTTCTCTTTATGAGCTTCTAGAAAAGTGGCGCTTTCGGTCCCGACTTTGGCTCCGACCGTTTTGTTTTTCAGGTCCGCGTAATCAAGGATGTCATCCGTATCTGATTTGACAGCCATTTGGATGCCACTATCAAAATAAGGATCCGAAAAATCAAAGCTTTTTTTGCGTTCGTCAGTGATGCTCATCCCGGCAATCATGCCATCAAGTTGATTGGATTGAACCCCTTGGATCGCCGGATCAAATCCGAGGGCTTTTAGCTCTATTTTAAATCCTTGATCTTCTGCGATCGCATTGAGTAAATCGATATCGATGCCGACATATTCATTGTTTTCGTCTTTGAATTCAAAGGGAGCAAATGTAACATCAGTTCCGATTTTGTAAGTTTGCTCTTCAGCGGATATTTCCCTAGTTGAACAGAAAAATGCCACTAAAAAGACGAGAATCATGCTAAATGTTCGTTTATTTTTCACTTTTTTTACCCCCATGAGAATCATTTTTCTTATTATAGCCTATTATTTAACTAAAAAGCAAGAAGATTATGTCAAATTATATGACATGTTCTTTGGAACGATGTTACAATTCACGGTCGAACTTGAGCGCTACACTTGCGCGTTTGTGTTTGCTTCTCGAGTGAAAAAATACAGTAGCTTTGATTCAATAGAGAAAAGTTATTTTTCGAGGCTTACGACGGTTCCATGAGACTTACGCAAGCTTATCTTTACTGGTGGAAATGATTCATTTAGCCATTAAGAAAATAAGAAAAATGGCGTTGTAAAGATTTATAAAATTATCAAACAAATAATTAGCGAAAATATGTTTCTATGTGGTATACTATAAATAGTTTCAAGAATCAGAAGGAAAGAAGGTTGCTTATGATCGAAAAAGATTACTCCCATCATTTTGAATTGGTTTCAAATTATTCTCCGAGCGGAGATCAACCTAAAGCAATCAAAGAATTGACAGATGGTGTCAAAAATCATGAAAAAGCTCAAATTTTATTGGGCGCTACGGGAACTGGTAAAACATATACGGTTTCTAATGTGATTCAAAATGTGAACAAGCCGACCTTGATTATTGCCCATAACAAAACGTTAGCCGGGCAGTTATATGGGGAATTCAAAGAGTTCTTTCCGAATAATGCAGTCGAATACTTTGTCAGCTATTATGATTATTATCAACCTGAAGCTTATGTACCTTCTAGTGATACTTATATTGAAAAAGACTCTAGTATCAATGATGAAATCGATAAATTACGACATTCTGCCACTAGTGCACTATTGGAACGTAATGATGTGATCGTGGTTGCTTCGGTTTCGTGTATTTTTGGTTTAGGCTCACCTATGGAGTATCAAAAACAAGTCGTATCCTTACGAGTGGGTATGGAACTTTCACGCGATCAATTGCTACGTTCTTTGATCGATATCCAGTTTGAACGTAACGATATCGATTTTCAACGTGGACGTTTTCGTGTGCGCGGAGATGTCGTTGAGATCTTTCCGGCTTCACGTGATGAACGGGCTTTGCGGATTGAATTTTTTGGCGATGAAATCGACCGCATTTGTGAAGTAGACGCCTTGACCGGTGAGATCATTTCCGAGACTGAACACGTTTCGATCTTTCCGGCCACTCACTTTGTTACCGATGAAGCACATTTAGAAACGGCCATTCGATCAATCCAAGACGAATTGGTCTTACGGCTAAAAGTCTTACGTGATGCCAACAAATTGTTAGAAGCACAACGTCTGGAACAACGGACCAATTATGATATTGAAATGTTACGCGAAATGGGCTATACTTCGGGGATCGAAAACTATTCGCGGCATATGGATGGTCGCAAAGAGGGGGAACCGCCTTATACCTTGTTGGACTTTTTCCCGAAAGATTTTTTGTTGATCATCGATGAATCACACGTTACTATGCCACAAGTCCGTGGCATGTATAATGGTGACCGTTCGCGCAAACAAATGCTTGTTGATTATGGTTTTCGTTTGCCAAGTGCCTTAGATAATCGTCCCTTACGTTTAGAGGAATTTGAAAAACATGTCAATCAGGTGATCTATCTTTCGGCCACTCCTGGTCCTTATGAGTATGAGCAAACCGATAAAGTGGTCGAACAATTGATCCGACCAACAGGTTTACTTGATCCTGAAATCGAAGTCCGACCGATCATGGGACAAATCGATGATCTTGTCGGTGAAATCAATAGTCGTGCTGAAAAAGATCAACGCGTCTTTGTCACGACTTTGACGAAAAAAATGGCTGAGGATCTGACCGATTATTTGAAAGAATTGGGGATCAAAGTCAAATATCTGCATAGCGATATCAAAACATTGGAAAGGACGGAGATCATCCGCGATTTGCGTTTAGGTGAATTCGATGTCTTAGTCGGGATCAATTTGCTTCGTGAAGGCCTAGATGTTCCAGAAGTTTCCTTAGTTGCCATCCTTGATGCTGACAAAGAAGGTTTCTTACGTAGCGAACGTTCACTTGTCCAAACAAGTGGACGAGCGGCACGAAATGCGGAAGGCAAAGTCATTATGTACGCTGACAAGATGACGGACTCCATGCGACAAGCTATCGATGAAACCAATCGTCGTCGTAGTATCCAACAAGCTTATAATGAAGCCCATGGGATCGTGCCCGTGACAATCAAAAAAGAAATCCGTGATTTGATCTCGATTTCTAAAGTCGCCGAGACCACAGAAGAGTTGTCTAAGACACCGGTAGAAGACCTTTCAAGAGCAGAAAAAGAAACCTTAACACTAAAATTAGAAAAAGAAATGCGGGAAGCTGCTAAAAATCTAGAGTTTGAGCGAGCCGCAACTTTGCGTGATGCACTATTGGAATTAAAGGCATAGGTCGAAGTAGGAGGACAAAATGGCAAATGATAAAATCGTGATCCATGGAGCACGAGCACATAATTTAAAGAATATCGATGTGACGATCCCACGCGATAAATTGGTAGTAATGACGGGACTTTCGGGATCAGGTAAGAGTTCCCTTGCTTTTGATACCTTGTATGCAGAAGGACAACGACGTTATGTGGAAAGTCTTTCAGCCTATGCACGACAATTTTTAGGTCAGATGGATAAGCCAGATGTAGACAGTATCGACGGCTTGAGCCCAGCGATCTCGATCGATCAAAAGACGACCAGTAAAAATCCTCGGTCAACAGTTGGGACTGTGACTGAGATCAATGACTATTTACGGCTCTTATTTGCTCGTGTCGGCCATCCGATCTGTCCCAATGATCATGTGGAAATCACTAGTCAATCAGTGGAACAAATGGTAGATCAAATAATGGCTCTACCCGAGCGGAGCCGAATCCAAATTTTAGCACCAGTTGTCGTCAAGAAAAAAGGGCAGCATAAAAAAGTGTTCGAGCATGTGCAAAAAGAAGGTTACGTGCGAGTCAGAGTGGATGGAGAGACTTATGATGTCACGGAAGTGCCAGAATTAGAGAAAAATAAGCAACATGATGTCGCTATTATTGTTGATCGTATCGTAGTCAAAGACGGTGTACGCTCACGTTTATTCGATTCTGTTGAAGCAGCCTTACGTTTAGCAGATGGTTATGCCTTAGTCGATGTGATCGGTGACGAAGAACTTTTATTTAGTGAACACTATTCTTGCCCTTATTGTGGTTTTACTGTTGGTGAACTGGAACCGCGCTTATTTTCTTTTAATGCTCCCTTTGGCGCTTGTCCCGAATGTGATGGACTGGGGATCAAATTAGAAGTTGATGTCGACTTGGTCGTACCAGAACCTTCGAAAACCCTGCATGAAGGGGCGATCGTACCTTGGAACCCGATCAGTTCTAACTATTATCCACAAATGTTAGAACAAGCATGTTTGGCTTTTGGCATCGATATGGATACACCATTTGCGGATATCTCTGAAGCACAAAAGGAAATATTGTTGAATGGTTCGAAGGGGGAACTATTCCATTTCCATTATGAGAATGAATTTGGTGGTGTGCGCGATGTGGACATCGCCTTTGAAGGTATATTGACTAATATCAAACGTCGTTATCATGAAACCAATAGTGATTTCACTCGCGGTCAAATGCGATTGTACATGACCGAACTGACTTGCCAAAGTTGTCATGGTTATCGTTTGAACCCACAAGCTTTATCGGTCAAAGTCAATGGCAAACATATTGGGGAAGTCAGCGAGCTGGCCGTCAGTCAAGCTATCGATTTTATTAAAGACCTTGAATTATCCGAACAAGAGAAAATGATTGCTCAACCGATCATTAAAGAAATCATTGACCGTCTGAGCTTTTTGAAGAATGTCGGTTTGGACTATTTGACCTTGGGCCGATCAGCTGGAACTTTGTCTGGTGGGGAAGCGCAACGGATCCGCTTAGCCACGCAGATCGGTTCTAATTTATCAGGAGTTCTTTATATCTTAGACGAGCCTTCGATCGGTTTGCATCAGAGAGATAATGATCGTTTACTCGATTCGTTACGCAAGATGCGTGATCTGGGCAATACGCTAGTCGTTGTGGAACATGATGAGGATACGATGCGTGCTGCTGATTATTTGATCGATGTTGGCCCTGGAGCTGGGGAAACTGGCGGCGAGATCGTGGCCTGTGGAACACCGGAAGAAGTGGCTCAAAATCCTAAATCATTGACAGGCCTTTATCTTTCCGGAAAACGGCAGATCCCGTTACCAACCAAACGACGTCGCGGTAACGGAGAAGTCATCCATCTGAAGGGCGCTCAAGAAAACAATTTGAAAAATTTGTCTGTTGATTTTCCTTTGGGTAAATTCATCGCTGTAACTGGCGTTTCCGGATCAGGTAAATCGACCTTGGTCAATGAAATTTTGAAAAAAGCATTGGCTCAAAAAATCAATCGTAATTCACATAAACCGGGCAAATATAAAACGATCACTGGCTATGAATCCATCGAAAAAATCATTGATATCGACCAAAGTCCGATCGGTAGGACACCACGGAGTAACCCCGCTACTTATACGAGTGTGTTCGATGATATCCGCGATTTATTTGCTAAAACGAATGAAGCCAAGATCCGTGGCTACAAAAAAGGGCGTTTTAGTTTTAACGTCAAGGGTGGACGCTGTGAAGCTTGCAAAGGCGATGGTATTATCAAAATCGAAATGCATTTTTTACCTGATGTCTATGTCCCTTGTGAGATTTGTCATGGCAAACGCTATAATTCAGAAACCCTTGAAGTACGTTACAAAGGAAAAAATATTGCCGAAGTCTTGGACATGACAGTTGCCGAAGCCGCTGATTTCTTTAAATCGATTCCTAAAATCAGTCGTAAATTACAAACGATCGTAGATGTCGGTCTGGGCTATGTCACTTTAGGCCAACCAGCAACGACTTTGTCAGGTGGTGAAGCCCAACGAATGAAACTAGCTAGTGAATTGCACAAAAATTCGAATGGTAAAAATTTCTATATTTTGGATGAACCGACGACAGGTCTCCATACAGAAGATATTTATCGTTTATTAACGGTTTTGGAACGTTTAGTCGATGCGGGCAATACCGTTTTAGTGATCGAACATAATTTGGATGTGATCAAATGTGCCGATCATTTGATCGATTTAGGACCTGAAGGCGGTGATGCTGGTGGTAGTATCGTAGCCACTGGGACACCTGAAGAGATCGCTTGCGTTGAGACTAGCTATACCGGACAGTATTTAAAAAAATATCTTAAGAATTCTTGATTTTTTTTTCAACAAGTGAACTCGGATAAGATTTTGTTAAAAGAGTTCACTTGTTTATTTTTTTGTCGCAATGATTACGCCCGGAATGATATAATAAAGCAAATACAGAAAATAATTTTTGTAAAGAGGTGTCTGATATGGCAGAAACATTAGATTTAGTGATTATTACTGGGATGAGTGGGGCCGGTAAAACGGTAGCGATTCAAAGTTTTGAAGATATGGGCTATTTTTGTATTGATAATATGCCCCCGAATTTGATCCCTAAGTTTTGGGAACTGATCAAAGAAACAGGGAAAGTGACTAAAATTGCATTAGGGGTCGATCTCAGATCGCGCTCTTTTTTTGAAGAGATCCAGAGTATGTTAGCTGAAATAGAGAATACGGGCTTTATTGATACGCGTGTTTTATTTTTAGATGCTTCTGATAATGAGTTGGTTTCTCGTTATAAAGAGACACGACGGACGCATCCTCTAGCCATGGAAGGTCTGATCACAGAGGGGATACGTAAAGAACGGGCGATCCTGGAAGATATCAAGGCACAGGCGTCTCTTGTCATCGATACTACCGATTTGTCACCACGACAATTAAGAGAACAGATCAATCAAGAGTTTCGTAATCCTGACGACACGGGTTTTCGGATCGAAATGGTTTCTTTTGGCTTTAAATATGGATTGCCGATCGATGCTGACATTGTGATGGATGTACGATTTTTGCCAAATCCCCATTATATCAAGGAATTACGGCCGATGACAGGATTAGATGCATCAGTCAGTGAATATGTTATGTCCTTTTCAGAAACGGAGAATTTCTATCAAGGATTTATGCATTTATTAAAAGAAATCATGCCAGGGTATATAAAAGAGGGCAAAAGTAGTTTGACGATCGCAATCGGTTGTACTGGTGGTCAACATCGATCGGTCGCATTGACCCAACGGATCGGAAACGAGTTAGGTAAAGAGTATAAAGTCAATATCACTCATCGTGATAAGGACAAGCGGAAAGAGACGGTGAATCGCTCATGATGAAAACCTATCGAATCCGTAAACCTAAAGTAGTGGTGATCGGCGGTGGAACTGGATTGCCCGTGATTTTAAAAAGTTTACGCAATCAAGGAGTCGATATCACGGCTATCGTCACAGTGGCTGATGATGGGGGAAGTAGTGGTGAAATCAGAGAATCGATTACCTCGATCACACCACCGGGAGACCTTCGTAATGTGCTGATCGCACTTTCTGATATGCCTAAACTGTATGAAGATATTTTTCAATATCGTTTCAAAAAAGAAGACAAGTTTCTGGCCAACCACGCTTTAGGGAATTTGATCATCGCGGGGATGGCGGAAATGCGTGGGAGTACCTATGAAGCGATCCAGTTATTGAGCAAGATGATGCACGTTGAAGGCAAAGTATATCCTTCCTCGGATGAACCACTCATTTTAGAAGCGGTCTTTGAAGACGGGACGAAAGCTGTTGGAGAATCTAAAATAGCAGTCGACCGCAAAAAAATAGACCATGTTTCGGTTCGTAATCAAGTGGATGGGATGCCACCTAAAGCAGCCCGTAAAGTTGTGTCAGCCATTATGGATGCTGATATGATCGTTTTAGGACCGGGTAGCCTTTTTACAAGTATTTTACCCAATTTGATGATACCAGGAATCGGAGCAGCAATGGTAAAGACTAAAGCTGAAACTGTTTATATCTGTAATATCATGACGCAAAAAGGAGAAACGGAGCACTTTACTGATGCTGAACATGTCCGTGTTTTACATGACCACTTAAAGCAAGCTTTTGTCGATACGGTTTTAGTCAATATTGAAAAAGTTCCGGAAGGATACATGGATTTTGAAATCTATGATGAATATTTAGTTCAAGTCGAGCATGATTTTCAGGGCTTGCGTGATTTAGGCTGTCGCGTCGTTTCAACAGATTTTCTTAAGTTACGTGATGGTGGTGTTTTTCACGATGGTGATAAAGTAGTCTCGGAGTTATTGAGTATCTTGTATAGTGCCAAAAAATAGTATAAGAAAGGCGGTGGGACCATTGTCTTTTGCCTCAGATGTAAAAAAAGAATTGACAACATTAGAAGTACACCGTGAGCATGCTAAGGCAGAACTGGCTGCGTTGATCCGTATGAATGGTTCTTTGAGCCTACATAATCAGAATTTTATTTTGAATGTACAGACCGAAAATGCTGCGATCGCTAGAAGAATCTATAGCTTATTAAAGGATCACTATCAGGTACAGAGTGAACTTTTGGTCAGACGCAAAATGAAATTGAAGAAGAATAATATTTATATTGTGCGTTTGAAAGAAAAAACCAAAGAGATTTTGGATGATTTAGGGATCATGGAGAATATGATGGTCCATGGTCATGTGTCCACTGAGATCATGGGTAATTCACAAAAGATGCGTTCCTATTTACGGGGGGCCTTTTTGGCGGGAGGATCTGTCAATAATCCAGAAACAAGTCGCTATCATCTGGAGATTTTTTCGGTTTATGAGGAACATAATCAAGATATTTGCGACATGTTAAATTATTATGATCTAAATGCGCGAACTTTACAAAGACGTAACGGCTATATTTCCTATCTTAAAGGAGCTGAACATATTGCAGATTTTTTGACTCTGATCGGGGCCACGAATTCGATGCTCAAATTTGAAGATGTTAGGATCGTGCGAGATATGCGCAATTCTGTGAACCGCTTAGTCAATTGTGAGACCGCCAATATGAATAAAACGATCGACGCCGCTTCTAAACAAATCGAAAATATACAATATATCGAAGCAACTGTGGGTTTACAAGCCTTACCTGATAAATTGCAAGAAATTGCTGAATTACGTTTAGAAAACCCAGAAATCAGTCTAAAAGAATTGGGTGAGATGTTACCATCAGGGCCTATTTCCAAATCAGGCATCAATCATCGTATTCGTAAAATCAACGAATATGCCGATAAACTAAAAGAAGGTGCTTGATAGGAGGCTCGCACTAAAATTATCCTAACTTTTTTTCAAAAAAAACTTAAATACCACGCCCTTTTTCTCATAATCTCTAAAAGTTGTGCTATACTATTTGTTAAAGAGAACAGTGCTTATAGCAAAGGAAGGCTGACTATGACATTTGACTTTACAAAATTATTTCAGTTAAGTTACTGGAAAGAGTTGTTTACAACGAATGTGTCCACATTGACGTTTTTTGTTAATATATTGGATATCATCGTTGTTTGGTACTTGATCTATAAATTGATCCAATTATTACGTGGGACCAAAGCGATCCAACTTTTCAAAGGGGTGGCTATGTTCATCGTGGTCCGTGTCTTAGCTGAGTTGATCGGTTTACATACTTTATCTTGGTTAATGGATCAAATCATTACTTATGGGGTAATTGCGGCGATCGTCATTTTTCAACCTGAGATTCGTCGTGGTCTGGAGCATTTAGGTAGAGCGACCATTTTTAATACTTCTAAGAAAGAAATCAATGAAGGCGAGGAAATGATCAAGGGCTTTGATAAGGCCATACAATATATGTCGAAAAGAAAAATAGGGGCCTTGATCACGATCGAACGTAATACTGGTTTAGAAGAATACATTGAAACGGGCATTCGCTTAGACGCTGATATCACTGGTGAGCTTTTGATCAATATTTTCATACCTAATACACCACTTCACGATGGCGCGGTCATTGTAAGAAATGGCAAAATTGTGGTATCTTGTGCTTACTTACCTTTATCTGATAGCCCATTGATCTCTAAAGAATACGGGACGAGACACCGAGCGGCGATGGGGATATCTGAGGTCAGTGATGCTTTGACGTTAGTGGTATCTGAAGAAACCGGAGGCATCACTTTCACTTTAAATAGTCAGATGTATACAGAGTTGACGCGTGATGAATATATGCAGATGTTGCATGATGTGCTTATTCCAAATGATAAAAATAAAGAAAAAAATAACTTTTTTCAAACTTTGCGCGATGAATGGCAAAAGTTAAACCGAGGTGGCAAGGAATGAAAAAAGGAAAGCAAAAAAGAGAGGGTTTTAATATCTTACTAGCCTTGTTATTTAGTCTAGTTTTATTTTTTAATGCGAATGGAACGAAAACGCCAAATTCCGCTTTAACTACCGAGGCCTATGAAGAAACGGTCACAGATGTGCCGGTTTCGATCATTTATGATTCAGATGATTATTTCATCTCAGGTTATGATGCTACGGTCAAGGTCAAACTTAAAAGTATCAATCGGATCCAGTTGAATGCCGAGGCCAGCCAAGAAACTCGTAGCTTTAAGGTAGTCGCTGATTTGAGTGATCTAACCCCTGGGACCCATGATGTGAAGTTAGACGTTCAGGATCTGAGCAATAGCGTTTCAGCAACAGTCGATCCAGAGATAATGACTGTCACTATTGAAAACAAGGTCACCAAATCATTTCCAGTTGAGGCTAATTTTTCTAACAAAGAGCTAGCCGATGGTGTATCGATTTCCAAAACGTCGCTATCACCGGCTACCGTAGAGGTGACGACTGGGGATCAAACAGTCAAGGATATTGCCAAAGTCATCGCTCCTTTAGAGTCTGTTTCAGAACTAACAGAGAGTACCGAACAAACAGTTAATGTCTACGCGGTCAATAGCAATGGGGAAGTATTGCCGGCTGAAATCGATCCAGAAACGGTCACAGTACAAATTTTGGTGAATTCACCTCAAAAAGACGTGGGTCTTTCTGTCGAACAAACTGGCACCGTAAGTTCGGGAATTTCTTATTTTGAATTCCAATTCGGACAAAGTCATGCTACAATTAGTGGCAACCAAACTTTGTTAGATTCATTAGATACGATCAGTATACCCGTTGATATTACTGGAATCACTGAAACAAGTACGGTTGAAAAATCGATTCCCGTTGATGAGGGGCTGATTGCCGATCCTGCTGTGGTTGAAATCAAAGTAGTACCGATTTTTGAGGGAGGAACACAAACGACTGACCAAAGTGAAACGACAGCTACGACTGATTCTAGTTCTAGCTCTTCATCTTCAAAACAAGAAAAAACGACAGGATCATCTGTTGCGGACAATAATTGAAAAAATAGATAAATAATCATGAAAAAGATCTTTTCAGAGAGGAATTTAAATCATGGGAAAATACTTTGGAACAGACGGTGTACGAGGCATCGCAAATAAAGAATTAACACCTGAGTTGGCCTTTAAGTTAGGGCGCTGCGGAGGCTATGTCCTTAGTCAACATGCTGGTAATGAAGAACATCCGCGTGTGTTGGTTGGAAGGGATACACGTATTTCTGGACAATTATTAGAGACCGCCTTGATCTCTGGCTTGATATCAGTTGGGATCGAAGTCTTTCAACTTGGTGTCATTTCAACACCAGGAGTTGCTTACCTAACGAAAGTTCAAAAGGCGAGTGCCGGTGTGATGATTTCTGCTTCTCACAACCCAGCTCAAGACAATGGAATCAAATTTTTTGGCAATGATGGTTTCAAACTTGTCGATGAACAAGAATTAGAAATCGAAGCACTTTTAGATGCGCCTACAGATGACTTACCACGGCCCTCTGCGGAGGGGTTAGGGACAGTCGAAGAATTTCCGGAAGGGTTACTTAAGTATTCGCAATTTTTGCAGAAAACGATCAGTGGTGATCTTTCAGGCCTGAAAGTTTGTATCGATGCTGCAAATGGGGCGACTTCTACCACAGTCAATCGTTTGTTTGCTGATTTAGAAACGGAATTTTATACTATGGGGACATCGCCTAATGGGCTGAATATCAATGACCATGTAGGATCGACACATCCCGAACGATTAGCTGAATTTGTCGTCGAAAAAGGAGCCGATGTCGGTTTGGCTTTTGATGGCGATGGCGATCGTATCATAGCTGTAGATGAACAGGGACAAATTGTTGATGGCGATAAGATCATGTATATTTGTGCCAAGGATCTAGCTAAAAATAAACGCTTGAAAAAAAATACTGTTGTCACGACAGTCATGAGTAACTTAGGTTTTCATAAAGCTCTGGAAGAAATCGGCTTGAAAGACGTGATCACTAAAGTCGGGGATCGTTATGTCGTGGAAGAAATGCGGAAAAATGACTATAATTTTGGTGGCGAGCAATCTGGTCACATGGTCTTTCTTGATTTGAACACGACTGGTGATGGCATGCTTTCTGGGATCCAATTGTTGAATGTCATGAAGAGGACAGGAAAAAAATTGTCGGAATTGGCAGAAGAAGTAACGATTTACCCACAAAAGTTAGTCAACGTGCGAGTGTCAGACAAGTATCATGCGATGGATGTACCAAAAATCAAAGAAGTAATAGAAAACGCTGAAGCAGAAATGAATGGTGAAGGCCGTATTTTGGTGCGACCATCCGGTACAGAACCGATTTTACGGGTCATGGCAGAAGCACCGAGCGATGAACAAGTCAATTATTATGTTGAAAAAATAGCAGCTGTCGTCCGTGATGAAATCGGTATCGACTAGAATATCAAAAAAAGGAGCATGTTTCTTACATGTTCCTCTTTTTTATTTATTTAAGAAGGTATATTTTTTAACGTAACTAGGCAGAAGTCGCCCATCCTCTATAGGTGGGTGATGTTTGCCATTCGGTATGAGGGATACCTCTGGTAACTCGAAAACCGACATGTAAGTCTTATTTCCTTTCTATTTTGTTCTATGCTATAATCAGTCTATAAAGGAAATGGGCTGATATAATAATGGAATTAGATACTAATAATCATTCAGTTTTTCTTCTCTCTTATCATCTTGTGTTGGTAACTAAGTACCGTAGGCAAGTGATCGATGATGAAATATCTGAATTTGCTAAAATGACTTTTGTACGAATCGCAGGATCTTATCACATAACTTTAGTTGAATGGAATCATGAGAAAGACCATGTGCATATTCTATTCAAAGCACAACCCAAAACAGAACTGACAAAATTCATCAATGCTTATAAAAGTGCTAGTTCACGTTTGATAAAACGTGACTTCCCAAGAGTAAAGCCATATCTTTGGAAAGAAATGTTTTGGTCTAAGAGTTTCTGTCTTTTGACAACTGGTGACGCGTCTATCGATATCATCAAGGAATATATTCAAAGTCAGGAGAACAATCACAAATAGAGAAAGGGGTGAAACCTGTGGAACGATTAAAAGCTTATAAATTTAGAATCTACCCAACGGAAGAACAAGAAATTTTCTTTGCGAAGTCTTTTGGTTGCGCTCGCAAAGTATACAATCTAATGCTTGTGGATCGAAAGAAAGCTTATGAAGAAAGTAAGCATGAGCCTTCTAAAAAAATGACTTTTCCAACGCCGGCTCAGTATAAGGAAGAATTTCCTTTTTTGAAAGAAGTCGATAGCCTGGCGCTAGCAAATGCCCAACTAAATTTAGAAAAAGCCTATAAGAATTTTTTTCGTGATAAATCCGTTGGATTTCCAAGGTTCAAAAGTAAGAAAAATCCGGTTCAAAGTTATACTACCAATAACCAAAATGGGACCGTTGCTTTGTTTGAGAATAAATTTATCAAGCTTCCTAAGTTGAAATCATTCATCAGGATCAAGCTCCATAGACAACCCCAGGGAACGATCAGATCTGCGACCATCTCCCGTCACGCAAGCGGCAAATATTATATTTCTTTACTGTGCAAAGAAGAGATCGGCGAATGGCCAAAAACAAATTCTGCTATTGGGATCGACCTCGGTATCACTGATTTTGCCATTCTTTCCGACGGTCAAAAAGTTGATAATCATAAATTCACGTCTAAAATGGCAAAGAAACTCAAACGGGAACAACGTAAGTTGTCCAGACGAGCCTTACTAGCTAAAAAGAAAGGGATCAATCTCTTTGATGCAAAAAACTATCAGAAACAAAAACGAAAAGTGGCTCGCCTGAACGAAAAGGTAAAGAACCAAAGAACCGACTTCTTGAATAAGTTGAGTACAGAAATTATCAAAAATCACGATATGATCTGTATTGAAGACTTAAATACAAAAGGTATGTTACGGAATCATAAGTTAGCGAAAAGTATTTCTGATGTGTCGTGGTCTAGTTTTGTGACTAAACTACAGTACAAAGCGGACTGGTATGGACGTGAAATCATCAAAATTGACAGATGGTTTCCTTCCAGCCAAATTTGTTCAGAATGCGGACATAGAGATAGCAAAAAGGCTCTCGAAATTCGCGAATGGGTTTGTCCTATCTGTCATGCTCATCATGACCGAGATATAAACGCAAGCATCAATATTCTGAACGAAGGTCTAAGAATAAAGCAATTAGCTTAGATAAAACCAAGAACCGTAGGAACTACGGGGATAGCTTGGTAAATAAGAGACACCGCTGTAGGTAAAGAAATACACTTGCAAGTATGCTCTATTCCCAAGAAGCTCCCACTTCAAGCGTTAAGAACCATTAGGTTTAGCTAAATGGTGAGTAGTTCACAAGGTTCTTGTGTTATACTGGTAAAAAGGGGAATTTCAACTCATGAACGAACGGATCAAAAACAAACTAGCTTTATTACCGGATCAACCCGGCTGTTATCTCATGAAAGATAAGAATGGAACGATCATTTATGTTGGCAAGGCGAAGATCCTTAAAAATCGTGTCCGCTCTTATTTTACTGGAAGTCATGACACCAAGACGGAAAGACTGGTCAGTGAGATCGAGGATTTTGAGTATATTGTTACGGAATCAAATATTGAAGCTCTTTTATTAGAAATCAATCTGATCAAAAAAAATGATCCTAAATATAATATCATGTTAAAGGATGATAAGACCTATCCTTTTATCAAAATAACCAACGAAAAGTATCCGCGTTTGGTGATCACACGTAAGGTTTTAAAAGACGGCGCCGCTTATTTTGGTCCTTATCCAGATATCGGGGCAGCAAACGAAACCAAAAAAATCTTGGATCGGATCTTTCCTTTAAGAAAATGTGGGCCTGCTCAAACACACAATCCTTGCTTATATTATCATTTAGGACAATGCTTGTGTCCTTATTATTTTGATGTCGATCCTAAAGTGTATAAAAAAATGGTCGCTGATATCAAGCTCTTTTTTAATGGCGGCTATAAAGAGGTGCAAGATCAGATCCGGCTTAAAATGGAGCTGGCTGCTGAAAATATGGAATTTGAAAAAGCTGCCGAATTGAGGGATCAGATCCGGGCTATCGATACGGTCATGACGCGGCAAAAAGTCACTTCTACGGATTTGAAAGACAAGGATGTTTTTGGTTATACGGTCGACAAAGGCTGGATGTGTGTGCAAGTCTTCTTTATCAGGCAAGGCCGCATGATCAAACGCGATGTTTCGATCTTTCCTTTTTATAAAGAAGCAACTGAAGATTTTTTGACTTTTATCGGACAATTTTATGATAAAAATGAACATATCATTCCTAAAGAGGTCCTGATCCCGGAAGATATCGACTTGGCAAGTGTGCAGGCGCTTTTAGCTACTAAGGTTTTACAACCAAAACGTGGTGATAAGAAAAAATTTGTCGATCTAGCTACCAAAAATGCCCAAGTAGCGATCAATGAACGGTTCGATTTGATTCAAAGAAAACAAGAGCGGACGATCGGAGCTGTGGAAAAGTTAGGCGATGCTTTGGGCATACCGACACCAACACGGATCGATGCTTTTGATAACTCTAATATCATGGGGACAAATCCTGTTTCTGCTATGGTCGTTTTCATTGATGGTAAGCCAGCTAAAAATGAATATCGTAAATATAAGATCAAAACGGTCACGGGCCCGGACGACTATGCTTCCATGCGTGAAGTGATCTATCGGCGTTATTCCCGAGTTTTAAAGGAAGGTTTGGCTTTTCCTGATTTGATTTTGATCGATGGCGGCAAAGGACAAGTCGATGCTGCGCGCGAAGTATTGGAAAATCAATTAGGGTTGGATGTACCAATCGCAGGCTTAGCAAAAGACGACAAGCACCGTACCAGTGAGATTTTATTTGGCCCAGAACTTAAAGTTGTCCCATTAGAAAGAAATTCAGCGGAGTTTTTCTTATTGCAACGCATCCAAGATGAAGTCCACCGCTTTGCTATCACGTTTCATCGGCAACTCCGCAGTAAAAATTCCTTTTCTTCTAGACTTGATGACATCGCAGGATTGGGACCAAAACGTAAAAAGATGTTGTTACGGGAGTTTAAATCATTGAAGAAAATCAAAGCGGCTAGTGTGGAAGAATTACGGGCCCATGGTTTGCCAAAGAAAGTGGCTGAAAATGTCTATCAGGCTTTGCAAGAAGAGCAGAAGCCACCTGAAAGTTAAGGAGGAAAAAACGTGGACTTAAGCGCTGCAAAACGCATCCTAGTGATCGGGTGCCCTGGTTCGGGCAAATCTACTTTGGCAAGTCAACTGGCAGAAAGATTACAGCTACCCTTGATTCGTCTCGATGAAATTCAGTGGGTAAGTGATGATGAAACATTGACAAGAGAAGTTTTTGACCAAAAATTGGTTGAAGTGCTAGACCAAGAATGTTGGGTCATGGATGGCAACTATGGTCGGACTTTGCCGCGCCGTCTTGAACGGGCTGAGCTTGTGATCTGGCTGGATTTTCCTCGCCATATTTGTTTATATCGTGTGATCAAGCGATATCTCATCTATCACGGTCGGAAAAATCCCTTGGGAAATCCTGACCATATCGATTTTGCGTTTTTGCAATTTATTTGGAATTTTGATCGAGAAAATCAAGAAAAATTTCAGAGTTTTCGTGAGCACTATAAAGATCGTGTTCCTTTTGAAAAATTAGAGTCTCCTAAAGAAGTTGCGATTTTTAGAGAGAACTATCATTTAAATCAAAGAAAGAAGGAGAGATAGTGAATAAGAAGACCTGGTTACTTAGTGTGGCAGGATTTATGGCAGGAGGATATTTTCTTTTTCGTGACCGACCAGAAAAAATTGCGTATAAAGAAAGTTTATTGACAGATGAAAATCAATTCCCACTTTCTAGCAAACAGACAAAATACTTTTTGGTGACCGAAGATGCGCTCCCTTTGTCCTTGACGATCGTCGCGCCTACGTATCGACCGATAAAAGCGGTGGTCCAAGTGATCCATGGTATTTTGGAACACAGTGGCCGTTATCTAGAACTGGCTGATTATTTAGCAGGACAAGGCTATGTCGTGGTCCTTTCAGATTTAAGGGGCCATGGACATTCAATCGATCAAAATAATCCCTTGGGTCAGATGCCAGGAGTTAATCGAATGCTTTTAGATCAGTTAGAAATCACCAAATTCGTGAAAAAACAATATCCAGAAAAACCACTCTATCTTTATGGTCATTCCTTTGGAGCAATTTTAGCGCGTTTATTTTTAGCAGAACATGATGATAAAATCGATAAACTGCTCCTGACAGGGACGCCAGTTTATCAACCGGCTGCCAAACTTGGTCACATACTGGCCACTATTGCCATCAAAACAACAGGCAAAGACAGTTATTCTTGGATCATGAAAAAATTATCTGGCTTTGGTTCAGAAGATAAGTCTTGGCTTACCAATGACAAAGAGAAGTTGGCACAAGCTATAAACGATCCTTTGATCATCCCAGGTTACAATAACATTGGTGTAGCTACGATATGGGAAGCAGACCGGAGACTAAAAAATTATGCGGACTATCATTGTCAAAATCCCGAACTAGCGATTTTAAGTATCACAGGTCAAGAAGATCAGATGATCACTGGTGGTGAAAAAGGATTGCTTGATACGGAGCAGACCTTGCGGAAAATCGGCTATCATGATATTCAAATAATGGATCTGCCAACTATGAAACACGAGGTCATTCAAGAAGTGGACCGAGCAACGGTTTATAAAATGATCGACCAATTCTTTGAAAAATAATAAAGAGGCTGATTTACTCAGCCTCTTTATCATTAGCCAGCAACGACTTCGATTTTATAGCCATCAGGATCCTTGATGAAATAATAAGAAGGAGCGGTTCCTGGAAGACCTTTCATATCAGTCACATCGAATCCCGCTTGACTATGTTTGTCGTGTAAGGCTTTGACATCATCAACCGCGATCGCGATATGACCATAACCATCACCTAAATCATAACTAGGATGATCATAGTTATAGGTCAACTCTAATTCGTAGTCGTCACCAGGTAAACCTAGATAGACGAGTGTGAATTTACCATCTGGAAAGTCACGACGACTTTTTTCTTCAAAACCAAATGTTTGTCGATAAAAAGCGATCGAAGCGTCTAAATCTTTGATACGCACACAAGTATGTGCCATTTTCATAAGTTATCATCCTTTCTTGACTATTATCATCATAACATATCTCTTGCAAAAATAGAAAAGAAGAAGGATGCCATGAAAGACTGAGAGAATCTGTTAAGTTACAATTCACGGCCGAACTTGAGCACTACGCTTTAGCGTTCAGTCATCGTTTGAAGCTTAAAAGTTGTGAGATTTTAGGCTCACAACGGTTCCATGGGTCTCGCGCAAGACTACCTCGTAGTGTAGCGATCTTTCAAATCAATTGTGAATTGTAACAAATTTTTAAATAAATATGGAAAAGCATGATTCTTGTTAATTCAGTGGATTTCGCGTAAAATACAAACAATATCTAGTAGTTGTGATCAAAAAATAGTAGGAAGGTTGTTGGTATTAGTGGAACCTATTTTTGGTAAAAAGGAAGCGGATAAGGACTATAAAGCACGTTATGGTGCGTATGTGATCATCGAGCGAAAGAACAAGCAAGAAGTGATTTTGGTACAAGCACCAAATGGGGCCTTTTTCTTACCAGGTGGTGAAATCGAAAAGGGAGAAACGCATTTGGAAACCATCAACCGGGAAATGTTGGAAGAAGTAGGTTTTAAAGTAGAGGTTGGAAAATATCTGGGGGAAGCTACAGAATATTTCTATTCTAGTCACCGCGACACGTATTTTGAGAATCCAGGCTATTTTTATGTAGTCGACAAGTGGAAAAAAGTGGCTGCACCTACTGAAAAAACCAATGATTTAGCTTGGGTGACTCCTGATGAAGCAATGCTTTTATTGAAACGTGGGAGTCATCGTTGGGCTTTACAGC
Source organism: Tetragenococcus sp. (assembly GCA_041859945.1). GTDB lineage: Bacteria > Bacillota > Bacilli > Lactobacillales > Enterococcaceae > Tetragenococcus. The sequence continues at coordinate 57,221 of JBFLGC010000010.1, forward strand.
AATGGCTGAGTATACCTAAATGACAAAATCCCTTGACCAATTAAAAGGTCAAGGGATTTTGTTCACTCATCGATCAAGGCTCCATTATGGATGTGGGCGGAAAATTTCTGATAGGTCTCCGAAAAAAGGTCGCTGTTGTTTTGCAGGCTTGGATCGATCATTTCTTTCGGAAAATAAAAACGGTGATCACCTTGACTTTGTCCGGCCAAAGCAGAGACCAGCGCACTTGCCTGAGAAAGCTCAATCAAGGTACCGTCTTTTTGTTGCAATTCGATTTGAGTACGGTGCTTGCCGTCTTCAGGCCGATAAAAATCATAAGGTAAATCAAAACTAGAATTTAGCGCCGTATAATATTCAGGATTGAAGCCGACTTTTTCGACTAACTTTTTCATTTTTTCGATCAAAGGTAATTGTGTTTCCGGGTCAAACAAACAAGACTTCAATGGTTTTCGATGTAAAAATCGTTTAGATAGATCACTTAAAATCACATCTGGACTATCTAACCAATGATTAAAATAAGTGTTTAGGACCCCATCGTCGAGCCGTAAATAATCTTCTAGGTTAAAGTTCTCTTCCAAAAATGGGAGCAAGAGTTGTGAGTTACTTTCAAAAGCTTGCTTGTCTTCATAATAGAGGACATGCGCACGATCTAATAAATGTTCTAGCATGACTTCCATGGCTCGAGAAGTCGGATGAAAATAGACTTGAACATACATTTGATAACGACTGACGATATAGTCTTCAACTGCATGCATCCCGTTCATGGAAAAGGCGATCCCCCCTTCATAGGGGCGAATGACACGTAAGATCCGTGTCAAGTCGAAGGTGCCATACTCTGTTCCGGTAAAATAGGCATCACGTAATAAATAATCCATGCGGTCAGCATCAATCTGACTTGAAATCATTTGGACGACTTGTGGGTTCGGGTAAGTCTTAGTAATAACACTGGCAACTTTTTCAGGAAAGCCAGCTTCAACACGATTTAAGATCTGATAAACTTCGGTATCAGGGGAGGTAATGATTTCAACAGTCAAAGCTTCGTGATCGGTATGAAAGATATGTTCAAAGGTATGGGAGTAAGGACCATGACCGATATCATGGAGCAAAGCAGCACATAAAGCAACGATCCGCTCTGAATCATCCCAACCGCCTTTACCAATTTTTTTCACCGAGTAATTGCGCTCAAAAATGTCACAGATTTGCCGTGTGATTTCATAAACACCTAGTGAATGGGCAAAGCGACTATGTTCAGCCCCATGAAAAGTAAAGGAAGATGTTCCTAATTGTTTGATACGACGCAAACGTTGTACTTCTTTGGAATTGATCAAATCTAATATCACTTGATGTTGGACATGGATATAATTGTGAACTGGGTCGCGAAACACTTTTTCCATAGGTAATAATTGATTTTTATAAGGTGTTATCATGAAGGGCCTCCTCTAATTTTTGATTTCGTTCGATCATATTTGCTTGCTTTTTAGCAAATTTTGCTTGAAGTTCATTTTCTTTGATCCAGGGGTAAGGATCAAAAGCTTGCGTCGTGATTTTTAGTCGTTGCTTTATTTTTGTTTTTATCGTTTCAATAGAGATCGTTTCACCGATCACTTCACTCAATGTGACCATACTTGAACTCTCGATAGGAGGGTAGCCGTTTTTACCGAAGTTGTCCCTTAAACTGGCTTGATAAAATTCTTTAACGATATCGCCACGTTTCTTCTGTGGACCGTTGACACCCAGATACATCATGACGGCGATCCCTTCTTTGACTCTCCTTTGCGAAATACCAGCGATTTTTTTTCCATCCACACTCAAATCGAAGCGGCCGGGACAGTAAGAATTTGAGATTTCATAAGCTTCGACGGTTAAATTAGGAAAAATCTTAGCAACGAGATCAAACATTTTTTCATAGGCGTGATCGATCGTTTCCAGCTCATCTTTGGGGAAAATCATAGAAACATTGAGTACCCCTAAATCACATATCACACCTAAGCCACCTGAATTTCGTATAACTGGAAGATAGTTGTTTTTATAGATCGATTGGACCCCTTTGGAAAAATCATCGACTCTGGTGTCTTTCATGCCCAGAATAAAATATCGGTCACATTCCCAAAAATGTAAAATGTTGCGCTGAGCTTCGCCAGCATATTCGATGAAGACATCTGTCAATGCAAAAGGATCTAACCGATCGTTTTCTGTAAAAATCGGTTGGTCAAAAAATAAGTCCATATGTAAGATACCTCACTCATCTTGTTTTTCTTTATTATAACCGAAATAAACGAAAAGCACCGCAAAAAACTCTTTTTTAGCTGATAATTCATGGACGAAGCAGCCACTACACTTCGAGATAGGCTTGCTTAAAGTCAGTCGTGGAAACACCGTGAGCCTAAAGTCTCAGTGCGTCCCACGGCATACAGTACCAGTCACAAACACGCAAGCGTATCTCTAGATTGGCGCTGAATTGCAATTTTTTGGCTATCCCTACTTAAAAAATAGAGAATGAGGATTGACAAAAGGTAGGAAAATGGGAACAATAGAATGAGACAGAAAATAGTTAGATTTATTTTAGGAGTGATGAACGTGGACTTGACGAAGGGATTGCCAATTTCGATCCATTTGAAAACGGAAGTAAGACAAAAGGATGAATTTGAAGAATTTTTATTTGATATACCTGGACAAATCGTCAAAATCGGCGATACGTTGTATATTCGTTATAAAGAGGAACAAGCCGATGGTGGTGAGCCTGTCCCAGTAACGATGAAGATTTTGCCTGATGGTAGCATTCAATTGATCCGTTCAGGAGAAATGCGCTTGCGTTTGAAATTTTCTTATCGTGAACAAGTGGAGACAACTTACAAAACGCCATTTGGAATGATGTTTTTTAGTACCTATACGAAAGATTTACATTTTAGTTTGAAAGATCGACCAGTCTCAGGTAAAATCAATGTAGACTACGATTTATTTATGGCAGATGGAAAAATCGGAACCTATAAAATTATTTTAGAATTTACTGCTTAAAAAATGAAGAATAAATTGCTTTTTTTCTTACATTTTTGTATGATTGACCCTAGACTGTGAAAGGACGTGTCCAGATTGGAATTAAAAGAATTTGAAGGCATGAATAAAAATGAATTATCGATGATCGAAGTGGCCCATGCGATTCTAGAAAATAAAGGCGATGTGATGGATTTTACGGATTTGACCAATCAGATCCAAACTTATTTAGCGAAAAGTGACAGTGATATCCGTGAGTCTTTAGCACAATTTTATACTGAATTAAATATTGACGGAAGCTTTATTTCTTTAGGTGAAAATCGGTGGGGTTTACGTTCTTGGTATGCCATTGATTCGGTAGATGAAGAAGTTTCTCATGTCGATGAGGATGAAGATGAAACGCCGCGGCGTCGGAAACGTAAAAAAGTCAATGCCTTTATCACAGATGATGAAGATGCCATCGATTATAATGATGACGATCCAGAAGATAGCGATTTGGATGAAGACGATAGTGATGACGATGATCTATTTGATGATGATGACGATGACGATGAAGAAATCGCTGCTTATGATTCAGATCTAAAAGAAATTGGAGCTGATGATAGTGACGATGAGGAAGAATTGCCAGGAAATATCGAAGAGGATCTCACCATTTTAGATGACGACGATGAAGATGATGAGGAAGATTTTGAAGACGAGGTCGAGTACAAGGAAGACGAAGAAGCAGATAAATAATTAAAAAAAGTGGAAACTTTCATTTGAGAGTTTCCACTTTTCTATCATTCGTATCTTTTTCGTTTAGAAGAAGCTAAAAGTTTTAATTGTTCTCGATATTTAGTGACCGTACGTCGCGAAATATCCATGTTTTTTTGCCTAAGAAGATCGACGATTTTTTGATCAGAGAGGGGTTTACTTTTGTCTTCTTCATCAATGAAATGCTTGATTTGTTGTTTCACATCATTTGCTGAAAGCTGGCCACTTTTTGAAGCGATCCCTTGGCTAAAAAAAGATTTTAATTCATAGGTCCCAAAATCCGTTTCTAGGTATTTTCCATTGACAGCACGACTGACAGTCGACTCATGGATAGCTAACTCTTGAGCAATATCCTTCAAGATCAACGGCTTGATCGGATGGGTCGGGTCTAAGAAGAAATCACTTTGATGGGAAACGATGGCACTCCCTACACGATAGATGGTGTCACCTCTTTGACTGACTGTTTTTTTCAACCAATCAAAATTTTGTTTTTTTTCTTTCAAATAAGCCAAGACTTCCGGATCATTTGTTTGTTGCATTTTATCAAAATAGTTTTGTTGGAAATCGATCGTTGGCTGGGCCTTTTTGTTAGAGATGACTTTGATTGTTTGACCTTCTATTTGAACAGTCAAATCAGGAACGATATAAAGGCCCTCGATATGTCCATAACTAGCCCCAGGAGTCGGCGTCAATGTCTGAATGAAATCAAAAGTCTGTTGGATCGTTGATAAATCTACTTGGAAGTGATTGGCAATAACCTCCCATTTTCGATTGACCAATTCGTCAAAAAACTCTTCTAATACGATATAAGCCAAATCGGGTGCCTGTTCGTCACGCTCTGTTTGTAACATCAAACATTCTTGCAAGTTGCGAGCCCCAACACCAGCTGGATCCAATTGTTGGATCAAAGTGAGCGCGTCTAGTAATTGGATAGATGTCCCACCAGTATTTTCTTGAGCCTCCTCAAGGGTAATCGTCAAAAAACCGTTCAAATCGATGTATTCAGCTAAATATAAAACCAATGTCCGTAGATAGGTATCACGATAGTTTAGATGGATCTGATCGATCAGATATTCAAATAAAGATTGTTTGGTATCCGGGATCTGATTCAAGAAATCCATTTGTGGCCCATTCGATTTTCGTGCCTTAGCATAATTACTGGTGTAAACAGGAGGCGTGATTTCTATAAGCGGATTTTCAAGAGCTTGATTTTCCATATATTTCGTTAATTCTTCTGTGGTAAACTGCAAGACTTGGATCGATTGTTGCAATTGCTGAGTCATTGCTAATTTTTGTGTTTGCTTTTGTTGTTGGGAAAATTGTTGTTCGAATTTCATATAATTACTCCTTGTATTTTTCCAAAAATCTGCTAGAATAAGTAAGTCAGTAAAATTTGCACCCTTAGTGTAGTGGATATCACGTAAGATTCCGGTTCTTGAGACGGGGGTTCGATTCCCTCAGGGTGCGTATAATCTAGCTAGAAATGTTGTAATGTCAATGTTTCTAGCTTTTTTTTGCGCCAAACAAGTATCAAAAGTTTTTCTTTCTAAATAATGCGCATTCATAGACTTCGTTTTTATTCTAGCACATGTTGCTAAAGATTTCTATGCTAGGACAAAAAATGAAAAGGCACTTAGTTTAGCTTACTGCTACAATTCAGGGCCAAATCAGTCGCTACACTACGAGAGTGGCTTGCTTAAGGTCAGCCATAGAACCGTCGTGAGCCTAAAGTCTCACGACTTTCAAGCTTCAAACTCTACGTTACGCTAATTTTAGCTAAAATTTGTTTAATCAGTTAAAAAAATAAAATTTATGCCATTTGATTTCTTAAAGGAATAATTTTCCCTGTTCGAATGAGTCGCAATTACTAGCGAAACGAATGTGGCTGCGACGTCGCTTTGAAAGAGGAGCCAATGTGAATTGTTTTGAATCACTACGAT
>JBFLGC010000110.1:0-769 GCA_041859945.1 Tetragenococcus sp.
TATATCTGGCTTTTCCCGGCAGGCGAGGAAGATGTTGTCGCTTCCCCCACGGGAAGCGTGGATTGAAATCTCAATCAGGCCCAGAAAGCGATTGACGAAGGCAGTCGCTTCCCCCACGGGAAGCGTGGATTGAAATCGTTCGGTCGGGTTTCCCGGTCCGCCTCCGCCCGGTCGCTTCCCCCACGGGAAGCGTGGATTGAAATCGGTAAATATCGCAGAAACTGCCGAAGACATTGTGTCGCTTCCCCCACGGGAAGCGTGGATTGAAATATGCTGGAAATGCAGGGCAACATACAGATTCAAAGTCGCTTCCCCCACGGGAAGCGTGGATTGAAATAACAACAACGCTTTTGCCGTCATCGTCCGGGACGGTCGCTTCCCCCACGGGAAGCGTGGATTGAAATAGACGTCGCAGACTTTCTTGACGGGTTAAATGGCGTCGCTTCCCCCACGGGAAGCGTGGATTGAAATTTTTTAATGCCCTGTTTCTGCATGTTCTGCACCAGTCGCTTCCCCCACGGGAAGCGTGGATTGAAATAATTCTGAAATGGGAGTGGTACGACGATGCGAAGTCGCTTCCCCCACGGGAAGCGTGGATTGAAATATTCAAAAGGCCGTCGGATACTCCCTGACCGGGAGGTCGCTTCCCCCACGGGAAGCGTGGATTGAAATGATGTCCGGGCCCAAAATGTATAAATCCATGCTCAGTCGCTTCCCCCACGGGAAGCGTGGATTGAAATCATGAGATTTAAAGGTTGGCCCCTAAAAC
>JBFLGC010000111.1:0-750 GCA_041859945.1 Tetragenococcus sp.
CCAGAACCTTCAACGGCAGGCTTCAAGAGGACTTCACCTGCGCCGAAGTGACCGATCACTTCGTGCGGAATGGTGGTTCCGACGATCGGCACTTCGATCAGATTCTTTTGGCCGTTGTCAACTGCTTTACGGATCGCTTCTGGAACTTCTTGCGCTTTACCAGTGCCGAAGCCCACGTGACCGTGCTTGTCCCCGACGATAGCGATTGCGGCAAAACGAAGCCGGCGACCACCTTTAACAACTTTGGTGATCCGGTTGATGGATACCACGTTGTCTTCAAGGTCCAATTTAGTTGGATCAATGTATGATGCCATGTGTTGGTTATCCTCCTTTTTACTAGAATTCAAGGCCGTTTTCACGTGCAGCTTCAGCGAGAGCCTGCACGCGACCATGATAGAGATAACCACCACGGTCAAAGACCACTACTTTGAGACCTGCTTTAACAGCGCGCTGTGCAACGAGTGCACCGACTGCCTTCGCCTGATCTGTCTTGGTGTCGTCTGCGGACACTTCTTTATCAAGAGTGGAGGCACTTGCTAGCGTCACACCCGCTACGTCATCAATTACTTGCGCGTAGATGTTTTTATTTGAACGGAAAATGTTCAAGCGTGGGCGCTCGCTCGTACCAGAAATCTTACCCCGGACGCGTGCGTGACGCCGTTGCCGAGTTTTGTTTTTATCTGGCTTGGAAATCCAAGGAAGCGGTGGTTGACCGAGCGCAGCTCGCATCCCAGGGTGCCCCAGGGCGTT
>JBFLGC010000112.1:0-728 GCA_041859945.1 Tetragenococcus sp.
CGGTGACATGGTACGAAAGTTAATATTCTTACCCGGGGAGATCTGACCTACACGTTTCCGACAAGAGGAATGAATGAAATTCCACAGAAGCAAGCATAGCAGTGATGTTGTGTTGAGTAAGCCAGAAGTCAGCCGAGGTCATAGTAGTCTAATTAATTAGATGAAGGACCGAACGACAATAACTTATAACTTATATCGGAGGTGTAATCAGGTGCGACAATCGCAGAAAACAGAACCACAAGCTGACCGCTTGTCGAGGATAGGTTTGGAAAACCGAAAGTACACAAGGGCGCGTAGTACCGATTATGGTGAAGGTAAAGGTATGAGTGTCACTATCCAAGACCAAGTCTTGGACCGCAATAACCTGAACCAGGCTTATTTGCGAGTTAAGAGAAATAAAGGAGCAGCGGGCATTGATGATATGACTGTCGATGGCCTCCTGCAATATCTTAGAGAAAATAAAACGGAGTTAATCACCAACCTACGTGAAGGCAATTATAAGCCAGTACCGGTTAAACGAGTGGAAATTCCCAAGCCCAACGGTGGAGTGAGAAAACTAGGGATACCAACGGTAGTGGACCGCATGGCCCAACAAGCAGTTGCCCAAGTGCTCACGCCAATCTTTGAGCGTATTTTCTCGGATAATAGTTTTGGCTTTCGCCCTCATCGTGGAGCCCAAGACGCAATCGCAAAGGTAGTTAAACTATATAATCAGGGATATCGAAGAG
>JBFLGC010000113.1:0-725 GCA_041859945.1 Tetragenococcus sp.
ATTGAAATTAAAATCAAGGCCTACAAAAAAGAGATTGACGGAGTCGCTTCCCCCACGGGAAGCGTGGATTGAAATCCTGCTATTAAAATCGGCAAGGAGTATCGAATCCGGTCGCTTCCCCCACGGGAAGCGTGGATTGAAATGGTTGAAAACTGTTTTGTTTCATTGTCAAAAAAGGTCGCTTCCCCCACGGGAAGCGTGGATTGAAATTTGCGTCCTATCTCGTGAAATTTGTACAGACGAAGTCGCTTCCCCCACGGGAAGCGTGGATTGAAATGTCGAATTCCGCGTCAGGCGGGCCGATTCGGCGGGGTCGCTTCCCCCACGGGAAGCGTGGATTGAAATTGGCCTATGAAAACGGCGCGGTATGGTTTATGACCGTCGCTTCCCCCACGGGAAGCGTGGATTGAAATTTGCCAGCAGCGGGATTTCGCCGATGTGGATGCCGTCGCTTCCCCCACGGGAAGCGTGGATTGAAATGAGGTCGATCTGGTACTGCCGGAGATCATGCGACGTCGCTTCCCCCACGGGAAGCGTGGATTGAAATTTTTCCCAAAACAGACTTTGCAACAAATTTTTTCGTCGCTTCCCCCACGGGAAGCGTGGATTGAAATGAAATTCCGTTCCAAATTCCCTGAAACCATCCAGCCGGTCGCTTCCCCCCCCGGGAGCGTGGGTGGAAATAAAAAAAAACAGCCCCCCCCGCCCCGCCCACCCCCACGGCG
>JBFLGC010000114.1:0-710 GCA_041859945.1 Tetragenococcus sp.
CAAAATCTGGTTATTGGTTATGACAAGCCTTTGGTTAAAGAACCCTTTAACTTCTCTGTTGGTGGCGATGAAAAGGTAGCCATCACCGGTTTTAACGGGATTGGGAAAACCACTTTACTTAAAACATTGTTGGGACAACTTAAGCCCATTAAAGGTTCTTATGAACTCTCTGTTACTGCTAAAATTGCCTACTTTAAGCAGGATTTAGCTTGGCCAAATAACAATATGACTGCTTTACAGTATTTACAGGAAGAATTTGAACGTAAAAAGCCGAAGGAACTGCGTGGTGCATTGGCCCGCATGGGTTTAACTGCTCAACAAGCAATGAGTCCGTTGAAGAAGTTATCCGGTGGGGAGCAAGAAAAGGTTAAATTAGCTAAGATGCAGTTTGAGCCATCGAATTTGCTCTTCCTTGATGAACCGACCAACCACTTGGATACAGACACCAAGGCTTCACTACGTAAAGCGATTGTGAACTTCCCAGGTGGAGCAATTATTGTCAGCCACGAGCGTGATTTCTTCCGTGGTGACTGGGTTGATAAAACCATCGATATTGAAACGATGAACGACTAATTTTTTAAGGGAAAAACTATGTCTGATAAGAAGAACATAAAATATTACCAAGAAGTATTGGATGTATGTTTAATTGCTGGACGGTTGATGATTGAAGGCGGCAGTGAAATGTACCGGGTTGAGGATACTATGCTGCG
>JBFLGC010000115.1:0-701 GCA_041859945.1 Tetragenococcus sp.
GAATTAATTATCTAGGGACCCATACGATGCGCAAAACCGGGGCTTATCGCGTTTACACGCAATCAAATTATAATATTGGCTTAGTCATGAATCTGCTCAATCATTCCAGTGAGGCGATGACTTTAGCTTATTTAGGCTTAGACCAGGCTAGTCAAGAAAACATGCTGGGGCAAACCAATTTTGGGTAATATCAAGGAAAACATTACCTCAATCATTTTTTATAATACATTGATAAATAAAATAAAAAATTAGGAGGCTAATTATGCGACTTTGGCATGAGCAACTCATTAGCAAACTTCCTCGCCAACAACTGTTAGGACAGCATCGGGAAATTGCTGCTTTAAGAGGCAATGGCTGGGGAAAAAAGCATGCAACTGTTAATTATGTATTCAATTACTCACCATATAAACTTTATCAATTTCACTTGCTGGTCATGCACGAAATGCAGCGGCGCGGATATCGTCCTAATAAAAAATGGTTTGATCCGCTTTACCGTGGTATCCATTGCGATCCATATATAATTTTGAAAAAGCGTCCGATAACTAACCCGATTTATCCAGAACATAATGATTCGTATTTGAAAGAATGTTTATCTAATTTAGCCAGTAAGGGGATTATTTTATAAATCTAAGAGGGTATCTCATTCGAAATACCCTCTTAGATTTAGCTAGTAATCCGCATTGAATTAAGATACTGGCTAG
>JBFLGC010000116.1:0-700 GCA_041859945.1 Tetragenococcus sp.
GACAGGGAGTGGCTCATGCTTCTGGAGGAGATGATGGCTTTTTTAAATTAACTTAATATAATAATAATAAAAAGAGAGTTATATATGAAGAAACCAGGATTTAAAGGTAAGTTGGAGGAGCTAAGCTATCAAGTAACGGCTAAAAAAGGGAACGTCCCTGTGATACTAAAATCAATTAAGGAATTGGATATAACGTTAAGCAAATTCGGTAAGGGCAAAAAAAAATAAATATTTTGTAAAAAAAGGCTTGATTTTTTCTTAATATTCACTTATAATAACTTTTGCGTTGTAAATTTAATAACGAAAGAAAAGCGCCTTTAGCTCAGTTGGTAGAGCAGTAGACTCTTAATCTATTTGTCCAGGGTTCGAGTCCCTGAAGGCGCACTGAAAGCACTGTTTTCGATGACTATGTGAGCACCGGGGGCGGTGCTTTAATTTTTCTTTTTAATTCCCAGTGGCCGATACAGTTTTCGCATTGTCTTAATTACTTTGTTTGTATCCTCATCGTGGATCACAATATCATCATCTGAAGCATAATCGCCAAAGGTGATTACATCCTCTACTCCTATATATTCCTTCAGATATTCTATCATGTTTGATTTTGAGGCGTTTCTGCTGTAAATACGCAGGTAGTCATTCCCGGGAAACGCTTTTGATGGAACAACTTTTATCTTGAGCTTCTTTGAAAAGTCCTGCCTGC
>JBFLGC010000117.1:0-689 GCA_041859945.1 Tetragenococcus sp.
TTATGTAGAAGTTTTACGTACAAGTAAGACAAGGGAAGACTTTGAACTTGAATCATCACAGGAAAAAGAATTATATTTAACCGTAGATTTTAAAGATGATATTAAAGAAAAAGTGTCACATTTCTATAGCCTATATGTATATTGGTTTGAAAATTTTGAGATATATGTTAGTACATATAATTTCAATTTAAGTAATATAAGTATGGTAAATGATGAATAGCTATTACCATATGCTGATTAATACATGGTGGTGTTAGAATATAAATAGTACAAGTCAAAATGAGAAAATCCAAAATAAATATAAATTATGGTACAATGTATGTACCGTAGAAGTAGGAACTCATTATGGCTAAACAATATGATAAACAATTCAAACTGGATGCAATCCAGTATTATCAGGATCACAAGGATCTTGGCCTTATAGGTTGTGCTGAAAACCTTGGTATCAGTCAGCAGAGCCTTTCTACAATACAAAACGAATTCACAGTCATTGCGACTATATGTCACCGGATGATTTTGAAAAACTGTATGCTAAAGTACAGAATGGCAGCTTACTATTAGCTAGTTAAAATGAGGATATTTTTCTCATTTTAATTTGTACTAAATCTTGACATAGGACCAACTGATGGACAATAAAGCATCCATTTTCGCACTCTGATATCATTTCACCACATTAAAATCTGGCAAAC
>JBFLGC010000118.1:0-689 GCA_041859945.1 Tetragenococcus sp.
GTTAATTCTTTCAATGGAGAGATTGGTAGTGAAAGTCTTATAGAAATAGATTAGTCTTTATATCATTCGTGATATATAGGAAGTCTAAGTATATAAGAACCCCACTCCTTTAGGTGTGGGAGTTTCAGAAATGATGATGGATAATGGATATGTGGCTAATCCAATACGTTTAAGGGTAGCGTAAGTTAATACGTAGAAATTTAAATACCAAACAACGTAAGAAGCCACGAAGTCTTTAGCTTCGTGGAGTGTCACCAGTGAGCCAGTAAAACTGTTGATGAAATAAGCCACGCATACTCGTGATTTCAATCATGAGTTAGTGACGAAATAATATAAATAAGGAAATAAAGTAAAGAAACAACCGTAGGAACTACGGGGATAGCTTGGTAATGAAATACTCAAAAGAGTGTAGTCCCAAGAATCTCGTGACTTTAGTCATGAGTTGTTCAAAGAGAAGGAGGATAAAGTTATGAATAAAAAAGAATTAATAGAAAGCATATCAAAAAAGTCAGGATTGTCTCAAAAAAGTGCAGAGGCAGCTTTGGCAGGATTTATAGAGACTATAGAAGAAACACTTGCAGAAGGTAAAAAAGTTCAGTTGATTGGATTTGGGACATTTGAACCTAGAAAAAGAATTGCAAGAATAGGAAGAAATCCTAGGACTCAAGAAAAAATACAGATCCCAGAAA
>JBFLGC010000119.1:0-687 GCA_041859945.1 Tetragenococcus sp.
AAGATTGGGTAATTCAAAAGATATTTCTCCATACATTGATGATGATTTTAGGAATAATCTTCTACTAACCCAGACTGAAAGAATTACTATGAATAGTAGACCTAAAAATCCCAAATATGCAAGAAATAAAAATGTACTTGTAATTGGAGGTTCAGGTTCAGGGAAGACAAGATTCTTTGTAAAACCTAATCTTATGCAACTTCATTCAAGCTATGTAGTAACTGATCCTAAAGGAAGTTTGCTTCATGAGTGTGGCAAGATGTTAGAAATGAATGGATATGAGATAAAAACTCTAAATACAATTAACTTTAAAAAAAGCATGAAATATAATCCCTTTGCCTACCTTAGAAGTGAAAAAGATATTCTAAAGTTGGTTCAGACTATTATAGCTAACACTAAAGGAGAGGGAGAAAAGGCAGGAGAAGATTTTTGGGTAAAGGCTGAAAGGCTTTATTATACAGCCCTTATAGGATACATATTTTATGAAACACCAAAAGAGGAACAAAATTTTACTACTCTACTAGCAATGATAGATGCTAGTGAAGTTAGAGAGGAAGATGAAAACTTTAAAAACGCAGTAGATTATATGTTTGATGCCTTAGAAGAAAAGGATCCAGATCATTTTGCTCTTAAGCAATATCGCAAATATAAGTTGGCAGCTGGAAAAACTGCAAAATCTATTTTAAT
>JBFLGC010000011.1:0-11373 GCA_041859945.1 Tetragenococcus sp.
AGAAAGTATCTTAAATTTGATCAGTGAGAGAAGGTTGAACATTGTAGTGTATTTTACACAAGATTATGGACTTGACTCAAATTTGGTAAAGATTTTGACTTTTTCTACAATCTTTAAAACTATTACTAAATTATTTAATCTATATATCTTAATCATTGAATAAAAAGTTACTATAATATTAAAAATCTAGTTCAAATTAGACAAGAGTGTTTCACTCAAATATGTTATACTTTATTTATCATAGTGCATCTATGCGGATTGAAATTATGTTGTGCTCTATAAGGTTTATACTATAGGTTTAAAGCCTATAGTATAAATTCTTCTACTTCATCGACAATCCCCATATCGCAATCGTAAAATTCTTCTGGTAAAATTTGGATCTTCCCCTCTTGATAATCCATTAGTGCCTCTTTAATTTTACTATTACTATGAATATTGACAGTATAAGGTTGTAACTGTTTCATCAAGTCTTTGATTGTTGCTAAATGTCGCATATTATAATCATGCTCAAATTCTTCTATTTCACCAATCAACTTTTCGATCATTTCAAAGTTCTCGGCTTTTCCTTCCGCCTCTTTTTTATAATAAACGATGATTCCTTTTGAATTATCTTGGATCAAATCCATTTTCAACCCGGCCGTTTTAAACGATTGCCGCAAAGCAACATGTTTTACGTTATTTTTTTCATTTAGGGATAACATATCATAAACACTTGGTTGATAGTCTCCAGTAGGATAATCAAAAATGTCTTTTTTCGTATTCACATAGTATCTTTCAAAAAACTCATCATTCAACGTTTCTATTGGAATCGGAGACTTCATCTCGGCTATAATCTGCTCGGTCACCTCTTTTTTGGCTTTTATCGATTTTAACATCGTCAAATTTTCTTCCGATTTACTAAGATTTACTAACTCAACATATCCTTTGTCTCGTTCTCCTTCCCGATTGCACCGGCCGTTTGCTTGCACGATCGAATCGATCCCCGCGTAAGACCGAATGACACGATCAAAATCCAAATCAACGCCCGCCTCAATCAACTGAGTACTGACACAAATAATGGCTTTATCTCCTTTAAGATTCCTCTTTATATTAGAAATAATATCCAGTCTATGCTTTGGGCACATATTTGTAGATAAGTGATAGGACGGCCGTTTTTCTTGTTCTTTTATGAGTTGGTAGAGCTTTTTTACAGCTGTCTTTGTATTTAAAATGATTAAGATCGACTCATCTGGATATCCTGAAATAGTTGAAACAATATCTTCAATTGTTGCAATTGAATCATCTTCATTGAACTTTGATATCTCCGTACGTTGAAATACGCGTCGCTCGTCTGCTGACATCAAAACAATATCTGCTTTTTCCCCTTTTGAGCCACCATATTGGATTTTATGCTCAATACCAGAAGAATCATATTTAGGCTGGGTCGCTGTACAAAGGACTACCGTTACATTCATTATTTTACTCAAAAAATTCAGAGTCAAATTAAAGAGCGTAGTTACTTCGATTGGTAATGACTGGACCTCGTCTAATACCAAAACACTATTTATCAAATTAGAAAAGCGCCGAATATTACTAGATTGAACTTTGAATAATGTTTGAAAAAACTGGACCATGGTACTTAAAACAATCGGACTGTCCCAAGTATCCAACAAATATGCTTGAAAAGCTTCTTGTTTAGTATCTCCATCGGTCGCTCGATCATTATTTTCATCAATAACGATATTGGAGTGATGTTCTAGAACTCCCTCTTCTCCAGTAACTTTTTTTATTTCAGCGGCATTTTGTTCCAATACAGATAAATAGGGTGTGATATAGATGAAATGCTTTTTCTCTTTTTCAATCATTTGATGAAAAGCATAACGCATGCTTAATTTTGTTTTTCCCGCACCCGTTGGCAGATTCAAGCGATAAATACCAGCTGAATCAGTCATTCCTCTTGATCTCACTTTTTCAGCAATCGATGTACGAATTTTATTGATATCCGATGTCGGATTTTGGTAATTTGCATAAACCTGTTCAATTGATTTTAAATAATTTTGAATCCGTCTATCATTTTCCGAACTAGAAACTGGTGTGACTTCGACAGCATAGGCATTGATCGTATCTAAAATATCGGCGTTTTTTAAAAACGATAAATAAAGTCGGACAAGCAACGCATCATAAAAAGCTTTTTCTGTTTTTTCAACACTACCGATTCGTTGCCAAACAGATAAATAATTATCAAAAGCTTGTATAATCAAATGATCGATCGTATAACCTTTTATTTCCATTAATTCTCGCTCGATCATTGAAGCAAACTCAATCACATCTGTTTCATAATGATAACTTTCGTCTAACCCATAGTTGATTCGACGTAATAGATTCCCATTTTCTGGATATTTGACTTTAGGATCGTTCACAGGAATATCATAAACACCATGGTGTGCAGAAATTACATAGGCTATCGTCTCAAGAAAGGGCTCACAAAAACCCTTCTTTTCTTGTTCTTTTATTTCTTCAATCAAAACTTTTGAAATCTTTTCAATTAAATATTTGGCTCCCGCTGTTGAATGATCTACATGCCTATTCGGTTCATTCAACAGTTTGTTCTGAAAATTTCTATCCGCCTTACCCAGATCGTGATACAGCCCACAAAGAAAAGCAACATCTTGTTGGCCAATCACACCGGCTTGATTTGCAGCACTTTTTGCCACATTAAATAAGTGATCTCCTAACAATTGTTGGCTTCCTGTATCTCTATCATAGTGGGCGTAACACTTGTTTGTTTGATTCATTTAAAAATCCTCCCTAATTTGTTTAAATCAACAAAGAAAACGATATCATTATTATTGTATAACTTTCATTGTTTTCTGGCAATGATATTTCTAATATTTCAATAAGTTCCCTTTAAAAATTGATTTTAATTTGTTTTATCTTTATTCTAGCAAACTTTGTTAATGATGCTTCTCATACTCGCATTCAAAAAAGTTCAAAATAAAGTAGAGTCCTAAAATTTATCCTCTATTCTTTTTTAATATTAAAACTACAATAAAAAGGTAGTTGTAGAGTTCCCCCTTAACTACCTTTTTCCATATCTATACAAAAAATCTTTAATTTTTTCCTTCCCCCACAATTTCCATTGCCCCAGCCAGGTCCAACTTATTCTCCACTACATATTGCACCTGCAACTCTTCTGGTAGCAAATCACGATACTTCATGTCCCCTAAAAAAGCCACACGTTTTTGGGGCGCATTTAATAAATAATCACTTAAATCAGCCTCAGTCCAAGCGTTCTTAGCCACGATCGACAAGACCTGGCGGATGTCAAGACTGGTATTCATGCTGTACAAAAAGCAATGTTTATCGTTGAGATAAAAAGTGCCCTCTTCGGTAACGAGATCGCACAAAATTTGCAAGGTGCGATTGATCCGAGTTCCTGAAAAAGTGCGCCAACCGACCTTGCCATAATGGGTCACAAAATAAGGTTCGTCACTTGATACTTGTTCGGCGAGTAATTCCTCGGCAATTTTTGCTTCAGCTTGGGTTTTATCCGTTTCAAGCAACCACTCTTTCATTTTTTGGCGAATTTTATGGCTGACTTCACTAGCTAATGAGGAAAAGACAGGTGGTTGGCCATCTAAAGCCGGTTCGACTTGAAGCTTCTGGCCTTTTTCTTTAATTGCAACGATTTTCCAACTTTGTCCGGCCAAAAATAAATTAGCTCCTACTTGGATCGCTGGTGTCAAAGGGATACGGCCGACTTGCTTGGTATCGGTCCAAACGCTATATTCAGTATCTGTCGAAAATTGAGTATAAAAATCAGGGCCATGGAGCCACTCTTTTTCGGTCCGCAAACCTACGATCAGTTCATCTTCCAACTTCTCAATATACCCTTCATCAAGTAGATGACTGACCAGCATCTGATATTCCGCATCAGAAAGTCCTGAAAATATCCGCAACTGATGATTCAATTGCTTGACTTCTGAAATTCTCATTCCGGAACGTTCTAATAATAAAGACAATAACTGGTGGGCACAGACATCGTAAGGCTTGGCAACGGGTCGTGCTTCGTCTAACTCGTCCTTTTCCAAAAGCGCGATGATGGCACTGCCTTGTACATAATCCCAAGGGTCCGTCGCCATAAAGTGCAACTGACTCGGTCCGCCGCGGCGGCCGCTACGGCCTAGGCGTTGACTCAAACTAATGACTGAATAGGGCGCATTATATTGGACCACACTGTCAACAGCTCCGATATCGATCCCCAATTCCAAAGTCGAGGTACAACAAATTGTAAAAAGTTCATAGCGCGCCTGTTTAGCAAAAGTCTCGACCATTTTACGAAAGTCCTTGGTCAAAGAAGCGTGGTGAGCAAAATAACGCACAGATGATCCGTTTACTTTTCCCAATTGGGTCAGATAGACCGACAAAGCTTCCACATCCGCCCGCGAATTGGGGAAAACGAGCATAGTTTCCATTTGTGAATAGGCATAAATTCGTTCGATTGCTTCAGAAGCTGGCTGGCTCCCTTTTTTAGGAAAGTATTCTTTACTGATTTCACGCCGATTAGACCCCCGATCGACCAAAATCTTCGTCGTGCGATCACTTGGAAAAAAGGCCTTGACCTCTTGGCTAGAGTCCTTGCTCAAGGTCGCTGACATGCCGATATAACGTGGTTGGGTCGTCATATAGGCTGTCAATCTTTCCAAAAGGGAGCGCAATTGCAGACCTCGATTACTGGTCAAAAAAGCATGGATCTCATCGACTAAAACCCATTCTAAATTGGCAAAAAGCGTCTTGGCATAGCCAGGGTGATCGATCAACATCGCTTCCAGTGATTCTGGCGTGATCAAAACAATGCCTTCAGGCTGTTCTAATAAGTGCTTTTTTTGCGTTACCGAAGCCTCACCATGCCAGCGCGTGACTTTGATGCCCATTTCTTGACATAAATCGATGACACGCTGAAATTGGTCATTGATCAGAGCGACCAAAGGCGAGATATATAAAATTTTCACACCTTCATGGAAATTTTCGACCGCACTGATAGCAGGGAAAAAAGCCGCCTCTGTTTTACCAGACGCGGTCGGAGCAGCTAAAATATAATTGTCCTCCGTGGTCAAAAGGTAGGAAATGGCAGCACTTTGGATCTTGGTCAGTTCTTGCCAACCTTGGGCATAAATATATTTACGGAGCGGTCGTTGTAATAATTCTAAAGAGTTCATTACCAAACCTCGATTTCATCATCGGTATCCGCACTACTTTTTTCGACAGGATCGGTATTGCGGCCATTATTGGTCGTCAATAGTTGGTCGATATTGACAGTAGGATTTTGGCGGACTAGATTCAAGAGTTCCAAATAATCCTTGATCACATCGCGCGGTGTCAGAAATTCATGCGCTCCAGGACGGTTCAATTGTCCTTCCATGTAAGTCTGGATCTGTGCCAAACTCAAGTGGATCTCGCAATGATAATTCGTGTTGTAGATCGTCGTCAAATGTTCCAACAAGGTAAATATTTCTTCATTACTTAAGGGTTTCAGTGGCAAGGCAGTACGACTAGTATTGATAAGTTCTTGATCAAGTGACTTCTCACTCCCCAGCCGTGTTTGCAAAGCGCCATAGCTGGCCATGCCGCGCTGAGAGTCAAAAATCGTCTTACGGGTCACGCCAAAATTCAAAAACAAGTGCTTAGCGACTCCATTTTTACATTCATTGTAAAGATTCAGGATCTTCTCATAATTGGCATCACGCGTTTGCCGGCGCGGTAACTTATATAGATTGACCACTTCATCAAAATCGATCACAAAACCTGCATAGCCCAGACCGGCAAATAACTCGGCCAAATTTTTGATCATCAAGAACCAATTTTCATCGGTAACGATCTTGGTGATGCCCAGTTCTCGTTTGGCTTCTTGCTTGGTTGGAATATCGCCACGGATCCAGCGCAAAGCTTGCATTTGTAGAGTCCTGTTTGTGGTAGTCAAGCCATCAAAATAAGCCATCAGCGCTTGGCCTAATTCATAAGACAAACCGACCGATGAAAAACTTGTCGTCAAATCTAGCAAGTAATTTTCCATCCATTGCCGATTTTCTGGCTTAAAGACCGCGCTGATCTCACAATCATGAGACTGAGCCAAATTCTGGGCCGCCAGATTTAGACCCTCATCAAGGATCACCGTCAACGTATTGCCATTTTGCGAAGCTTGCGTACTCATATGGTCGATGATTTCCGTATAAAGTGCCCGTGCTTTGCCATCTGTGGCATAAAAGCGGCGTTCTGGCGTCAAATCAACGGTCGCAACGACAAAGTTTTGTTGGACCGCTATGGATTCGATCGTACGTAGCATAAAACTCTTCCCACTACCAAAATCACCGACCCAAAAGCGAATGTCACTTTGGCCTTCTGAAATTTTCTGTAAACTGTCAATAACTTCTGCCACTTCAGCTTTTCTTCCGACTAACAGATGACGGACGCCACGTTGCGGGACCACCCCTGCTTCCAAAGCCCGGATGATCGCATCTGCTTCTTTAGGATTTACTAGAATCTTCACTTAAAATCTCCTTTGCTATTTCCACATAATAAGGATCGATTTTGACTTTATCATTTTCAATGATGATCAATTGATCGTTTACCAACTCGAAAAACGCTTTGTTGATGTCACTCAAATAAACAGTGACTAACTTTCCAACCGCCTGAGCTTTTTGTTGGAGCTCACTTATGGGCAGACTTTCTTTTTCAAGCAACTCGCGGACCAAAACGACTCCCGCTGAAGTTGGCTTTTTCACTGCGGTTACTTTTTCTTTAGGGGCAACCACTTCAGCCTCGGGTTCTATAAAAGCATCGAGCAAAGCAACTGTCTCATCCAAATCAATCCGCGAGCGGACGATTTTGGCTTGGTCCAAAGTGATCGTTTCATGATAATCATCCTTTTTAAAAGCCATGATCGTCGCAGCTATTTCAAAAGTCAAAGGCTGCTTTTCTTCGGCAAGCGTCCAAAATCGGCGTACGTTTCGATCCGGTAAAATCGCGCGAACTCGCTGATTTCGTAAAGTTTTTAGTTTATCAAAGCGTGTCAGTTCATAAGCTAAAAGTAAACTAAGATCCGCCTCTTTAGTCTTCTTGAAGGTTTGCGCGATAGATTTAGCATAATCACTATCTTTTTGATACTGCACTAAAACTCGCGTCCACTGCTCCACGTCATGCTTACGTAACAAGGCAAATGGTAGTAACTGTGGGGTGGGGATGCCGTAATAAAAAAGGCCATCTAACATGTTATCCATGCTTGTTTCGGTCAAATTTTTTTCGTAATTGGCCAGTATGCCACGCAGGCTATAAGTCAAAGGTAAGGGATAAAATTCCTGAACTTCTTTTAGAAGGCCGTCGACGCGGATCGGTTTGGTTTCAGCTGCTTTAGGTAAGATCTCACGAACTTTATTTTCCGCTAGACGCAGTAGAGCGGCCGCAAAATTCGTATCCTCTTGCCAAGCTACGAATTCTTGGGAATCATCGACAAAACGCAAGACTTTTTGGCGATTGAATGGCTTCCACAAGTCGACTTTGGGCAGGAGGTAAATGACTTCTTCCCAAATTTGCAAATAGATGCGAATGATTTCACTACGGACTTCTTCAATTTCCCAAAGCGCTACTTGACGTTCAGGCGTACGATTAAGGATCGTCAACTCTTGATCGGAAAAAGATTGCTTTTCGCGTAAGCTACCAGAGACATCCCAATGAACACTTTTAGTGCCGTTCTCATTTAGAAAGAAAGCATGCCGCGTCTTAACGTTTGGTGCACTGATCAACGCTTCATTATTTAAGGCAAGTTGATAAATATCTTTAACCGTGCTTACCTTAAAAAATTTTTGCAAGATCAGGTACCAATGACCCTCAAAAGTTGGCGGTTTTTCTTGTGAATAGTGCCGTGATACATGCATACTCGCCACCTGATAAAGGGCAAAATAGATCTTGGTGGGACTAGACCATTCATCGATCGACCGCGTGATTTTTCCATCCAATGATTGACCTTTCGCTGCGAAAATCTGCTCCAATCGATCACACATTTGAATGAATAGATGCAAGGTTTCCCAGCGCACTTGAGGATTTTTTAGCATCGAGGTTTCAAAGCCTAATTTTTTGACCCATTTATTTTGCTCAAACTCTCGCGTATCAAAATCCAAGTCTTCAACATCTAGGATCTTCTCCGCTTGCTCATCGGTAATATCCAACCAGCCGTCCGTTTCTTTCTCATGGGCATAAAAATCCATCCTTACACCTTCTTCACTCGCCTATTCTTACCTCTTATCATAGCACGAAACACTTATCGATTTGTAGCGTTTCTACTAAAATATAGCAAAATTATTTGAAACTTAGGGGTTTTGATGCGGATCACTTAGCGACTTATTGTGGAACAAAATTCAAGAGTCACGCTACAACCTTTCTCCTTATTTTCTTTTTAAATTATCCACTCATAGACTTACTTCTTTTGACGGCAAAGGCACTCCCTTTTCGATTTCTGGTTCCTTTAAGTAAAATTTAAGTACACAAAAATGAATGGCTACTGAATTCTGCTTTTGGTATCCAAAAAAATAAACCACCTAAAAAATTTTAGATGGTTTGAGAATGCTATTTTTCGTCTTGCCAAATGGTAGATCCAGCTGGTGCGAAGCCTTTTATCAAATAGGTTTTGGTATTCTCCTGATAAATGACCGAAACTAGGAGGGTTTCTTTTTTTAAGCGATCTAACAGTCGGCCTTCATTTTCGGCAATGGTTCGCTCATAAGGCGTAAATAGTTCCATCAGTTGTTCTTTGATTGCTTGATTTAACGTCTCCTCGCTACTTGCTTGGGTCGCCGCAATCAAAACATGAGGAAATAAAGTTGGCACAAAGTAATCAGGATCTATTTTATCCACTTTATTATAAACAGTCAAAGTCGGGATCTGATTCAAATCCAAATCATCCATTAGTTCTAAAACGGTTTGTTCCTCTTGGCGTCGGTTTGCCGAACTGGCATCGACCACATGAAGTAAGAGATCCATTTCTTGACTTTCTTCTAGTGTCGCATGAAAGGCATGGATCAATTGGGTCGGCAAGTCTTGGATAAATCCAACTGTATCAGTGATCACAAGTTCCATTCCTTCCGATAAGCGCCATTTTTTGGTCAATGGATCCAAAGTCGCAAACAATTCATCTTTTTCATAAGTGTCCGCTGCCGTCAATAAGTTCAATATCGTAGACTTGCCCGCATTGGTGTACCCGATCAGACCGATTTGGAACGTTTTATTAGCCTGACGTTTTTGCCGCGTCCGTTGCCGATGAGCTTCGACTTGCTTTAATTCTTTTTTGATCGTCGTGATTCGTTCGCGCAAATAGCGGCGATCCATTTCTAATTTACTTTCACCTGGACCACGCGTGCCGATCCCGCCACCTAAACGTGACAAATTTTTTCCTTGGCCCGCCAAACGGGGCAATAAATATTCCGTTTGTGCCAATTCGACCTGCAATTTTCCTTCACGTGAGTGGGCCCGTAAAGCAAAAATATCTAAAATCAACTGGACCCGATCGATCACTGGCATTTGTAAACCTTCATCGAGCAATTGGCTTTGACGCGGCGATAATTCCTGGTTAAAAATCACTAAATCCGCTTCATTTGCCTCACAAAGTGCCTTTAATTCTTGCATCTTGCCCTTACCGACGATCGTTTTAGGATCGATCTTGGGGCGATTTTGTACCAAAGTCCCCACAACTGCTCCGCCGGCTGTTTTTGTCAAACTGGCTAATTCTTCCAATGAGCGGTCGAAGTTTTCCGTTTGTTGGGTCCTTACCCCGACTAAAACCACGCGTTCTTTTTCTTTCATCAAATATCCTCCTGAAACTGTCGGATCTCTTGTTCTAATTGGATCTGTTGTGTGGGATCTTGGACCAGATCATACCAATGAGGCTTCATCCGATTGCGAAACCAAGTCAATTGACGCTTGGCGTAGTGGCGTGAATTTCTTTGAATATCGCTCACAACTGTCACTTTATCGATCGAACCAGCAAAATAAGGAAAAAACTCCTTATAGCCGATGCCGTGAGCCGCTTGTGAATTAGGAATCGCCTGTAATAGCCGCGCTTCTTCTTCTAAACCTGATTTCATCATGAGTTCGACACGTTGATCGATCCGTTGATATAATAAACTGCGATCCGTGGTCAGTCCGATCAGAAAATAGTCGTAATAAGCTTTAGGTGCTTCTTGTGGTGCTAAAATACTTTTACCCGTCGCCTCTATCACTTCCAGAGCTCGGATCACTTTGCGTTGATTATTAAAGTGGATCTTTGCCGCAGCTTGGGGATCGACTTTTGCTAATTTTTCCCATAAAGCCTGCTTGCCGAATTCATCCGCAAAACGCTGATATTGCTCACGAATGGCGCTCGTATCAACGCTGTCTTTTGCGCCAAAGTGAAAATCATAAAGTAAGGCTTGGATATACAATCCGGTACCGCCAACAACGATTGGAAGCTTCCCACGACTTAAAATATCCGCGATCCAAAAGCGCGCGTCCTTTTGAAAATCACTCACATTATAATCTTCATTTCTCTCACAGATATCGATCAGATGATGGACGATCCCAGCTTTTTCACTTTCTGTTACTTTGGCTGTACCGACATCAAGGCCGCGATAGACCTGCATCGCATCGCCACTTATGATCTCTCCGTTAAATTTTTTAGCCAACTCGATACTTAGAGTCGTCTTACCCACGGCGGTCGGTCCTACGATGGCAATGATTTTTTGCATAGCTTTACCTAGTTCTCTTTCTCGTCATCGCGCGTTCCGGATAATTGGTGAAAAAACCGCTCAAAGGTAACTCAAAGCAGAAATCCATTTGTTCCGTTTCATCTACTGTCCAAGGACGAATTTTTTTAGGAAAAGCAACCAATTCTGTTTGGTGACTTTTGACCCAATCCAGATCAGGATGGATGCCTTCAATAAAATCAGTGGTTAAAGCTTGCGCCACTTTTTCTTCCGAATGTCCCATGATCGCACTGATCGCAGTTGTCGGTTCTAACTTGTGGATCCGTTCTAAAGTGCTGTAGTTAAAACTCGTATAAAAATAAGTAAAGGGCCAATCCCCATTAGTCAAGAGATCGGAGACTTTAAATTCGATCCCTAAGTATTCTGCTTGGTCGGTTTTAAGTTCGATATCTAAAACGCCATTAAAATCTCGAGCTACCAATAAATCAAGCACTTCTTTCAAAGTCGGGATCTTCGTTGAAGTATAGCTAGGATCAAACCAACTACCCGCATTTAACTTGCGTAGCTCGGCAAAATTCTTTTCACAGACCCGACCGCGCCCATCTGTGGTGCGATCGACCGTATCATCATGAATGATCACCAACTGTCCATCTTTGGTCATTTG
>JBFLGC010000011.1:11383-61384 GCA_041859945.1 Tetragenococcus sp.
GCTTTGGCCCGAACGGCTTGCGCAAAGGCAGGTAGGGTATTTTCTGGATGGGTACCGCTACTTCCTCTATGTGCAAAAATTTGCATCCTTTATCACTCCAATCAAGACCTATTGTAGCATGTTCAATCGCTTCTTTCCAAAAAAGCCACGAAAAAAAGCGGTCGATCGTCCTATTTCATAAGGTCTTACTAAAATAAGTCAAAGGTTCTTTGGTCATTTTTTTGATAGCCACTTTGCGTTCATAGATCATTTCGGTGATTTGGTCGGAAAATTCTTCAATGATCACCCGGCCCCCTTTAAAGGTATAACCACCGACTTGCAAGGTTTCTTCGGGCGACAAGACAACTTTTCGGGTCGCAATTTTTTTGAAAAATTCCTCTAAAAAATAATTGGGTAAATAAAAGCTATTTTGTGCCGCGAAAGATTGCAAATAAATATAATCATCGACCGTGATATAACAATCATCAAAAGCATCGAAACTAACGTATTTATCCATCATCAAGATCCGTTTTTCCAAGATCTCATTGATTTTTTTGTTCAATAGAACTAAAGTTTCGATCTCCTTTACCTTATGTTCCAACACGCGATTTTTTTGTGCCTGCGTCGCTTCATAACGGGTCCACACAAAAAAACCGATCGCCACGATCAGCGCACCGACAACGACACCTACTAATCCCACTAGAAAAAAGAGCATTTAAAGTTGCCTCCTTTGCATTCGTTTGCTATTGTTGTTTAACAACAGTGTACCATATTTTTTGACTTTTTTCAGAAGTTTGTATTTGACCTTTATTGACCAACTGTGTATACTAAACATAGATAAAAAATCAGCCGATTCGTTTATATCAAAACGAGTTGTGCTAAACTAATCTTATCAATAATTAAGGAGGATCCTTTCTATGAATTTAATTCCTACAGTGATCGAACAATCATCGCGGGGTGAAAGAGCCTATGATATCTATTCACGCCTTTTAAAAGACCGCATCATTATGCTAAGCGGTGAAGTGACTGATGATTTAGCCAATTCGATCATCTCACAATTACTGTTTCTTGATGCCCAAGATTCAGAAAAAGATATTTACCTGTACATCAACTCACCTGGTGGCAGTGTTTCAGCCGGACTTGCAATCTATGACACCATGAACTTTGTCAAAGCTGATGTCCAAACCATCGTCATGGGCTTGGCCGCTTCTATGGGTAGTTTCTTATTGACAGCGGGTACTAAGGGCAAACGTTTCGCTTTACCAAATGCTGAAATTTTGATCCATCAACCGCTTGGTGGCGCCCAAGGTCAAGCGACAGAAATCGAAATCGCGGCGCGCCATATTTTGAAGACCCGTGATCGTTTGAATCATATCCTGTCAGAACGCACCGGTCAACCACTTGAAGTCATCGAAAAAGACACGGATCGTGATAATTATATGACTGCCGAAGAAGCCAAAGATTATGGCTTGATCGATGAAGTCATGGTCAACAATAATTTAAAAAAATAATGCTTAAGAATAACCAGCTAGCCTGATCACTAGCTGGTTTTTTAGTCATTCGATTGAGTTCATTTGAAAGAAACGATCAGTTGGTCCAATTTTTCACCATAAGTAAGATCGGTTGTATAAGTTTTCGTCACAGCTCTCCTTGCCAAGTTTGCCTTGCTTGTATTGGCAACCACTGCTCTCCTTGCCAAGTTCACCCCGCTTGTATTGGCACCAATCAGTTATTACTATTTTGCACAAATATCTTCCCTATGAGCTCCTAAAATGACCGTTTATTTTCATTTGTGGAGCAAGCTTCGCATTCCTTACTCCACAATTCTTTTAAGACTTGCAGCAAGCTCTACTTTCATCTTCTTGGCTTCTTTTTGGCCATAAACTTGACTCGCAAGTTTTTTTCATACCTATAAAAAGGATAGCTCAAGCCTTGAAGGTTACTCAAAAAACAGCCTTCATTTTTGGTATTTATACTTACCAGCTAAAAATTCATGACCTAAGGCACAGTAATGAGCCGCGTTTTGTTGATTTTTTTCGATTTCTTCAGGCGTCAAAGGCCGAATGACGCGGGCGGGACGGCCGAAAGCTAAGACATTGGGTGGGATCACGGTATCTTCCGTCACTAATGAACCGGCGCCAATCAAACTATTTTCCCCAATAACCGCCCGATTCAAGATGGTCTAGCTCATACCGATCAATGACCCCGTCTTCGATCGTACAGCCATGTAACATACAAAGATGGCCGACGGTAACATTTTTACCTACCACGGTCCCTGAATCATAATCGACGTGGATCACCGTTCCATCTTGGATATTGGTACGATCCCCAATTTTGATACTGGCATAATCATCCCGCAAAAAACTGTTGAATCATACTGTCACTTCATCGCCTAACTGAACATCACCGACCACTGTCGCATTTTTCGCAATAAAATTTTTCATCTCTAGATCCACTCCTCACATGCGTAAGAACTCGACGGGCATGCCCATCGAGTTCCCTTTTTTATTCTGCTTCTTCGGCAAATTGACTATTGTAAAGATCAGCGTAAAAACCGCCTTTAGCTAATAAATCTTCATGATTTCCTTGTTCCACGATCGAGCCATGATTCATCACTAAAATCAAATCAGCATCTCTAATCGTTGATAAGCGATGGGCGATCACAAAGCTAGTCCGTCCTTCCATGACTCTATCCATCGCCTTTTGGATCAAACCTTCCAAACGTGTATCGACAGAGCTAGTCGCTTCATCCAAAATCAAAATTTTCGGATCAGAGATCACAGCACGGGCGATGGTCATCAATTGTTTTTGTCCCAAGGAAACATTGTCCCCTTCTGCATTGATCTCCATATCATAGCCATCTGGCATCGTGCGAATGAAATGGTCAACGTTAGCGGTGGAAGCGGCATCGATGACTTCATAATCCGTCGCATCTAATTTCCCAAAACGGATATTTTCGCGAATAGTTCCCTCATACAACCAAGCATCCTGCAAAACCATACCAAAAAGTGATCGCACATCACTACGCGCCATTTTTTTCGTATCGATACCGTCGATCTTGATGGCACCAGCATCGACATCGTAAAAACGCATCAACAAATTGATCATGGTCGTTTTTCCAGCCCCAGTTGGTCCAACGATTGCGATCGTTTGACCGGCCTTCGCCGTAAAGCTCAAGTCTTCGATCAACGGTTCGCTCTTCTTATAAGAAAAATGAACATGGTCAAAAGCCACATTACCTTCGATTTTTTCAGGTAGAGCTACATTGTGTTCATTATGAATTTCTTCTTTTTCATCTAAGAACTCAAAGACCCGGCGACTCGATGCTGAGGCAACCTGCAAGATTGTTGATAATTGTGTGATGTTTCCTAGAGGTTGACTGACTTGCCAGATATATTGGATGAAAGCTTGCAGTTGACCGACAACGATCACACCACCAATCACGTAGTAACTACCTAAAACGGCGATCACGATATAAGTCAGATAGGCCGTCAAATTAACTAGTGGCATCATCAGCCCAGAAATGAAAGACGCTTTAAACCCAATATTTTTGACGGCATAATTGACCTTCTTAAAATCTTCCATTGAATGCTTTTCATGTCCAAACGCTTTGATTACATTGAAACCAGTCATATTTTCTTGAACATAACCATTCATGTCACCTAACGCATTTTGCATATCATTAAAGTATCTTTGTGATTTCGAAATAATGAATTTCGTGATGAAGTAAGTGGCAGGGATCATGATCATAGCCAGTACGGCCATTTTAGCATTGATATAAAACATCATGAAGATCGCCATAGATAAACTCAAAATCGCATTGACGATCCCCACCAAAGCCTGTTGCATGGCATTACTAATGGCATCGACATCATTTGTGACCCGTGACAAGACATTTCCTTGTTGGTTCGAATCAAAATAAGAAACCGGCAAACGATTGATTTTTTGATCGATGTCGCGCCGCAGATCTTTCATCGCATCTTGGACCGCATTAGCCACTAATAACCCAGAAACTAACTGGGAAATCGTATAGCCGATACCCACCAACAAAATCCAAACGACGGTCTTTTTGATGTAGCTGAAATTGATCGGCTCGCCAGCCGTGATATTTTTAGCGATCTCCGTTGTCGGCAGCCCGGTGACATAAGGCATGATCGCATTTAAAACGACAGTCAAAATAGTAAATAAAATGACTAAAGAAAACTTGACTTTGTATCTTTTGATGTATTCTTTTAATCTCAATAAAGAAGAAAATGAACTCATATCGCTAATTCCTCCTTCGTTAATTGTGAGGCCGCAATGTCATAATAAATCGGACAATCTCTTAATAACTCACGATGGTTCCCGATACCCACGACATTTCCTTCATTCAAGACAATGATTTTATCCGCATGCATGATGGTGCTGACGCGTTGGGCCACGATCAAAGTCGTCGTGCCCGCGGTTTCTTTGCGCAAACTGTCTCTCAATTTGGCGTCTGTAGCGTAATCTAAAGCTGAAAAACTATCATCGAAAATAAAGATCTCGGGTTCACGGATCACGGCACGAGCGATGGCCAAGCGTTGTTTTTGACCACCCGAAAAGTTACTGCCGCCTTCAGAAACACGCGTATCAAAGCCATCTGGTAATTCTGAAATAAATTCCTCAGCCTGAGCAATAGCGGTTGCCCGTTCCATATCCTCAACATTGGCATCTTCTTTTCCGTAGCAGAGATTTTCGGCAATCGTGCCAGAAAACAACAGTGCTTTTTGCGGAATATAACCGATCTTTTGACGTAGGCTAGCAAGGTCATAATCACGCACATCGATGCCATCCACCAAAACTTGCCCTTTTGTTACATCAAAAAAACGTGGCAATAATTGGATCAACGTTGATTTTCCACTACCGGTACTACCAATAAAAGCGATCGTTTCACCGGTATTGGCTGTAAAATTGACATCACGAATGACCGGTGATTGTGAATGCCCCGGATAAGCAAAAGTCACATTCTTAAATTCGATTGTTCCTTTTTCGGTCGTTTCTTTGCCTCCATTGGGATTATTTTTGATGATTGGTTCGATATCTAAGGCTTCTTGGATCCGGTTTGCAGAAACATTGGCTCTTGGATACATCATAAAAATCGTCGCAAACATCATAAATGAGAACAAAGCATGGAAAATATATTCGATCACAGCAATCAAATTTCCAATTTGTAAACTACCAGTATCAATTTGTAAACTACCATTCCAAATAACTAAAGCCATGACGATGTTGAACAAGAAAAAGAAAGCTGGTTGCGCAAAAGCCATCAAGCGGAACAGCTTTTTCGAACTTGTCGCAAAAGCTTCATTGACATCTTCGAAACGATCCTCTTCAAATTTTTCATTGACAAAAGCACGGACTACCCGCAGACCGGATAGATTTTCTCGTAAGATCCCATTGATTTTATCAAGATTCTTTTGTTGACCGATCGATAAAGGCTCCGAATAACGAGCAATCAAAACGATTCCTAAAAGTAAAAATGGTAAAGCTCCTAAAACGAACCAGCCTAATTTACTACTGGTCCGAAATACCATAAAAAGGCTGACCCCAAACATCATCGGAGTCATAAAGCCTGTCCGTAAGATATTTTGCATAAACAACATGATCTGATAAGCATCATTAGTCACCCGCGTGATCAATGAGGACACACCGATTTTTTCAAATTCATTATGGGAATATTCTTGAACGTTTGCATACAGGTCATCTCTGATATCTGCGGTCATATTGGTCGTGATCCGCGTCAAAAAATACCCTAAAGAGATATTCATGATGACTCCGACAACGACCAAAGCTAACATCGCCCAACCTACTTTTCTCACATAGGCCATATCGCTATTGACCACACCTGTATCGATCATTTTGCCTAACAAAGTAGGCAGTCCTAATTCAATAATGATAAACCCAAAGACGCAAATAAAATCAAAAAACAATAATTTTTTATTTCGCATCGTATAATGCCACATTAATTTCAACTAATCTCCTCCTTACGAATAAAAAATATGTCATTACTTTTACTATATCACAGGAAAATTTTAATAGGAATCATTTTCAATCGTTTTTCTGAAAAAAGCGAAAAATTTGCGGTTATTTCCTGCTCTTCGTCAGTTTTAACAACACCTAGGGATTCAAACATTCACTCTAAATTTATCATTTTTTTATAAATATCTCAATTGTAACCCTTTTCGTATTCTTACTTTCTATACTTATCTCTTTTTCTGTGCTAAAATAAAGGAAATGTTCAAGTCGGTGGAAGATCAAAATAGTTTCTTAACAACAAGAAAGCGAAGACGAGGCTTTCCCTTTTTTCTCATCCCAGCATCTGAAAAAAGTATATTTTTTCAAAAAACTGGTCACTTATAAAAGGAGACCTCGGATTTTTTGTGCTTTTGTCTTATCATTTCTTATCATTTACCAGACAACAACACCTGCATAAACAAAGAATGGACGATTTCTAAAATCGACCACACAGAAAAGGAGATAGATCCATGATTTTTAAAGTTTATTATCAAGAAACAGCAGAACGCAATCCCAAAAGAGAACAAACACATAGCTTGTACATCGAAGCAACTGACAAGGTAGCTTGTCGGCAAGCAGTCGAAAAAAATACCCCATATAATATCGAGTTTATTCAGGAACTCAAGGGAAATCATCTGGCTTATGAAAAAGAGCATGCTGATTTCCATTTAACGGAGTTTTAATATGAAAGTATCCTTAAAAAACAATGAAACAGGCGTTTTTGCCATTGGTGGTTTAGGTGAAATTGGAAAAAACTGTTATGGGGTTCAATTCCAAGACGAGATCATTTTGATCGATGCAGGGATCAAATTTCCAGAAGATGAACTGCTTGGGATCGACTACGTTATTTCCGATTATAGCTACATCGTGCAAAACATCCAAAAAGTCAAAGCGCTCGTGATCACGCACGGCCATGAAGACCATATCGGTGGGATCCCTTATTTATTAAGGGAAGCCAATATCCCGATCTATGCAGGTCCTTTAGCACTGGCTTTGATTACCAACAAATTAGAAGAACATGGTCTTTTGCGTGATGCCGATCTGCATGAGATCCATGAAGATACTGTCATCCGCTTCCGCAAGACTTCCGTCAGTTTCTTTCGGACGACCCACTCGATTCCTGACACGTTGGGCGTTGTGGTCAAAACGCCATCTGGTAATATCGTGGAAACCGGCGACTTCAAGTTTGATCTGACACCAGTGGGAGGAGAAGCGCCTAATTTACAAAAAATGGCAAAGATCGGTGAAGAAGGCGTCTTATGTTTGCTATCAGATAGTACCAACGCTGAGATCCCGACTTTTACCAAATCAGAAAAGACGATCGGCGTTTCAATCATGAAAATTTTTGAAAAAGTCGAAGGCCGGATCATCTTTGCTAGTTTTGCTTCAAATATTTTTCGTTTACAACAAGCCGCCGATGCCGCTGTTGCCAATGGACGAAAAATTGCCGTTTTTGGTCGCAGTATGGAAAATGCAATCGCTAATGGTCAACGCCTGGGCTACATCAAAGTACCAGATGGGACTTTTGTCGATGCCAGTGAGATCAATCGTTTGCCAGCTAATGAAACTTTGATCCTATGTACCGGTTCGCAAGGTGAGCCCATGGCTGCCTTAAGTCGTATCGCTAATGGGACGCACCGCCAAATTTCGATCCATCCTGATGATACCGTCATTTTCTCTAGTTCACCGATTCCAGGGAATACGGTCAGTGTCAATCATTTGATCAACTTACTTTTGGCCTCAGGTGCCAAAGTCATCCACGGTAAATTAAATAATGTTCACACCTCTGGACACGGTGGTCAAGAAGAACAAAAATTGATGTTGCGGTTGATGAAACCAAAATTCTTTATGCCGATCCATGGTGAATTCAGAATGTTGAAGATCCATACACGCCTGGCCCAAGCTACTGGCGTTCCCGAAGAAGACTGTTTCATTATGGAAAATGGCGACATGCTCGCCTTAACCGCTGATAGTGCTCGACGCGCGGGATCATTTAATGCCAGTGATGTTTATGTCGATGGCAGTGGTATCGGTGATATCGGCAATGTCGTATTGCGTGACCGCCGCCTCCTTTCACAAGATGGTCTGGTCTTGGCCGTAGCCACCGTTGATATCGCAAAACGCGAAATCTTAGCCGGGCCTGATATTTTGTCACGAGGCTTTGTTTACATGCGCGAATCGGGCGAATTGATCGGTGAAAGCCAATCGATCCTCTTTAAAGTGTTACGAAACGAATTGAAGGATCCTGATTGTACCGAACACCAATTACGCGAAGCCATGACTGCCGCTCTACAACCTTTCTTATTTGAGAAAACGGAACGTCATCCGATGATCTTATCCATGATCATGACACCTGACACAAAATAATTAAAAAAAGCGAGATCTCTTTTATGAGCGCCTCGCTTTTTTAGTCATCTAAAAGTAGATTCATTTAGTATTTGACACAGGTCCATCCCTACTTACCTACTTACGTCAGATCCATCTAGTATTTAACACAGTTTTACTCAACTTAAGATAGCGACAA
This sequence comes from Tetragenococcus sp., assembly GCA_041859945.1. Lineage (GTDB taxonomy): Bacteria > Bacillota > Bacilli > Lactobacillales > Enterococcaceae > Tetragenococcus. The sequence goes on from JBFLGC010000011.1 coordinate 19,923, forward strand.
GATTGATCAGAACGCTCTTATTCAGTATTAAACACAAAAAAGAGCTGGCACAATAAAGTGTCAGCTCTTTTCAATCATCGGATTAAGATTAAGCTTTAACTACGTTAGCAGCTTGAGGACCGCGATCTGTATCTTCAACGTCAAACGTTACGCTTTGTCCTTCTTCTAAAGTTTTGAAACCTTCATCTTGGATTGCTGAAAAATGTACGAATACATCGCTACCGTCTTCGCGAGAGATGAATCCAAAACCTTTTTCTGCATTAAACCATTTTACTGTACCTTGTTCCATTAGAGAACCTCCTCGTGCATAAGCACTATAAATAATATTGTGTAACTTGCTCGTGTCCGATAGAGGTGAAACGTGTGTATCAGCATCTATTTCCCAAACAAAATTACAATTATATTGTACACTTAAAAAAAAGCTTTGGCAAGTAAAAACCGCGATTATTGATTCCAAAAGCCCTCTTCACGCAAACTGATGTACTTTTCATTGCCAATGATCAAATGATCGAGCAATTCGATCCCCATCATATTCCCACACTCCTTCAAGCGTTTTGTGAAGATCCGATCATTTTCAGATGGAGCCGGATCGCCACTAGGATGATTGTGGGCACAGATGATGCGAGCCGCACTGTAACGAACCGCCTCTTTAAAGATTTCACGGGGGTGAGCGATTGACTGATTCAAGGAACCAATAAATAGTGTCTTGCGATAAATCACTTCATTTTTGGTGTTGAGATATAAGCAGACCAAATGTTCTTGCTGATAATCTTGCATTTCATCAATCAGCTGTTGAGCTAGATCGTAACTAGAAAAAACTTTGCCATACTTTGGTTGTTTGGAACGGTGGATCCGACTGCCCAACTCCATCATAGCAGTAAGCTCAATGGCGCGGATCTGTCCCACGCCACGAATATCTTGCAATTCGTTGAGACTGGCATTTTTTAAATCATACAAACTCGGAAAGGCAGCCAAAATCATGCCAGAAACTTCCATGACATTATAAGGCTTACTGCCGGTGCGTAAGACGATTGCCAGTAATTCTTGGTTAGACAACGCCTCAGCACCAAAGTCTAACAATCTTTCCCGTGGTAATGAACTGAGCGGGATCTTTTTTTGTTCCATTTTAAGGACTCCTTACGTTTTGTGGTTTTGACCACCTGCCATAGGTGCTCCTTATATAGTACGCAAAAAAACGGCTTTATCTTCTAGAAACTTTGGTAACTCCCCTAAATTTTTTAGAACGACCAAACTATTCTCTTTGGTTTCTGCTGTAGGCTGGATCAAATCAGGGATCATGACCACAGAAATACCCGCATCATTAGCAGCTTTGATGCCATTAGGTGAATCTTCTAAAATCAGCAATTGGTCTTTGGGTAACTTTAATTTTTCTTGTGCTTTGACGAAAATTTCTGGATCTGGTTTGGCACGTCTGACATCTTCTGCTGAAACGATCGTCGTAAATTCATGGCGCAACCCGTTTTTAGTTAGCAAATTTTCGATCACGGTCCGTTTATTGCTAGAGGCGACTACTTTTTCGATCTGATTGGCATTTAGATAGGTCAATAATTCAAAAAGTCCTGGTTTCACTGTCACCTTGCCGCTATCAAATAAAGCCATAGTCCGCTCATAAGCGGTCTTTATAAAAAGTTCTACTTTTAGAAAGCCAAATTCAAGATCATAATGGCTGTGATAGGCGTCCCACAATTCTTCATCACTTACCCCCAAATAGCGGTCATAAATGGCTGCGTCATAAGGGATCCCCAGCTGATCTGCCGTTTCTTGCGTGGCCTCATAGTATAAAAGCTCGGTATCAAACATCAAGCCATCCATATCAAAAATAACACCACGTAACTTTTCGTTCATTTAAACACTCCTTACAAATTTTTTAAAAAGGTCCGAACTTCGCCAATGAAATACAAGGAACCCGTCACCAAGATCAAGTCACAACTATCGGCGGACGCCAATAAATCAGCTAAGCCAACTTGCCATAAAGAAACAGTCGTGATTCGTTTTTCATCTAATGCTTCATAATGTTTTTCTAGATGGATCGCTTTAGCATAGTCAAAACGCGTCAGGTAAATGTCTGCTCCCCGGATTTTGAGCAGTTCTTGCAACATACCAACAATTTCTTTGTGATCCAAAGCGGAAAACAAAATATGGATCTTGTGCTCACTGAATTCTTTTTGCATCGTTTCGACCAAGCGCTTCATCGCATGGGTATTGTGCGCACCATCTAATAAAATCAAGGGTTCGTCACTGAGCTTTTCCAAACGCACCGGCCAAAATGTCTCTTGCAAGCCTTGCCGAACGATCTTTTCTTGAAAAGGCAGCTGTTTCAACTGACAAAATAAGGCATAGAGTTCGATTGCACAACCAGCATTTTCTACTTGATGACGTCCGACCATGGGAATCAGTAAGTTTTTGATTTTACCCTTTTCATTCGTAAAATCAAAAACTTCGCCCCAATTTGGATTGGGATGTCGATAGGTCACTTGATAAGCCTCAGTGAAAGAATAACGCTGCGCTTGTTGAGTTAGTGCTTTTTCAGCGATGACAGCTAAGGCGGAATCCGGGATTTTTCCCGTGACCACTGGCACCTGTTCTTTTATGATGCCCGCTTTTTGAGCAGCGATTTTTTCTATCGTATCCCCTAAAACTTCCATATGGTCCAATCCGATCGTCGTGATTGCGGTAAGTAGGGGGCTAATCACATTGGTACTATCAGAAAGGCCCCCTAAGCCGACTTCGATCAAGGCCAAATCCACCTTTTTTTCATCAAAATAGAGAAACGCCATGGCCGTCAAAATTTCAAATTGTGTAGCAGTCACTTTACCTTCTGCTTCATCTAAAGTGAGAATGATCGGTTGTAAAAAAGCTACCAAACGAATAAAGTCGTGATCGGAAATCGGCTGGTCATCAATCGCGATCCGCTCGTTGATTTTTTCTATATGTGGAGAAATAAAGCTGCCCACGCGAAAACCCGTTTTTTGTAACATCCCTCTCAAAAAACTCAATGTCGAACCTTTGCCATTGGTACCGGCGATGTGGATCATCTCCGTATTTTTTTCAGGATGGTCGATCCTATCCAGTAGCTTTTCAAAGTGATCGATTCCCTCACGCGTGCCAAACGGCCGACTCGCCAGCCAATAGTTCGCCTCTTGCATCGTTTGGATCATGAAAACTCCCCCAATTTTTTCCTATTTGCCTTATTATACCAAAAAGCAGTGAGCACAAGTGCCAAAACTTGCCTCACTGTTAAAGAGATCATAAATTTTTCAATTGGGCGATCCGACTAGAAACAACCTGTTGCTTTTCTTGATAATCTTGTTGTTTGGCCTTTTCTTTTGCAACAACAGCTGCCGGTGCATTGGCCACAAATTTTTCGTTGGCTAATTTTTTGTCGATCCGAGCAACTTCTTGGTCCCATTTTTGCAATTCTTTTTCCAAACGAGTCAGTTCAGCGTCGATATCAATCAATCCTTCTAGGGGCAAGTAGACGATCGCACCTGACAACACCGCCGACATCGCTGTATCTGGCGGATTCATTTCGCTTGCGATCACTAATTTTTCTGGGTTACAGAAACGTTCGATGTAATGCTTATTATCACTTAAGAAGGTCTCGATGCCAAGATCTTTCGTTTGGATCAATAAAGTGATCGGCCGCGATAGTGGTGTATTGACTTCGGCACGAATGTTACGGACCGCGCGAATCAATTCGGTCAAAACACCCATCCCTTGAGCGGCTCTAGTGTCGTCAAATTCAGGATGACTCACCGGATAATCGGCCACGACTAAAGAATCCCCTTCATGAGGGAGTTTTTCCCAAATTTCTTCGGTCACAAAAGGCATGATCGGGTGCAATAAGCGCAAGGATTGATCCAAAACATAGACCAACACACTTTGATTGCTTTGTTTCAAAGCACTATTTTCCCCATAAAGCGTTTCTTTACTCATTTCAATGTACCAATCACAAAAATCATCCCAGATAAAGTTATACAAGTAACGGCCCGCTTCGCCAAACTCAAAACGATCGAACAATTCCGTTACTTTGGCGACTGTTTCATTCAAACGCGTCAAGATCCAGCGGTCAGCCACTGATTTTTCGCCAAGAAGATCGATATCAGAAGCTTTCATGCCTTCCACATTCATCAAGACAAAACGCGCAGCATTCCAAATCTTATTGATGAAATTCCAAGCGGCGTCCATTTTTTCATAACTAAAACGCATGTCTTGACCAGGTGCAGAACCATTGGATAAGAACCAACGCAAGGCATCGGCCCCGTATTTGTCGATCACTTCCATCGGATCGATCCCATTGCCCAAAGACTTGCTCATCTTGCGCCCATCTTCAGCCCGGATAAGGCCGTGGATCAAGACATTTTCAAAAGGTCGTTTACCGGTAAATTCCAAACTTTGAAAGATCATGCGGCTGACCCAAAAGAAGATGATGTCATAGCCGGTGACCAAGGTATCCGTCGGAAAGTAACGCTTGAAATCGGCGGCGTCGGCATCCGGCCAACCCATCGTAGAAAAAGGCCACAAGGCGGAACTAAACCAAGTATCTAAGACATCTGGATCTTGTTCCCAATTTTCACTATCAGAAGGTACCTCCATGCCGACATAGATTTCGCCTGTTTCTTTATGATACCAAGCTGGGATCTGATGACCCCACCACAATTGACGGCTGATGACCCAATCATGGACGTTTTCCATCCACTGGGTAAAAGTTTGGTTGAAACGCGTGGGATAGAAATGGACCGCGTCAGGCGTTTGTTGATTGGTGATGGCTTGTTCAGCTAAAGGTTTCATTTTCACAAACCATTGCGTCGACAAGCGTGGTTCAACGATGACGCCCGTCCGTTCTGAGTGACCCACACTATGGACGATCTTTTCGATCCGCACCATATAGCCACCATTTTCTAAGTCTTTGACGATTTCTTTACGCGCCTCAAAACGATCCATGCCGGCATATTTACCCGCTTTATCATTCATGGTCCCATCTTCGTTCATCACGTTAAGTCGGATGAGGTCATGGCGATTACCTACCTCAAAGTCATTAGGATCATGAGCCGGTGTGATCTTGACAACCCCGGTTCCAAATTCACGATCGACATAGTAGTCACTAACGATTGGGATCTCACGTCCGACTAAAGGCAAAATAACTGTCTTACCGATCAAGTCTTGATAACGCTTATCATCAGGATGGACGGCCACCGCCGTATCACCGAGCATGGTTTCCGGTCGTGTCGTTGCGATTTCGACGTTGCCCGAGCCATCTGCCAAAGGATAGGTCATGTGATAAAAGGCCCCTTCGACATCTTTGTGGATCACTTCGATGTCTGACAAAGCGGTGCGAGCTTTCGGATCCCAATTGATGATATATTCGCCGCGATAGATCAACCCTTTTTCATAAAGAGTGACAAATACTTTGCGAACCGCCTGTGAAAGTCCCTCATCTAAGGTAAAACGTTCGCGACTATAATCCAAAGAGAGCCCTAACTTGGCCCACTGTTCATGAATATGGTCGGCATACTCTTCTTTCCATTCCCAGACTTTATCGATGAACTTTTCACGGCCCAAGTCATAACGTGAAAGTCCTCGTTCTTGAAGTTTGGCTTCAACTTTGGCTTGAGTGGCGATCCCAGCATGGTCAGTGCCTGGTAACCACAACACGTCGTAGCCTTGCATCCGTTTTTGGCGGATGATCATATCTTGTAAAGTCGTATCCCAAGCATGACCTAAATGTAATTTTCCTGTCACATTGGGGGGGGGGATCACGATCGAATAAGGTTTGGCGGTCTTATCGCCACTTGGTTTGAACAGACCTTGTTCAAGCCATTTTTCATAACGACCCGCTTCTACTTCTTTAGGATCGTATTTTGTTGTCAAATTGCTTTCTCTCATGGTTTTCCTCCTTAAAAATAAAAAAGCCCTAAGATGCTTATTACATCTTAGGGCGTAAATTACGCGGTACCACCTAAATTGCAGAACGATTCTGCCACTTGACATGGGTAACGTCCATGGCTCGTTTGTTCTTACTAGATTCAGAACAAAAACTCCCAAGCTACCTTCACTTTTTTCAGGCTGAAAATCTTTCAGCAACGATTTTCTCTCTACAAACCTTGCAAAAGTTACTCCTCTTGTTCTTCGTTTTGCCTTATTTTACAATGAACTTTTGCTAAAGTCAAATCAACTTAAACTTTTAGCCACGTCCAAGGCCTTTTCATAATCCGGTTCATGACTCATTTCGGCAACAATTTCTTCATAGACGATCACACCATTTTGGTCTAAAACAAAGATCGCTCGAGCCAAGTGTCCTGTCGTGGGAATGAATAAGCCATATTTTTTGCCAAATTCATTTTCCGTATCATGGAGCATTAACATATCGACGCCTTCTTGCCCACACCAATTGGCTTGCTCTTCTTTGCTATTATTTGAAATCGTAGCAAAATAAATCTCTTTCAATTGGCTAGCTTCTTGGTTGAAGCGTTTCGTTTGTAAAGCACAGACGCGCGTGTCGATGTTGGGGATCACACTTAAGATCACAGCTTGCCCTTTGGCTTCACTTAAAGAATGATTCTTGTTTTCTAAATCTTTTAAGACAAATTCTGGCGCAAGATCGCCTACTTGCGGTTGTGTACCAAGAATTTCTATTTGAGTCCCTTTATAAGTTATACGCATATTCTTCTCCTCACCTTCCCATTTAGTATAAAGGAGAGTTCGCGATTTCTGAAATGATTTGCTTAAGAAGTAACGACTAAAGGATGTTCTTTATAATGATGATCGAAAAAAATCAATGTCAAAAGTTCTGTCGTCAAATCGATATACCGCATATTTACGGTTTTAGGAATGTTCACTCTTTCTGAAGCAAAATTCAAAATAGCCGTGATCCCAGCTGCTACGATTTCATCAATGGCTTCTTGAGAATACTGGCTTGGAACGGTGGAAATCACAACGGTGACCTGCTTCTTATGAAGGACATCCGCTAGTTCATCCATGCTGTGTACATAGTAGCCTTCGACTTCTTTACCGATCAAATCAGGATCCGTATCAAACACACAAACCACAGACAGATTTTCATTACTCCGAAAGTTATTTTTAGCGATGGCCCGGCCCAAATTCCCAAAGCCTACCACAGCAATATATTTTTTCTCATCAGCTTCTAATAGTGACGTAAAAACCTCGATCAAATAGGGAACATCGTAACCGTAACCGCTTCTCCCAAGTTCACCTAAATAGGAAAAGTCACGACGGATCGTAGCTGACGGAATTTTCGTGATTTCCCCAAACTCACGTGATTTGATGCGTTTGACCCCCTCTGATTCCAAAATATTCAGATTTCTTAAATACAAAGGTAACCGTTTTGCCGTGGCCCGGGGCAATTTTTTTAACGAATCTGTTTCCAACCTTTTCACCCCTTTCTTGTTAATATGTTCACATAAAATTCTATCATGTCCTGATACATAGCGCAATAGTTAGAATAAAATTTGTGAAAAAAATAATAACCAAAATGCTGTTTTCTTGAAAGAAACAATTCGGAGACTTCTCCTTCACTAGCCTTCAGAATATGATCATTGGCTTTATTTGAAAACTTAGGAACATCAAAATAAATTTACGGACATCGGATGCTAATTTCAATATCCACAAAAATTTAATTGGGACCGAATTTGCATTATAGTATCCATAAAAGCAAAAACGACACATCCAGACAGAGTTGAAACGTCGAAGATTGATCCGGTTTCCGCAACGCGAAATTGGAGAAAATAATGTCGCATAAAAAAAACCACGCTTGTTTTTCAAACGTGGTAATCATTCAACATTTTCAGCAGTTACAGTATTGGGTTTATTAGCTTCGTTAGACGGTTCGGAAGAACTTTCAGATGATTCGCTCGTTTCCGAACTTTCGGTAGTCTCCCCACCTGCTTCCTCTCCATCCTCACTTGACGTTGTAGAATTACTACTTGAATCGCTCGTCGAACTTGTTTCACTTGGAGTGGTCGTCGTACTACTACTACTACTACTACTTGTTATCGCCTCTTGCGTCGTTTCGTTGCTTTCAGTTTCTGATGTCTCAGAAGTAGTAAGGCTCGTGCTCGTTGCATCAGCGATAGACGTAGTGAATACCGTTTCTGACTCGCTAGTGCTGCTATCACTAATATCAAAAGAGACCGGTGTTTCACTGGAATCTGACAAATCAAAAACTTGTGACCCAGTAGTAGCCAGTGTCATAGAAGAGATCTCAGTTAGTTGTGTCGCTGGCTCCTTTTGTTTAAAGGCATCGGCTGTAAAAGCATCCGCATCACCATGGAGGGTCACGCTCAGCAGAAACGCAAATCCCAAACTAACGAGGGCAGATTGAATATTTAATTTCATGCCAATACTCACTCCTCTCTTGAAAAGCCGCGACTACAAAAGCTTAGCTACTATTTACCGTTTTCATCTCTATTTCTATTATGATAGGAAAAAAGGAAAAGGTCAAACGATATGAGAAATAGTAAAAAAAATGTAACATTCGACAATATTTCTTAACATTCACCTAAGCAATAAGCTTCTGAAGCTCTCATGACTAAAGTCGCGAGGTTCTAAGATAGTATCTCACTTCCTCCGGATATTTTTTGCAAGCAAAAAAAGAACACCAACTATTAATGAGAATCTCTTAGACTTTCATGGACAAGGAAACGATTGTTTCCATTAGCATCCTGTAGGCTCACTTCAAAACCTGTTTTTTCTGATGTTTTATAGGCCCATACTGCTTAACTGTTTCTTATTTAATCTCTTAATACGTCTCATTTCTTCTAACGAGTGAAATTCGCCCCGTTGACAGAATCGTACTTTTTTCGCTTGACCATACATCACTTTTTCAACCGTTGAAAACGCGCGTTCGACAATATTTTGTGCCATTTGTGAGCCGATGTTTTCTTTAAATTTTTGTCCCATGGGTTGTACATACCGATTGAGAGCATACTTTGTCACCCCATATTCTTCTTTTAAATGCTTGAAAAGCCGTTTTCGTTCCGATCCTTTTTCAAGTTGAGCGGCTTTTTTATAGTCCGGATGACGCTTCATGAACTGATAGCGACGGAGAGCTTCTCCTAAACAAGCATTATAGATCATTCGCCCGATATTCAAGCGTTTTTCTAAAATATGTTCTTGCCAAATTTCCACTTTGAGTGGTAACGTTAAGACATAGGCGGGGGTGGTCATTTTATTTTCTCCTGTATGATTCTTTAATACGAAAATAGGTTCTAAATAGATACTATCACCGCTTGAGAGGAAATGAACGAAAATATTTTCTTTTTGTTTATTTTCTTATTTTCCTATCGGTTTTTAGATAGAACAAAAGACATCCAAAAAACAAACTGCCAGAACACTCATGACTAAAGTCACGAGTGTTCTGGCATGGCTAACGCCAATAAAATCTCTAAGGAGGCTCCTTATGTACATAACCGATGAACAGATCCACCCCCAACTGCGCAAACAAGGTGTTTTTATTCGTAAACATTTTCGTTTTACAGACGCAAATAGTTTCATCTCTGCTCAAAATAAATTGGAGCTCGTCAAGAAAATGATGCGCCCAAAAGGATTTAAGGTGGAAAAAGTAACGATCCGAACCGAAGACAATCCCCATTTAAACCTTATCATTGCCCGATCGAAACACGCTCAGCCCAATGCTTGCGGACTGCTTTGGCTACACGGTGGTGGCTTTGCAATCGGGACACCCGAGCAAGATTATGTCTATATGGAGAAATTTTTGTCAGCGGCCAATTGTGTGATCGTCGCTCCCGATTATCGTTTATCCGTCAACGAACCCTATCCTGCCGCACTGGAGGATAGTTACGAAACCTTGGTCTGGATGAAAAAGAATGCCGCGGCTTTAGGCATTCGTTCTGACCAATTGTTTGTAGCTGGCGACAGTGCAGGAGGTGGCTTGACAGCTGCCGTGAGCCTTTTAGCACGCGACTTGGGCAAAGTCAATATCGCTTTTCAAATGCCTTTCTATCCCATGCTCGATGACCGGATGATCACGCCTTCTTCACAAGATAATAATGCCCCGATTTGGGACTCGCAAGCCAATCGAGTCGCTTGGGGCCTTTATCTCAAAGCTCTTGAAGAAGAAGTACCAGCATATGCGGCACCCGTTCGCGCCACTGATTTTCATGGTCTCCCGCCGACCTACAGTTTTGTGGGCACGATCGAGCCCTTCTATAATGAAACCAAAATCTACATCCGCAATCTTCAAGAGGCCGGGATCCCTGCGACTTTGGATGAATATGACGGCGCTTTTCATGCTTTTGATCTGATCTGTTCCAATACTGCTATAGCTAAAAAAGCAAGCCTACGATATCTAGCGGCATTCATTTATGCCACTGAGAATTATTTTGCTCCTCAAGATTGAGGCAGAAGTCGCCCTAGACAGGGCGACTTCTCATTTTAATCCCAGCTGCTTTTCTTTCCATTTAAGCTTTTAAAGTGACCCATTTTCGAGGATTTTTAAGAAAAAAGAAAGATGATTCTATATTAGGCCTTTCTTGTGGTATGATAAGTTGAATGTATTTTTATTTTTTGGAGGTTTATTATGGGAATAAAAAGTCACTTTGCAACTGGCGTCGGCAAGGCTTCGCAATGGGTATTAAAGACTTTTTTCAAAGGTGGCTCGAGCCTACCTGGAAAACTTGCCTTGAAGATCGATCCGCATATCTTAGATCACCTCGCCGGCGACTATCAAGTCGTAGTCATAACCGGTACTAATGGAAAAACCTTGACGACCTCCCTTGTGGTCAATATTTTGCGGCAAGAATTTGACAACGTATTGACGAACCCGACTGGTGCCAACATGGTCCAAGGGATCGTTTCAACTTTTCTTTCTGCTAAGAATAAAAAAGGCCAGAAAAAATTTGCGGTCTTAGAAATCGATGAAGCCAGTCTAAGCAAAGTCACTGCATACATCAAGCCAGAATTATTTGTCTTTACCAACATTTTCCGTGATCAAATGGACCGTTATGGTGAAATCTATACGACCTACCAAATGATCGTTGATGGCGCAGCTAAGTCCCCCAAAGCAACGATCCTAGCTAACGGTGATTCACCGATCTTTAATTCACTCGATACAGTTAATCCACGGCTTTATTACGGCTTTGATCATGAACAAGATCATGAACAAGCAGCCCATTATAATACAGATGGTCTGCTTTGTCCCAAGTGTCAACATATTTTGCATTACAAGATGAATACCTATGCCAACTTGGGCAACTATTATTGTCCCAATTGTGATTTTAAACGACCCGAGCTCGATTATCGCCTGACCTCTTTAAAGAAAATGACCAACATCAGTTCAGAATTTACCATTGATGATCATGATTATAAAATCGAGATCGGTGGTCTGTATAATATCTATAATGCCTTGGCCGCAACGGCTGTAGCTGAGTATTACCATGTGGCCCCAGAAAAGATCCGCAAAGGCTTAGGTTATGATGAGAAGGTCTTCGGACGCCAAGAAACCATTGATATCTATGGGAAGAAATGTACCTTGGTCCTAGTCAAAAATCCCGTAGGACTCAATCAAGTCATTGACATGATCGGTTTGGCACCTTATCAGTTTTCATTGGTCTGCTTGTTGAATGCCAATTATGCAGATGGGATCGATGTCAGTTGGATCTGGGATGGCAATCATGAGGCCTTAGCTAAAATGAAGATCCCGAAAGTCATCGCTGGTGGCGATCGTCATAAAGAAATGGCGCTGCGCCTCAAAGTGGCTGGTATTGGCGAGAATGAGTTAGAAGAAGTTGACTCCCTCGACCAAGTCATCACTGCCATCAGCAATTTACCGACCGACCATATCTATATTTTAGCTACTTATACTGCTGTTTTACAACTGCGCAAACGTTTGGCTGAACAAGGGATCATGGAAGGAGGAATGAGTCATGCCTGAAAAGTCCTTACATCTGGCTCATCTTTATGGTAATTTACTCAATACTTACGGCGACAATGGTAACTTGTTGATGCTTCGTTATGTCGCCAAAAAAATGGGTGTCGTCTTGACCACAGAGGTCGTGAGTATCCATGAACCCTTTGATCCTGAAGTTTTCGATTTAGCTTTTTTTGGCGGTGGTCAAGATTATGAGCAGTGGATCGTCTCCAAGGATATAAAAGATAAAAAAGCCGACCTCATTCGTTTTATCGAAAATGATGGCGTGATGTTGGCGATCTGTGGTGGCTACCAACTTCTAGGTCATTACTATATCGGTGCCAATGGTGAAAAAATAGAAGGAATCTCAGCCCTTGATCATTATACACTGAGTCAAGAAAACAATCGGTTTATCGGTGATATAAAAATCTTAAATGAAGAAACCGGCGAAATCTATGAAGGCTTTGAAAATCACAATGGCCGGACCTTCTTAGGAAAAGAAGAACGACCACTTGGCAAAGTTCTTGAAGGTCATGGTAATAATGGCGACGACCAAACAGAAGGGGCCATTTATCGGAATGTCTTCTGTTCTTACTTTCATGGACCGATCTTAGCCCGCAATGAAATCCTAGCAGAACGTCTCCTCAAACTTGCTTTAAAAAACAAACAGGAGACAAAATAAGTTTTAACAAACGATCGAGAACATTTTCTTGATCGTTTTATTTTTTTCTAAAAAATTTAGTTTTATGCAATCGGTTCCTATTAAATAGGAAATTCACGAGCAAACAGTTACCTCTCTACGTTTTATCTTAAAACAGTTTGCTTATTTTGTTCATTAGCGACTCTGGCATTTATCCTTGTTGCGCAATTTTTCTCTTGACTTATGCAATCGATTGCGTTTATTATAGAGACATAGAAAGATGGAAAATGGAGGGATCATGATGCAATCCGTAAAACGACTTTTTGATGTGGACCCATGGAAAATCGCCACATCGTCATTAGATAAAGAAAACCGCCGCTTACAAGAATCTCTAACAAGTATCGGAAATGGCTATATGGGCATGCGTGGTAATTTCGAAGAGCAATATAATGCTGATCATCATTTAGGAACTTATTTAGCTGGCGTTTGGTATCCGGATAAAACGCGGGTCGGCTGGTGGAAAAATGGCTATCCGGATTATTTTGGTAAAGTGATCAATGCTGTTAATTTCGTTGCTATGGATCTTTTTGTCAACGACCAAACCATCGATTTAGCAACTTGTGACTATGAAGATTTCTACATGGAACTCGACATGAAAAAAGGCGTGCTCTCTCGCCATTTTACCGTTACTGTAGGGACTACCAAAGTCCGTTTTTCTTTCGAACGTTTTTTAAGTATCGTTAAAAAAGAGTTGGCTTTCATTCGCGTGGATGCTAAAGTTCTAGAAGGCTCTGCCAAAATTGAGATCCATTCTAAGCTAGATAATTTTGTGCACAATAAAGATAGCAATTATGATGAAATGTTTTGGGAAGAATTGGCAAAGGGCACAGATAACGACCATGAGTATCTAATGACACAAACCATTCCTAACCAATTTGGGATCGAACAATTTGTTGTGACCGCAGCCATGAAGCACAATCAAACTCCAAATCAAACAACGACTAGTGAGTTAGCAATCACTGATGAATTTGTGTTTGACTTAAAGGCTGGCGAATCGACTCGCTTGGAAAAAGAAGTCGTGATCACAACTAGTCGCGATATTCCTGAAACACAACAAAGAGACAAGGTCGATCAATTATTGACCACTTATGGTCAAGATTTTGAAAGTTTGAAAGCTGAACATGTGACTGCCTGGGATAAGCGTTGGGAACTCGCCGATGTAGTCATTGAAGGCAATGACATCGCTCAGCAAGGGATCCGTTTCAATTTGTTTCAGCTTTTCTCCACCTATTACGGCGAAGATGCCCGTTTGAATATTGGGCCTAAAGGTTTTACCGGGGAAAAATATGGCGGTGCTACTTATTGGGACACCGAAGCCTATGCTGTACCATTGTATTTAGCTTTAGCCAAACCAGAAGTAACGCGTAACCTTTTGACCTATCGCCATAATCAATTGCCAGAAGCCCATGTCAATGCCCAAAAACAAGGCTTAAAAGGGGCTTTATATCCCATGGTGACTTTCACAGGGATCGAATGTCACAATGAATGGGAAATCACTTTTGAAGAGATCCATCGAAATGGCGCCATCGCTTATGCCATTTATAATTACACCAACTATACTGGCGATACGACCTACATGAAAAAAGCGGGTCTCGAAGTTTTGACCGAGATTTCCCGCTTCTGGGCCGATCGCGTCCATTATTCGAAACGCAATCAAAAATATATGATCCACGGCGTTACGGGTCCTAATGAATATGAAAATAACGTCAATAACAACTGGTATACCAATCAAATGGCAGCCTGGGTCTTAGGTTATACACTCGAAAATTACCAAAAATTCCAAGCCGAAACAACAGTAGAAATTCCTCAAGCAGAACAAGACCACTGGCGAGATATCATTGATAACATGTATTTCCCAGAAGATAAAGAGTTAGGGATCTTCGTGCAACATGATACCTTCTTAGACAAAGATCTGAAGCCCGTCAGTGCGTTAGATCCTGCTGAACTACCCATCAATCAACATTGGTCATGGGATAAGATTTTGCGTTCCTGCTTCATTAAGCAAGCCGACGTGCTACAAGGCCTTTATTTCTTAGGGGATCACTTTACTTTTGAAGAAAAAGAACGCAATTTTGACTTTTACGAACCGATGACCGTTCATGAATCTTCCCTCTCTGCCTGTGTCCATGCCATCTTAGCGGCTGAACTAGGCAAAGAAGAAAAAGCCGTCGAAATGTATGAACGCACAGCGCGTTTAGATCTCGACAATTATAATAATGATACCGAAGATGGCTTGCATATCACTTCGATGACCGGTAGCTGGTTGGCCATTGTTCAAGGCTTCGCTCAAATGAAGACTTTCAATGAAAGCTTGAGTTTTGCGCCCTTCTTACCGAACTCATGGCAGGCTTACTCCTTCCATGTCAACTATCGTGATCGTTTACTAGCGATCCATGTCGATCAAAACAATGTCACATTAGACTTGCTTTCTGGCAAGCCCTTGACTTTGAAGCTTTATCAAGAAGAACAATTATTGACTGATCACTTGAGTGTGTCGATTCAAAAATAAACCGACCCACACCATCGAAAGCGAGGGCACTTGACCGCTTTCGATGGTTTTTTAAAAAAGTCCTAGGCAGTACCAAAAACTTGTGCTAGGATAAGCAAGTATCCAGAAAAATTTTGTAAAGGAGGCTGGTCCTAATGAGTATCACCGTCAAAGATGTGGCTAAAAAAGCCGGTGTCGCGACTTCGACCGTTTCGCGGGTCATAAACGATCATCCTAGTATCTCAGATGAAACCAAGAAAAAAGTTCGCAAGGTCATGGATGAGCTGGGCTACACACCTAATCTAGCCGCTCGTAATCTAGGCAAACAGACGGCCAGTGCCATTGGTGTCGTTTTGCCGCCGCTTGATACAAAAGAACGGATTGGCAATCCTTTCCACTTAGAAACGATCCAAACGATTAATGAAGAAGCGAACCGCCATGGCATGTCAGTAGCTATCGTATCCTCTAAAACATTTGAAACTTCTTTAGATAATGTCAAACGAATGCACCGTCAAAAGCAAGTGGATGGCTTCATCTTGACCTATTCCGACAAAAGCGATCCAATCATCGCTTACTTGCAAGAAAATGAGATCCCCTTCACCTTGATCGGTCAGCCCTATAATCACGAAGAAAATATCGTCTATGTCGATAATGACAATCAACTTCTAGGTAAACAGGCGACTGAATTTTTGATCGACCAAGGCCACGAACGTATTCTTTTTGCGACCAATATCACCCATGAAAATTTGTACTTTGAACGCTTCTTCGGCTACCAAAAAGCCTTGATGTTAAACGACTTGCCCGTCTTTTCAGCCGCGACTTTTGAAGGTCCCGAAGATTACGTTCACTTTGAGGATACTTTAAAAGAAACAAAAGCGAGTGCGATCGTCGTGATCGATGATTTATTTGCGGTCCGGATCATGCAGCTCGTCGAAATATATGGCTACAGAGTTCCCGAAGACATTTCATTGATCAGTTTCAATAATTCTATCTTCGCTACTTTGATCCACCCTTATTTGACCAGTATCGATATCGACGTCCCTTCCTTGGGTAAGATAGCGACACAACGCTTGATGGATCAACTGAATCAAAAGAAACACACCGGAACACGCATCGTCGTAGCGCATAAGTTGATCAAACGCGAAACCGTGATGAAACACGAAAAATAAAGGCCACTCAAGTGCGAGTGGTCTTTTTTGTTATTACTTCAGTGCGGGTCTGCAAAAAATTCGAGCCCTGACGTTTGCCTAAATCATCGGCCCACTTGAGGATCGCCAGTGTTTTTTTGAGTGGGCGCTGTGAGCCAAGATAAGCATTCACATCGACATAAACTAAGAAAGGAAAGGAGATTTAGTGGAAACAGTGGTTTTATTGACGCTTAAATTTCCGCCTTATCTTGAGCAGATCAAGGTTTTTACAGATCAGCTTTATCTCGTGCTCGAAAGTGGGGCTAGTGCTTACCGGAAAAAGACGCCACCAATCGAAGCTATTTTGGTCTTGTCGCTAAAAAGTCTACTGCCGCCAATCAGCTGACTTACTTCAATCTTCCCAGCTAGTATTTGGATAGTCCACTATTTCCGATAAGTTCGTAAGGTATCCTTGGTGCCTTTCACGCCATCATAGGTACTCCCTTTTCCAATTCGGGTGTCTTTCATATTCTTGAAGTATTTCCCGCCATAAGCTTACCGCTCAAGCGTTTTTTCGAACTAATAAGACTGATTGATCAAGCTTTGAATGACACCAAAAAGATATACTTTCTTAATAGTTCAAAGAAATAAATGATTTTTCCGAATCAAAATCTAACGCTATATCCGCATCATTTTTAAAGGGATCATTCTCTTGTATAGAAAACCTATGGACCGATGAAGCCTTGGGTGATTGTTTATTAGTCAGCCACTACCCAGATAATCAGAGGCCCTATCAGGCTGTTTATGCTAGCGAAACGTAACGAATATGGCTGCGATATCGCTGTGAAAAAGGAGTCAATGTGAATTGTTTTGAATCACTACGATCGGCTCGCTTAGCGAGACAGAGTAGCTGATGAAAAACACCTGCTTGATACAGTAACTTAAGGCTTTAGACTCAAGTCGGTCCCACTGCTGTCAGTAGCAGACACATTTGTGCAGTGTAACGTTGGTTTAAAGTCGACCGTGAATTGTCACGAGAAACTTGTCGGATTTTCCTTATTTGAACCGATATTCCAGAATGATCTTTTTCTTTCATTTTCGTCTTAAACACCATTCGATACAGCTTACAAGTAATTGCTGATATTCTTCTGTCAGCCAAACTGACAAAGTATGTCCTGGCATCAGTGCACATAGACGCCCCGAACCAATCGCACGTGAATAACCACCAACTTGTGTCCCGCCTGAATCAGACCGCGTTTCACAAAAGATTTCTGCATCAGAAGCGACTACCTTCATTTGATACTGTTCATCACGAATACTAAAATCAGGAATATTGTTCGAAATAATATGATTTTTATCCATTTTTAACTCTACTTGACATCTCGGTGGATGGCCCTCAAAAAAACTGCCTGTAAATTCACCATAGGCATTGCCAAAACGTGCCGTATTTCCAGAATGAATGCTAAAAAAGCTATTACCGGCTGCGACGTACGCTTCTAATTCTTTGACACCAACTTCTGTGACATTTTCTTCAAACCAAGGATGAGTATTACTAGCGTTGATATGATTGGCTTTGCAACAAATGATCAAAGGATAGCTCGCAATAAATGCTTGTGTCAAAGTGTCTTTGGCATCTTTAATGAAAGTGAAATCATAGCGATCACTTAACGGTTCTAATCCCCGTTGGACAACTTCAGATGGATGCCAATAATCGTCACAAAGCACTAAAATTTTATCCATTTTCCACTTCTCTCCCCAATTGAAAACGACCACCTTCTAAGGCATGGGTGGCCGCTTTGCTTATCTCGATTTTTCGCCGGGCTCTGAAGCAATCAGAGTTGCATCGCCTAAAAGTTCCCAGCTCTGTATCGCGTCTGGTAATAAGAAACTCGTTCCCACCGGCATTTCATAAGTCTTACCATCCACAACAAGTTTTGCAAAACCTGCGATCACTGTTGCCAAAGTATAAGGAGCTTGTTTTTTGCATTTCAAACTACCACTGACTTGCCATTCATAAACATTGAAAAAGTCAGTTTTTAAATAAGTCACAATACTAGAATTTCCTTGACGTGTTTCCTTGACCGAAATAGTAGGTTTACGTGCTGGGATCGTCGTGACGTCGATCGATTGTTGGATATGAAGCTCACGCGTCTTCCCTTGGTCATCCTTGCGGTCATAATCGTAGACTCGATAAGTCGTATCAGAGCTTTGTTGGGTCTCCAAAATCAAGATTCCAGCACCAATCGCGTGAATAGTTCCACTTGGCACATAGAAAAAATCGCCTGCTTTGACCGGTACGCGAGTAAACAACTTCGTCCATTCTTTATTTTTTATCCTTTGAGCAAACTCTTCTTTGGTTTGTGCCGAATGACCATAAATGATCTCAGCACCTGGTTTGGCATCGATCACATACCAACATTCCGTCTTGCCGAGTTCCCCTTCGTGCACTTTAGCATAGGCATCATCAGGGTGGACTTGGACTGACAACTCATCCTCCGCATCTAAAATTTTAACTAGCAATGGAAAAACTTCACCAACTGGATCACCAAATAACTCTTTATGGTTTGCCCATAGTTTATCGAGAGTTTGTCCTTTATAAGGGCCATTTTCGATGGTGCTCACGCCATGAGGATGAGCACTGATCGCCCAATCTTCCCCAATCTTATCATTTGGTAAATCAAAATCAAACACATCATGGAGGCGACTGCCGCCCCAAATTTTTTCTTGAAAAACTGGTTTCATAAATAATGGTTCCATTATTTTACCTCCTCCTAAAATTCATTTTCAGTATAACATATTCCCAACTTCTTCTAAATACTGACTCACTAATTCATCCCGATAGCGCACATATTCCACCTTTTGATCAGCTGGGTGGATCCGATTGGATAAGAAAGTGAAAGCTTGTTTGTGGATCGGATCGATCAACATAAACGTGCCTGTGTATCCCGTATGATACAAAAGACCAGGTGCTATTAGATTCCAACCCAAGGAACGCCCACCGGCATGGTTTGGTGTTTGATCTTCTAACAAGCTCAAAATCAACTTTTTATCAAGAAAATCAGTTTCACCAAAATAGACGCGTATCATCTTTTCCAAATCATCCACGATGGTAAACAAGCCCGCATTGCCCGCATGAATGCCTAAAATTCGTGCTTTGGGATCATGGGTCTGGCCGGGTAACAGACCCATTTCTGTGGCGGCGACTTTCCTATTTTTAGATAAGGGCGGAAAAAAACTATGCGTCATCCCCAACGGTTGTAATATCTTTTCGGTAAATAAAGTTGTCAGCGGCTGGCCGAATATTTCTTCTAACAGGAAGCCCAGCAAAATCATACCGGTATCAGTATAATGGACGTCTTGCCCGATCAGTGGGCCAGAAGTCAAGTTTAGATAAGCCTTTTTTAACTCGTCGGCCGAGAGTTGATCGCGACTTTCTATCCAGGTGTTCAAATCAGCAGTATGGGTCAAAAGCTGCCGGATCGTTACTTTGGTATCAGAAAAGGCGAGCAAGTAATCGTGTACAGGTGCCTCGAGATCGATTTTTCCGGCTTGATAGAGACGTAAAATCAAACTAGTCGTACAAACGACTTTGGTCAGAGAAGCCACATCAAAGAGCGTTTCTCGGGTCATTTTTTTATTGTCAGGGATGATTTGAGCCTCACCTGCGACGTGAGTCTCGATTGTTTTATCAGCAACAAATTGATACACCACACCTGGAAACACCTCATTTTTAAGTCCAGTCAGGATCTTTGCTTGTGTTTTAGGGAACATCAATGACCACTCCTCTCCATCAAAAAACTGATCTCTACACCTTTAGGCAATTGAGATCAGTCCTCATTATTTCTTACGTAATTCTTTGACTAAAAGACGGATTTCATCAAATCGACTCTTATCATCTTCTTCCTTCATATTGGGATATCCGGATAAGTAACGCCGTTCAGGAAAATTCAATTTTGGCAAACGTTCTTTAACTCCTGGCTGGTTACGAAAAGATTGTAGCCAAGCTTTGCTGTCGATGTTGTTTTCAGCTTTCCAATCATCAAATTGTTCCGCAGCAGCTGTCTTTAACTCGGAGACATCGCTTTGTAATTGTGTCTTCTTTTCTTGGATCGCATCGTTCAACTCGGTCAATTTGCGACGGAAAGAAGCCACATTGGCCAAGGTAAAGCCAAAATCGAAACTGATCAGCATCAACAAGACGAGCGGTAAAAAAATACCGAATGTATCTACACATTGAAAGATGGCTTCTTCAACGCGAGGATTTACGACCCGAACGATCAAGACACAACCGATCCCCCAAAAAAGCGAGACTGGAATAGCTACCCGTCCATTGATATTCAATGGGACCTTGGAATAATCCCACAACCGGGCATGGAATAATTTTTCTAATAAAAAGCTCGTGAGATACTCCAAAATGGTCACTAAAAGGGTCGCCAAGATATATAACAAGGCCAAATTATTTTGATAGGGTTCAATAAAGTACAAGACTCCGGTGACTCCAAAACCATAGATCGGTGTGATTGGTCCAAAGAGGAACCCCCGATAAACAAAATGTTTGGCTTTTAAAGAACAATAAATTGTTTCCCATAGCCAGCCAATAAAAGAATAGCAAAAAAAAGTCAATACAATAATAGAAAAAGTTTGCTCCATCTGATTTCTCCTCTCGCCTACTTGATACTGTACCACCATTCGACACCGGCTGGATCACTCACTGCAATGATCGTTTTTTTATGATCGATATAAAAAGGCCGTCCTGATCCTTGCAACGTTTTTTCCAAGTCGAGCAGATCCTTTTGACTGATGACAAACTTGACGACTTCTAGACCTGTGATATCATCAGCTGACATCGCCAAAGTTTGATTGGCTTTTTCTTCAAGAGAGATCCAAAAAGCTTGTTTACTCAAAGCTAATTGATAGGCTCCTTCATCAGAATCAAAGCCTATCACTGAACTTAAAAAGTGGCCTTCTTCCGCTTTATCTAAAACATGTAGACTGACATTATCAAGAGTAGAATCGACGGATAATTTAGGGTAATCATTCTTACTATTTTCCAATAGTTTCTCTGCTGAAGTCACAGGTAGTTGTGTTTCCACATAGATATCCAAAAAGTTTTCTTCTGGATCTTCAACGAGCAAATGGACCCTGTCTTCTGAAAATTCAGTCGCTACTTTGCTATAATCTGCCTTTATCAGCCGTGCATAAAGATCAGCTAGTTCCTCCAAATGGCCAATATGAAGACCTAATTGTTTAAGGCGTTTGATTTGGCCCTCATAACTTTGGGCCCGTGGACTTTCTTCGATCCATAAATTTTCTTGTTTCGTTTTAGCGATACCCATGATCGCCAGTGCATTTTCTTCCCCTTTAAGCTCAAAGCCAATCAAATCTCGGTAAAAAGCGATCATTTTATCACGATCTTTGACACGTATAGCTACCGTGGCAAGATCTACCTCATCTTCAAATGTACAATGCAACATTTCCGCTACCTCCTTATTCTTCACAAATCATTGTACTTAACATCACAGGATCGTGCAAGGAATATCCTATTAATTTTCAATAAACTTGCAAAAAAGGGTTACGATCCCCGGTCAAATTATCCACTTCACTTCGAGATTGGCTTGCTTAAGGCCAGCCGTGGACACAAACGTGTAGGTGTAGCGTCAGCTCAAATTTGGCCGTGATTTGTAACAAAAAAGGTCATCTGAGCGATAAGATCGGTAAGGCTCGTTAAATGAAGGGATGAGATCTGTTGCACACATACCAGATACCAATTTATTTTTCGTATTTTCTCAAAGTGTGTTACAGTAGAAGGTATAAAGCAACGTTTAATTTGAGGAGGAGATTGCCATGGAAGATTGTATTTTCTGTAAGATCGTCAAAAAAGAGATCCCTAGTTACAAAGTGTATGAAGATGATAAAGTCTATGCTTTTTTAGACCTTACTCAAGTGACAAAAGGACATACCCTAGTGGTACCGAAAAAACATGTTCAGGATATTTTTGCGTACGATGAAGCTCTAGCTTCTGACGTGTTCACTAGGCTACCAAAGATCGCCCGTGCCCTTGAACAAGCTTTTCCTGACATGCAAGGGTTGAATATCATCAATAACAATAAAGAAATCGCCTATCAGAGCGTCTTTCATTCGCACATCCATTTGATCCCACGCTATGGTAAAGATGACGATTTTTCGATGCACTTTGGCGACCATTCTGAGGTATATAGCTCTGGAGAAATGGCTGCTATCGCTGAAAAAATACAAAAGCAGGTGATCCAATGATCAGAAATTTCATTAAAGGATTATTGTTTGGCGCAACGCTCGGTGGGGCAGGTGGTTTACTCATGGCACCTCAAAGTGGCAAAGCAACACAAAAACAAGTCACTTCCTATGTCGAGGACTTGACGGAGGCCACGAGTACGGTCAAAGATAGTGTCGCTCACTTAAATCAAGCGGTGACACAAACACAAACAGCCGTTGAAGAGTCGATCCCGTTTATCAAAACATCGCTCCAAAAAGACATCGCAGCTTTTAAATTTCAAGCAGATCCTAGGATGGCTCGCATCAAAGAACAAGTCGCTCAGTTACAATCTGACTTAGGAAGCCAAGAAAAAACGGAAACAGATATAACAAACTGAAATATTTTCTTCTTTTTGATGAATTTTATTTGAAAGATTTCTACAAAGCTTTCCATTCTAAAAAAGAGTATGGTATAGTAGAAGTTGTGAATATTTAGAAATCTAACTACAGGAGTGCAACCCAATGAAGAAAAAAATCATCTTAGCTTTAGCAAGTGTCTTAGGCGTGGTCACTTTGGCCGCCTGCTCTAATGACACCGACAATACGATCGTCTCCATGAAAGGTGGAACAATCACAGTCAATGACTTCTACGAGGAAGCCAAAACCGATCAAAATAATCAACAAATCGTGTTCAACATGATCTTGACCAAAGTATTTACAAATAAATATGGTGATGACGTTTCTGATGATGATATACAAGATAAAATCATCGAATTATTCGGTGAAGATTATAAAGATCAATTAGAAGCTTACGGCATGACCGAAAAAGAATTGAAAAAAAATGTCAAAGATAGTTTGGCTTTCCAAGAAGGACTTAAATCTCACGTCGAACTGACGAAAGATGACTTAAAGACTGCTTGGGAATCCTTCCACCCAGAAGTCAAAGCGCAATTGATTGTAGCTACTTCCGAAGATGACGCAAACGACTATTTAGATCAAGTCAAAGCTGATGGTGCTGACTTTGGCAAGATCGCTAAAGATAATTCAGCCTCTGGTTCTGCCAAAGAAGACGGTTCTGTAACTTTCGATTCAGCTTCAACTGATGTACCGGCCGAAGTAATGGCAGCAGCTTGGGATATGAAAAATGGCGACATTTCAGATGTCATCCCCGTCGCTTCTCAATACGGCTATAGCTATTACATCCTTAAGATGGTCAAAAGCCAAGACAAAGGCAACGACATGTCTAAGTTCCAAGATGAAGTCGAAGATGCAGCGACTAATGCTAAATTGAATGATTCAACCTTCACGACTAAAGTGATTGGTGAAGAACTGACTGCAGCTAACGTGAAGATCAAAGATGATGCTTTTGCTGACTTGTTAGCTGGTTACGTAGAAGATTCTTCTACCAACTCAAGTGCTACAGACGCAACGGATGCAAGCGAAGGCTCTACAGATGCAACTGAAGCTTCGACAACAGCAACTGAAGAAAGCACCACAGACTCATCTAAATAAGCCATATCCTAAAAAGGCACGTAAGTATAAAAACTTACGTGCCTTTTTTTAATACTCCTTTGGTAAATAAAAACGCCGATTGTCCATGCCAAAAAGTCGTTCAGTATATTCGCCCGGCTCGGTTTGCTGCAGAGCCGTCAACATCATCTGCATCGAAGCATCCAAATTGTCGATTTGGTGTAAAACTTCCGCTTCCATCAGTTGTGGGCGAACGGGGGATCCATATTCCAATAAGCCATGGTGAGCCAAAACCATATGCCGTAATAAAACGATATCCTCTTGGTTGGCATCGATTTTTAAAATTTGACAAGTCTTAGTAATCTCTTCATCGACCAATACAAGATGACCGATCAAATTACCTGTCACCGTGTACTCGGTCGAAACTGGTCCTGTCAACTCCAATACTTTGCCCAGATCATGCAAGATCGTTCCCGCATAAAGTAAGGGAGCATTTAGATCTGGATATTCTTTAACGATACTTTGCCCCAAATGTAGCATCGTGATGGTATGATAAGCCAGCCCACCAGCAAAGGCATGGTGATTCTTTTTAGCCGCCGGATATTCAAAAAATTCTTTTTGAAATTTATTCAATAAAAAACGTACGATGCGATTCCAATGAGGATTTGTGATTTCAAAAAGGATTTGATTTAGTTCTTCTTCCATCTCTTCACGTTTCATCGGTGCTCTTTGCATGTATTGACTGGGATCGCGAGGTTCATCTGGCGCTGCTAATCGCATTTGAAAAATTTTGACTTGGGGATTTCCTTGATAAAGTTCACGTTTACCTGAAAGTTGTACCACACGCCCAGCCACAAAACGAGTTACTTCTTCATCTGAAGCATCCCAAAATTTACCATCGATCGTACCTGATGTATCCTGGAAAGTAAAGGCAATAAATTGTTTCCCATTCTTTGCCATGCGAACATCGGCATTTTTGATCAAAACAAACATTTGAAAATTTTCATCGACTGCTAGTTCTCTTAACTTTTTCATAAGTTTCGTATTGACATAACCGCAATACTTTTGTCACATCCTTTGCTTGATTTCGTGAACTCTTTGATTTAATCCTTGATAATAGCTTACCATTTCTTCATCAGAAGACAAACAAATCACTTGATATTTCTTCCCAAATTCAACAAACAGTCGTGCCAATTCTTGTTTTCTTTGAGCATCATAATGTAACCAACCATCATCGATGACGACCGGGCTTACTGCTTGATCTTGTAAAGATAGATATGCAAAACGAATAGCCATGATCAATTGATCTTTGGTTCCAGTCGAAAGCGAGTAAACGTCTAGTGTTACTTTTTGATCAGTCACTTGTAAGATACCTTCTGCAAAAGTCACCTTGACATAGCGCCCGCTTGTCAAAATATTTAAATAATGCGAAGCTCGTTCTAGCAATTGTGGTAGTTGTTGATCAGATAGTTCTGTCGCTAAATCTGTCAAAAAATGACTCATTATTTGATTTTTACTCCATGTCAAAGCTAGTTCATTGATTTCAGATAGCAACCGACTTTTTTCCTGATAACATTCATCGAGTGTCCCATCGGCTTGAAGTTGATCGATAAGTACTTCGATCCGTTGTTTCTCTTCCGAAAGATCTGTCGCTTCTTGATGAAGCTGTGCTTGTTGCCATTGATTATTTTTGATACGTTCGGTAAGCATTTCCCGATTGATCGGATCAGGGAAAAGAGGCATGATTGTTTGGGTCAGTTCTTCCTTACGCGCGCCCAATTTTAGTTGTTGCTCCCAATGACGCATCCAAGCTGGGATTTCGCTGGGGCTTGCCAAGCCAACTCTTTTCAATAAAGCTTCATGATTTGTTACCAACTCGGTCCGTTCCTCTTTTAATTGTTTGGCTTGTTGTGCTAACAGTGTGCTTGGTTGTTGTAAACGGGTCATTTTTTTTGCTTGCATTTTTTCCGCAAAAGTTTCCAGCGATTCGATTTGTTCTGAAACTGACTTGTTAGCTAAAGGCAACCAATCAGAAAACTCCTGCAATTCCTTGACAAAGCGATCTTGTAAATCAGTCAGCTCTGCTAATCTTTTTTGTAACTGATGCTGTTTTGCATGTAGTTCTTGATAAGATATCGTTTCTTCATCGTAACTTCGTACCAAGCGACGCCACTGCAGATAATCTTTATTTCCTGCAAAAAAAGCTTGTATTTGTTGGATCGCATGTGTTTGTTCAGCTTCTATTTTTTTAGCCTTGGCTACTTCTTCTGCTGCTTCTTGAGCCAATGAATCTAACTGCGCTAAGTGCGCTTGCCAAATCGGAAAGGCCTGGGCCTTTTTGCCTCTCTTTTTCATATACAGTGTCCAACCAGCTGCCAAAAGACAAACGGGCAATACAATCATCAAGCTTTTTTTCGGTAATTTAAAAATCAAGCTAACGACAAAATAGGTGACAAAACCGGCCAAGAAAAGAAGCCAAAAATTTTTTGCTGGTTTTTGGTTTTTCAGTAATTCAGGATGTTTTTTTTCCAAATGGTCAATGTCTTTTTCCATCGTTCTTCTTTTCTCTTCGATCCAATCAATATGAAGTTTGCTTTCATTTTTTTGTTTTTCTAACTCTTCGATATGATCCAAAATCGGATAGATAGTGGTCCCCATAGATTGCGGTACTTGATTTTCGGCCCAGCCCCATTTTTTCCTGATCACAATTAGGCGCTCTTCATAATCTTGCAATTGCTCTATCAACTGCTGGATCTGATCTTCTCTTCGAACAAGATCCACTTTCTGACGAAGCAGTTCATTGATTTTTCCTTCCTTATCCAGAAAGAAAAAGTAACTATCTGATTCTTGACCTTGTTCCAAGCGAGCCAATTCGTCTGACTTCTTTTGGATCTCATCGGTCAAATGTTGATACTCTTGATAAAAGCCCTGTAATTTATCTTTTTCAGCGCCAGATATCTTATTTTCCCTCACCGCATCCAATTGTTGCCATTCTTCATATAAAGGCCAGTTTATCTTTTGTTGATTCAATAGTTGTTCTTCTTTTTGGAGCTTTTGGCGCGACTTTTGTAATTCAGTTTCTTGCTGATCCTTTTCAGAAAGAGACTTATAAGCAGCTTTTATCGTTGTTTCATATCTTTCTTTTTCCGCAATTTTTTGAATTAACTTTTGATAGTTTTTAAGTTGCTGATTTAAAGGCAACCGCTGACCTTTTTGCTTGTAAAGAAGTCGATTTTCTTTTTGATATTCTTGGATCTTATTCATCAATTGATTGCTACCAGAGATGCCTAAAGAAAGTAAGGAAGCGTGCAATTCGCCTTCTTGCAAACGATCTATTTGTGCTAATTGCTCTTGTTGAAAAGTGAATACCTCTTGAAAAACTTGTAAATTCAGTGGGCTGAGTATTGATTCAAGGAGTCTTTCATCACCTACTCTATCATCGACCCATACTTTGGCCCTGCCACGATTGATTTGCCGAAATCGTTCGATATAGACTTCTCCATGAGACTCTATCTCTAACCATAGTTTACCGCCATAAGCGGTGCCATCTTTAGGCGTATAATCTCGACGTCTGCTACTTTTTTTAGGAAAACCAAACAACATGGCTTGAATGAACTGATAGAGTGTCGACTTGCCTACTTCGTTTTTCCCGTAAAATAATTGATTGCCCGCCTGAAAGGAAAAAGTTTGGTTGCGAAAATGACCAAACCCAGTGATTTCTGCCTTAATCAGCCTCATCTTGATCCCTCCAACTAAATGAATGTATCAATTCTTGTTCTACTTCTATAAAGGTATCACGTTTTAAATTTTTTCTTAACTCACTTGGGAAAAGCGGATTTTGGTATAATTCAGCAACCATCTCTGCAAAAATGGGGTTCTCTTGATAAGTTCTCAATAATTGTTCTTTAAATGAAGGATCAGCCGCTAAAATCATTTTATGCGGGCTTTCTACTTCTTGAGTCGACAATTCATAAATCATCTGTTGCCAATGTTTGTCAGCAAAACTGGCATTGAGATAAGCGATCAGCTCTGCTTTCTCCTTTTCTGATAACCAGTTTTTCGGTAAATGGTCCCTACCATAGAAGATGATTTTTATCAACTCTTGTCGTGATCGATCAAACATTTTTTCTACCTTTTGTAAAACTTCTTTTTGATTGGTCACCCCAGATAGATCTACTTGTTTCTGACACCAAGTAACAGCAGCTACTTGGCGGGCTTGCCAATGTATTTTCCCTGAATCTATCTCTACTAATACGACACCGGTACGTTCTTCTTTTTGAGTATGACCTTGGGGTGTCCCCGGGTAAAGGACTGGTGGTTGTTCTGCCAAAACAGTGGGTACATGAATGTGACCCAAAGCCCAATAGTCGTAACCTTTTTGCTTTAATTCTTGCACTTGAAACGGAGCAAACATGGTCGAGCCTGGATCGCCATGATAAAGCCCAATATGGATATCAGCCTGTTTCATTGGAAACTCAAGTGCCTTATCGATCGATAAATGAGGCTTTTGATAGCTAAAACCACTGATGGCTACTATTTTTCCCTCTCTTGATTTTATTCGATAGGTTTTCACAGTTTCTTCTGTAAATAAATGTACATTTTCAGGAAATTCAAACCAATAGCGTTCCTTCTCATAATAATCATGATTGCCAAAAATCATATAAACAAGGATGTTCGCCTCCTTTAAGCGTTCCATTTGGGTCACAAAATGGTATTGCGTTTTAAAGGTAGGCCGATTTTGATGAAATGTATCGCCGGCGAACAGGATAAACTCCACTTTTTCTGTGATGGCCAATGAAACAATATTTTCTAAGACCTGTTCGTTGTTTTCAAGTAATTTTGCTACTTGATCACTAATCGTATGTAAGCCTTCGAAGGCGCGATCTAAATGCAGATCAGCACAATGTAAGAATCGCAGCATAGCACATCCTCCTTTTTATTTATTTTAGCATGATTTAAGAAAAAAAACAGCACAAAGAGAAAATTAGTTCGTTAAAATTAAAAAATACTCCGATCTTATAATGCTCTTCAAACACTAGAAGCTTTACTTGCAATATGTTATACTTACCTAGGTGATACCTAGATAACACCTAGGTAAAGACTAAGGAGGAACTCTATATGGAATCAACAGACAAAACACTGACACAATTAGCAAACGAATTGAATGTCTCCCGTGACAAGATCATTTACCGTTATAAAAAGCTTCCTGAAGAGGATTATTATAAAGAGAGTAACACGATCTATATTAGAAAAAAAGGTGTTGAAAAGATCAAAGAAGAATTACAAGATGAAATCACCGAGGAACAAACCGATGAGTACTCTGAAAATCCTAGCTTGGATTATCTTATCGAACAGCTAAACAAAAAAGATGAACAAATCGAGCAACTCCACAAATTGATCGACCAACAACAACAATTGAACGCTGAAGATAAAAAACTGATCAAGGAGTTGAACAAACACTTAGCAATCGAGGCTCCCAAAGAAGAAAACGAGGCAGTTGACAGCGAAGAAAATGAAAAAGAAGCTAAACTGGCTGAAACCTTGGCCGAAAATAGTAAGCAACTCTTAGCCTTGCAAGAACGACTCCAAAAAATGGAACAAAACCAAGTCGAACAAGAAAAAGTAACCGAAGTTCAAAAAAAATGGTATCAATTTTGGAAATAAAAAAGCTCAGAAAACAGGATTGACTTGTTTTCTGAGCTTTTATTTTTATCCTTCATATAATTCCCGCAGTGGGTCCATGATGATGCGATTCAGATCATTAATCACAAGGCTAAAGCTTTGTTCTTTGTCCATCAAGTCTTTGATCAAAGGTTCTTTTTGGATGCGTTCCGCTAATTTTTGGGCTTTTGCAGCATCGTCATCAGTCATTTCTTCACCGGCTGCCATGCGTTGCTGAATGTCTTGTTGAAAGCTTTGAAATTCCTTAAATAAGTCATAGGCTGGTTTCGATTCTTTCAATTTTCCAAATGATGCATTTAAAGCTTTGAATTGATCCAAATCACGGATCTCACGTTCTAATTGATTGGCTGTATCATATACATTTGCCATAGCTATCCCTCACTTTTATTAATAGTATCTTTATTGTAACATTTTAAATTGGGATTGGCTAATCTATTCTTCATTATTGAAACGATCGCGAAATTGTTGTAAAGCATCTTTGGCCTTCTCCCCAAAAACATCCAATCCTTCTTTGGCCTTCTCTTTAAAGCTATCCAAGCCTTTTTGTGCTTTCTCTTTGATCTCATTCCACTCTTGATCATTTTGGCTCTGGTTTTCATCGACTTCATCGGCTGCCATCATTTTCCCACCAGTCGCATAGGCATCGGCTACGGTAAAGCTATTGCCAGCTGAATAAGGTAAGATGCCTGATGCTTCGGATTGAAAAACATAACCGACTGTATCCCCACTTGTACCATCATAATTGCGATTTTTATCGCCTTTTTCAAATCCTAGCCAAGTAGAGATCACTACGTCTGGTGTGAAACCAATGATCCATTGATCATTATTTTTATCAGGATCATCTTCAGCTTCGGTGGTCCCTGTTTTACCAGCAATCGTATAGCCAGAAACGTTCGCATTGACTGCCGTTCCGTTAGAAAAAGTCCCTAACAGCATGCTAGTCATTTCGTCGGCTGTTTCTTGGGAAATCACTTTTTTCCCTTTTGGTGTCGAATTATCTACAATAACCGCTCCAGTCGAATCAATGATCTTCGTGATCAGATGGGGTGAATAAAGGGTGCCGCCATTAGCGAAAACGCCATAAGCTGCCGCCATGGTCATAGGTGAAGCTCCATATTGTAGGCCCCCTAAAGCCAAGCCATAGTATTTATCTGATTCGGTCAGATCCAAGCCAAATTCCTTCGTTTTATTATAGCCACGTTCCAAACCAATCTCATGCAATAGCCAAACAGCTGGCAGATTCAAGCTTTGGGCCACTGCTTGATACATCGGCACTTCACTTTGATAGGTCCCATCAAAGTTTTTGGCCTCATAATAGTCTTGCGGTTCATCCTTTAAAATACTATCTGGTAAGTAGCCAGCTTCAAGTGCCGGAGCATAGACGCTGAGTGGCTTGATCGTCGAACCAGGTGAACGTTTCATACTCGTCGCGAAGTTGAAGCCTCTAAAGGTGTACTCGCCACGACGACCGACCAAGGCTTCTACACCACCAGTTTGAGGATCTAAGGCCAGCGAGGCCGATTGAACCATCGTACCATCTAAGGCATCAGGAGGAAAATTAGCCTCATTGTTGTAAGTGGCTTGCATATTGGCCTGATAATTTTGATTCAGATTCGTGTATATCTTGTAGCCGCGCTGCATAATGGCATCTTGATTTAACCCATAGTCATTGACAGCTTCATCGATCACCGCATCAAAATAATAAGGGTAGCGATAACCTTCCGAACTTTCCTCATAGGTATCATTCAATAAGTCACCTAGAGCTACTTGCGCTTGTTCGTCAGCTTCTTCCTGACTGAGCTTACCGTTATCGACCATGACCTGTAAAACCGTATCACGACGATTGGTAGCAGCCTCTAAGTCATCAAGGGGATTATAGATCGATGGGCCTTTGAGCATTCCTACAAGTGTAGCGGCCTCGCCGACGGAAACATTGGTTGCATCGACACCAAAATATTTGCGAGACGCATCTTGAATGCCCCAGACCCCACTACCATAATAGGATTTATTTAAATACATGCTCAAAATCTCATCTTTGCTATAATGTTTCTCGATTTCGATGGCCAGAAAAAGTTCCTTGGCTTTTCGAGTCAAAGTCTGATCTAAGGTCAAATAAGCATTTTTAGCTAATTGTTGGGTGATCGTACTACCACCACCGCCAGAAGTATTGCCCCGCAAAACAACTCGTACAGCTGCCCGCGCGATCCCTTTGATATCAAAGCCATGATGCGAATAAAAACTGCGGTCTTCCGTTGAGATCACCGCATCGATGATATAAGGCGAGATCCCATCGATATCGACATACGTTCCTTTTTGAGACGAGAGCTTGCCGGCTTCTTCGTTGTCTTGATCATAAAAAACCGTGGCTTCTTTAAGACCTGATTCTAACTCCGAAACCTTGGTCGTCTTGGCAATATAAAACAAATAAATACTACTGATCAAAACAACGACTAAGCCTACCAACAAAATGATCTTATTGACGTGATACTTTTTCCAGATCCGTTTACGCCATTGGTGCAAGCGACTCAAATAAGGCCTGAGCCAGTGCCAAAAACGTTGTAGATATTCTTTTATATTTCTTAAAAAGGCTTTAAAATCCATGAGCGCCCTCCTGTTTTATCTTACTATTACTTACAGTGTAGCATATTTTTTTTAAGAAAAAATACGTCTCAAGTTGGAAACTTGCTTGCAAAGTATAGCACAAAGGCTTTATTTTTTTCTTAAATTTCTCCTAAAAATGTTATAATACGAAAGAAAGGAGCATAACTCATGGATTATACAATGATTTTACCGCCAAAGCAAAAACCACTCACCGTCCGTGAACTATTAGAAGAAGAATGGTTAGTTCCTCGGAAAGTGCGTCATTTCTTGCGAATACGTAAAAATGTTTGGGTCAATGATGAAATAGCAACTTTTCAGCAATTTGTACAAGCTGGTGACCATGTCACTTTACGCATCGAAGCAGCTGATTATTCCTATCAAGAAATAGCCTTGGGTGATCCCAGTCTCATTGAAGTCCTTTTTGAAGACGAACATCTTATTATCGTCAACAAGCCAGCTAGGATCAAGACTCATCCTAATCAACCCGACGAAACAAACACCTTATTGAATCATCTCAACGCTTATTTAGCTAAAAAAGGGGAACGGGCTTATGTCGTTCATCGCCTCGACAAAGAAACAAGTGGCGTCATATTATTTGCTAAAAATCCTCTGGTCCTACCGATCTTGGGACGTTTATTAGAACAAAAACAGATCTATCGTCGTTACCAAGCCATCGTCTATGGAAAAGTTGGCCAAGCTATCACTATTGATCAGCCGATCGGGCACAATCGACATGATCGACGCAAACGAGTGGTCGATCTTCACCATGGGAAAAAAGCGGTCACCCACATTACCGTCCATCGTTCTGAAAAGGAGACCAGC
The DNA here is from genome assembly GCA_041859945.1 of Tetragenococcus sp. Lineage (GTDB taxonomy): Bacteria > Bacillota > Bacilli > Lactobacillales > Enterococcaceae > Tetragenococcus. The sequence continues at coordinate 52,952 of JBFLGC010000011.1, forward strand.
GAACTTTTTTGCATCCTAGATACTGGCCGCACACATCAAATCCGTGTCCATTTAGCGAGCATCGGTCATCCCATCGTTGGCGATCCCCTTTATCAAAATAAAAAAGGAGACCGTTTGATGTTGCATGCTTATGAAATGTATTTTCTACATCCGTTCACCAAAGAAAAAATGAAAATAACCGCCAAACCAGGGCTCTGGGAAGACTAGCAGATGACTATGGTTGTTGCCTTCTAATAGCAGCAGTCCTAGATAAAATTGGGAAACTGTACCGCTAAGAAAAAAGAGGATAGGTCTAAAAAGGATAGGTTGACAAGTAACGACATTCTTAAATGTCATTTTGCTTTAATGCGGTTATTTCTATTTTAGTTAACAAACGATAGGCTCCCAAAGCTAAATTCTTGTCTAGCTTCAAGTTGCCCATACGGAGGCGTTTTAAATAAAGAACTTCTTTACCAACTGTATGAACCATCCGTTTGACTTGGTGGAATTTGCCTTCTTGTAGGATCAAATGGATCGTTGATTGCTGTTTTGCTTCATCGGTTTTTTCTATTAAAAGCTCGGCCGGACGACACTGTTCGCCGCCATCGATGACAAGTCCTGCGGCAAAGGTGCGTATATCTTCTTCTGTCATGATCCCATCCACAATGGCTACATATTCTTTCTCCACATGATGTTTTGGCGACAATAAACGATGTGCCAAAGGACCGTCATTTGTGATCAAAAGCAACCCTTCTGTATCTTTATCCAAACGTCCCACCGGAAAGAGGTCGCTGCGATGGTCTTTTTCGTTGAATAGATCCATGACGGTTCGCTCGCTTTTGTCTTCAGTAGCCGTGATCACACCTTGAGGTTTGTTCAGCAAATAATAAAAATATTTTTGATAGTTGATTTTATTGTCTTCAAAAAAAATAGTGTCTTTTATTTCGTCAACTTGAAATTTGTCAGAACGAATCACCTTACCATTTACCTTGATTTTACCTTTTTTGATCAAACTTTTAACTTCTTTACGCGAACCTAAGCCCATATCCGCTAAAAATTTATCTAATCGCATAACTTGCTCCTTACGATAAAAATTTGACTTCATTATCTATCTACTCAACCCCAAATAGTCGAATGTGGAGTATGCTTTTCGTTTCTTACTCCACATCTTCCATTTCCTCATTTTACCAGATAAAAACGTTAGGATATTGATAGACTATATCTTGAGCGTTACTCAAAAGATATATTTCCTTAATAGTTGAAAAAAAGTCCGAAAAATCCGGACTTTTGTTTTATTTGATGTGTAGTTTCTTCCGTAACCCTGCCATTTGGGAGCCTAATAATTTATCCGCTAAACGAGTTTTCAACCCCATATACAAGTACACCGCCACACCCACTGCGGCAACAAGAAGGACGATCATAAAAGATTGGCCCTTACGATCGGCTGACAAGAAAATCCCTAAGACTCCTCTGGTCACTCCAACAAAAATCATCATGATCAAAGACATCAAGACGATCAAAATAATTCGTCTGAAGGTCAATTGACTATTGAAATGCGTCTTTTTATGCAATTTACGTGATTTAAATAGCACGTGACGCTCATCCCTAAAACAGTTGAAAGGAGCGGTCCGTAGGCTTCTAGCATATGGATACTGATCGTTTGAAACAATAATTTCACCAAAAAGCCGATCAAGAAGAAGACAATAGCCGCTTTATTTTCATACATGCCTTGTAACATCGTAGAAGTGACCATAAAAAGACCCAGTACCAATCCGGAAAGACAGACTACGATCAACAAGTTGGCGCCTAGTCGATCAGGTGAGTAAACCAAGGTGTTCAGAGGGTAAGCCAACAATGCCATACCCAGTGAAGCCGGGATCATAATAAAAGCATAGAGCTGCAAGTGATTGCTGATCAATTTGGCCAACTCGTTGCGATCATTTTTCGCAAAAGCTTCTGTGATCAAGGGCAGACCGACCGAGGCCATAGCAGTGGCCAAACCGATCACGATCATCGTCAACTTGTCAGGATTGCCACTAAATAAGGTCAACAGGCCCACCAATTGTTTTTCTGAATATTGGGTGAAAGTCTGCATGGTACGGGCAAAAGTAAACTGGTCAGCGAGTTTATAGATCGTGATCCCAGAACCTAAAATAATGAACGGGATCGCTTCTTTGATGGTCGAGAGCATTAGTTGTACTGTATCGATTTCAACCGTTTCGGAACTGACCTCAGCCAAAACATCCATCCGCACTTTTTCTTTACGGAAACAGTAAAGTAGCACAATGACACTGGCAATGGCTCCAACAAAAGCAGCAAAAGTCGATTGGGTGACTGCTTTGACATAATCGCCACTACCTAAATTCATGATAATAAAAGTCGAGCCCAGAATGTACACAACACGGACCAATTGTTCCACTAACTGCGAGATCGCATAGGGTGCGACATCTTGGATTCCTTGGAAATAGCCACGGATCACGCTCATCACCGGAATCACCAGTATCGCTAGACTCAAACTACGCATCGAAGGGATCAAGTCGTCTCCGCCCCGTGAGCCTCTAGCTAAAAGTGGTGCCGAAACGTACATGATAACAGCAAAGACGCCACCCAAAACGACCATTAATTGAAGGGCACGCTCGAATATTTTTTGACTCGTACGATATTCTTTGCGTGAATTGTGATAAGCAACTTGTTTGGCAATGGCTGAAGGCAGCCCCGCCGTTGAGATCATTATAAAAATCGAGTAAACCGTGTAGCTCATATTAAACAAGCCATTGGCCGTCTTGGCATTATCACCAAGCCAATAATACCAAGGTAAAATATAAATGATACCGATCAAACGGGACCCGATATTGCCGATCGTAAGCCAAGCAGAACCACGAGCCATTTTATCTTCATTCGATAAATTAGTCGCTTGCTGCGGTGATTGATTTGTCATTTGATTTTCTCCAATATCAAAGATTTAATAGCTACTATCCATTCTAATGCCTAACGTCAAACGTCGCAACTGTTTTTAAGAATTCTACAACTGAACGTCACTTTGTCATCAAATTGTAATATTTTTTTGTCAGCTCATCTCGTGTTATAATGGAAAAGAATTTTAGAAAACGAGGTGTGACTATGTATTCTCTGTCATTGAACGACCTTTATACCCTTTTAGAAGCCCATCATTTATTAAAATCTGAAAAAAAAGTGACCGCACCCCTTCACTTTACTCACTTATCCTATGATTCTCGTGATGTTGAAGGCGAGACCTTATTCTTTTGTAAAGGTCAAAATTTTAAAGCTGAATTTTTACAAACGGTGATCGCGCAAGGGGTCCATTTTTACTTATCAGAAAAGCATTTCGAAAGTACTGGCTTTGAAATACTCGTGACCGATATTCGTGAAGCGATGGCACTTATCGCACAAAAGTTTTATGGCAATCCACAAGATCAGTTATTCAAGATCGGGATCACTGGAACCAAGGGCAAAACTACGACCGCTTATCTTCTACGCGATATTTTGAAACACGCCTTAAAAACCCCTGTCGCTATGTTTTCATCAGAAGAAACCACCATCGATGGGGTAACGATGCAACCTTCTCAACTTTCGACACCGGAAGCCTTGGTCTTATACCAACAAATGGCTGAGGCCCTCGCAAATGGAGCAACCCATTTAGTCATGGAAGTCTCTTCACAAGCTTATAAGACCAAGCGTGTCTTTGGTTTAGAATTTGAAATCGGCATTTTTCTAAATATCAGTCCTGACCATATCAGCCCGATCGAACACCCGACCTTTGAGGATTACTTTGCTTGTAAACGGCAACTGATCCAACACAGTAAGCAAATGATACTTAATCACGATAGTAAATACTACGATATCTTGGCCAATGATTGTCAAAAAAAGAATATTCCTTTTTTTAGTTATGGTCATAAGGAAGGAACTTATGTGATCAAAGATGATGTCGAACCACACCAGTTTATTCTAGAGAATGAAAATGATCCATTTGCCATAAATGGAACTTTCAAGTTAGGTATTTTCGGCGACTTTAATCATGAAAATGCCACGGCTGCTATTTTTGCTGCCCATCTTAGCGGTGTCAAACAGGCGGATATGCAAAAAAGCCTTTCCCAAACACAGATACCAGGTCGGATGAATCTGTTGCAAAAAGTCAATGGCGCATACATTTTCGTCGATTACGCCCACAACTATCTAAGCATCCACGCTTTGGGTGCTTTTGCTAAAGAATTACGTCCTGCTGGCAGAGTGATTATTATGACTGGTAGTGCAGGCGGTAAAGCTCTTTCCAGGCGTCCTGACATCGGGCGGGCTTTATCAGAAGTTGCAGATATCGCGATCTTGACAAGTGATGACCCAGCCTTTGAAGATCCCGCCGACATTATTCAAGAAATCCATACTCATTTGACGAATCCGCGGGTAAAAGTTTACGAAGAACTCGACCGCACACAAGCCGTCACAACCGCATTTAAAATGGCGCAACCAGAAGACACGGTGATCTTAGCAGGGAAAGGGACCGAACAAATGATGAAAGTTTGCGGCCAGGAAGTCCCTTATGAAGGTGATCATGCCATCATTTCCCGCCTTATCAAAGCAGAAACCGAACAATAATTATTTCATTTTGATTACAAAAAATTACGAAACAGCAACAAATCTTTCTTATTCCTTCTTTTCTTGTATAATGAGTTTAATAAGATTTTGAGGGGATATCAGCACATGTCGAACAAATTAAAAGTATCACTACGTATCATTTTCGTTGTCGTCGCTAGCCTGTTTCTATTAACTGTTGGTAGAGAATTATGGAGCAATTACCAAGCCGTCACATTGACAGAAAACGTCGCGACCTACACTCGTACTTCGATCCCACATGGTAGTTTGTTAGTTTTGGCCATTCCTGTTGTTGCTACCGGCACTTTATTCTTTGGTTTGACACATGTAAAAAAATAGATAAGTCTTCCTATTCACTTTTCGTGAATAGGAATTTTTTGTTTTTCTCACTAAAAAAACAAATGTTAAAAAAATTTGCGCAAATGGTATTCACCTTTGCTAGCTTTTCGGCTTACTATAAACTATCCTAAAGATAGGAGGTCGAAAAAATGACGAAGTTTAGCGAAAAGCTTTACCAATTACGTAAAGAGCATCATTTATCACAAGAAGAAATGGGAAATAGGCTAGCTGTTTCGCGTCAAACAATTTCAAATTGGGAAAATGGGGGCGCACAACCATCGCTCGATAAAGCCATTGAGTTAGCCAATTTATTTGATATTTCTTTAGATGATTTGGTTGGTCACTCAATAGAAACAGTGCACAACAACACTTTACTAACTGGACTGATCGGACATCGTGTTACTATTTTTTTAAGTCCAGATAGCAACACTTGGTTTTCTATAAGTAAAACACAATTAAAACAGTGTGAAATCATCTCAGTCAGCCCAACGAGTATCACTGCGATCATCAATGAAAAAAAACAACAAGTTGAGTATACTTTTCCTCTTAAAGATATTGTGGGAATTGAAAGTAGAGGTGAATCGTGATGGGATGGATCTTTGGTATAAGCATTGCGATCCTGATTTTTTCTCAGTTAGATGACATCATCGAACTTTTTAAAAAAGCCGATCCCAACTACCAAAAGGAAAAAGAACAAGAATCGAAAGAACAAATGAACCTGCAATCAGAGCTCAGACAACAACTGAAAGAAAGCGTCGGTTGTAGGTGCCAAATAGAAAATAAACAATTCGATCTGATGTCAAAACCAAGGAAAATCATTGGCAGGATTCTCGCTATTGAAGAAGATTGGTTGGCTTTTGAAATTGAAAAAAATAAAAATATACTCATTTTAAAAGTCATCGATATCAGTAATATCTCTAAATTGTTATCTTAATGCACAAGCAACTTTCTTTGAATACCACTAGATTTATCATCCTGACTTTGACACTTGTGAGAGTCAAAAAAACTCCTAAATCCTATTTCTATAGGTTTTTAGAGGATTTTAAAAATATTCAAAAATGTAGTAATTTTTTCTGTTTGCAATTTAAATTAAAAAATTTTAGAAAGACTGTTACTTCAACATTTTTAAGAATTCATGAACGCCAGTTTCTCTCAACAATCTTTTTTTAATTATACTCAATTACTAATTCCAAGTTTTAACGGTCATTACTATAAAATTACTACATATTAAAAATTAGATTTGACAGAGAGAAATTATATCTACAAAGGGTTACAGAGCTTTTTTAATCGCAAGTGTCAAAGTCCCGGGATCGTCGAAGATAACATCGACGCTGGTTTCAAAGATGGCGTATTGAATCTAGAATTACCGAAGACAAACCAAGAAGATAATGAAAAAAGAAAATTACGATCAACTAATAAGTTTTACTAAGTCGAGAAACGAGCGATAGATTTCTCGGCTTTTTTTATATGAAACTAAAAGAATTGGGATGCAAGAAGTTGAAAAGTTTAACCTACTTGTTTTTAAAAATTTTCTACAAAAGGTGCTTCAACGCTCTCTTGTAAATATGATTTACTTGGTAGTAGACAATGCACGCATTCATCACGCGAAGCAAATTCAACCTTTCCTGAAGCGGTATTCGCGACTGAAACTAGTCCTTTTACTTCCGTATAGTTCCAATCGGTTGTGCACTTGTTGAAAGATAGTTGTATTAACAACGTCTTCTTTAAGAAAATCACGCAAGGAATTTTAATTTTCTCCAACCTTATGCTATTTATTTCTGTGCTTCATTCCATGCAATGGAGTCTTGAACAATTGCTTCTAAAACTTCAAAGTCAATTTTCTTGAAATTTCGCAAGCGTAGACAAATTTTACCAACGTTGGATTTTGCAAAATGTCGCTCATAACTTCTTAAAAGAGGTTGTCCATCCTTTTCACCACCGATATAAAAAGAAATATTATTCTTTTGAGGTGCTAAACTGAGTAAGCAGTTATAAATATCATCTGTCGCATTCGCTAAATCTCCGTAGCCAATAAAAGTAATCGTTCCACTGGTAATTAAGCGCCTAGATAATTGCGGAAAAGACCTTTGCATCCAATCATCAAGTGCTTTAAATAATTCGTGATGTTCGTTAGATTCAATGAGTTCTTCGATAGTTTGTGCTTGAATATTCATAGGTTTGTCCCCCGTATCTTTTATTCTGTAACAAGTGATATCACTTTATCATAATGCGAAACTCTAAAATTGATAGGATAAATTTTCGTTAACTGTTGAAGCACTTCTTTTATAAGTTCGCTGATAATTTGAATAAAGGGTATACCACTCATTTCTGAAAGTTGTTCCAACTGGGCTATTTGATTGTCAGATAATTTAGTTCTAGCACCTTCATATTTGCTCCAATCTCCCAAACTATTAGGAACTAATCCTTTTTTCATGTACCAAAAAGAGATTAAGCAGTGTCTCATTGTTAATTGACAACTTAAAGAATAAGACATCTCTCCCCGTTTCCACCGACGATAATATTCATGTAAAAAAGCATAATATTTGGTTAAAAAGAAATTGACTTCTTCTTGAGAAGGACAGTAGTGAAGCTCGCGCGATTGTTGTTTAATCCTTGCTAACTGTTCATTATAATCTTGATAAATTGCAATGGAAGCAAGCCATGAACTTGGAAGTAGTTCTTCTTGATAATAGACAAAAAGGTCTAATTTGATGAATGAGTCAAAATGAATGACCGCATAAAAAGTCGTTTGAGTTTCAATGAAAAGAAGAGAAGGCAACTGTTGTAAAAATCTCTCAATAATTAATGTTTTATCTATCGTTTGATTAATCACTACACGAAAGTCAATATCAGAATAGGCATCTGCTTGATTAACTGCTAAAGAACCTCCAAGAAAAATTCCTTGAATTTCAGGCATGTTCTCAGCCAAAGAGAATAGTTGTTTTAATAAATGATTTCTCGAACAGTTTAATTGGTATTCATTCATAAAATTTCATCCTTTTTATTGAGTATAGCATGAAAAACAATCTTTCAAGTAAAATTAAGTAAAAAAGTATCATTGACTTCTTGATAGACATAAGCCTGACTTGACACTTGCGAGAGTCAAAAAACCTCCTAAATCCTATTTCTATAGGTTTTTTGAGGGTTTTAAAAATATTCAAAATGTAGTAATTTTTTCTGTTTGCAATTTAAATTAAAAAATTTTAGAAAGACTGTTGATTCAATATTTTTAAGAATTCATGAACGTCAGTTTCTCTCAACAATCTTTTTTTAATTATACTCAATTACTAGTTCCAAGTTTTAACGGTCATTACTACAAAATTACTACATATTAAAAATTAGATTTGACAGAGAGAAATTATATCTACAAAGGGTTACAGAGCTTTTTTTAATCACAAGTATCAAACTCACGTGAAATTGAAAAAAATAAAAGTATACTCATTTTAAAAGTCATCAGTCAAGTCCACAATTTTGTGTAAAAGTTCAACCTCATCAAAAACACAATGT
>JBFLGC010000120.1:0-686 GCA_041859945.1 Tetragenococcus sp.
TAGTTTGCTATATTATATAACTTTGTTGTATGATATGATAATTCTTTTATAATATTTTGTTGTAATTGATTTAATTTAGCATAGTATTTAAAACTTACTTTCACATTTTCACCTCCTTATAATTATATAATATCATGGTGTTATCACCTTGTCAAGTGTTTGTTATCATGGTATAATATATTCGAGGTGATAATATGAGTATTTCAAAAGACAACACCAGGACATTAATTACCATACCTAAAGAACTCAAAAAACAACTAGAAGAACTTGCTAAAAAAGATAATAGGAGTTTTAATAACTTAATTATTACTATACTTAAGAATTATGTCGGCAATTCATCTCATGACTAAAGTCACGAGTGTTCTTGCCGACTTTTATAAAAAAAAATTCAACCTCCTTTCATCACAATATATTTTTAACTTATTCATTATTATAGCTCTTGCAGACTTAATGCTACCTATTTCAGGCATATACAAATCCTGTTCTATATATTCGTCTAAATTGTTAATTGCACATATTAAGCCTATTAATTCTTCGTCTATACCTTTTTGAATTAATAAAGCTTTCTCGATTTTTTGCATCTTTTCATATGTACAATGACCTATCTTATCCCCTAACCAAGATTTAGGTATTGTAACTTCTTGCTCTATTAATGCAATAGATGTTGTTGGTAAACCACATTCAAG
>JBFLGC010000121.1:0-683 GCA_041859945.1 Tetragenococcus sp.
GTGGATTGAAATCGAAAAGAATTATCAGGAATTTTGAAGTGGGCGGGTCGCTTCCCCCACGGGAAGCGTGGATTGAAATATTACGCGGACCACGTTCTGGCTCGCAAGTCGTTGTCGCTTCCCCCACGGGAAGCGTGGATTGAAATGAAACCGTATCTTACGCACCTGCTGGAGAATGGCCGTCGCTTCCCCCACGGGAAGCGTGGATTGAAATTTCCTCGGCATGTTCATCCGCCGGCCGGATATGCGTCGCTTCCCCCACGGGAAGCGTGGATTGAAATATATCTGGCGCAAATTCAACAACAAAGTTTTTCAGTCGCTTCCCCCACGGGAAGCGTGGATTGAAATCAAAATACGCTTTTGTTGTTTCGGCAAAAAGCGCGTCGCTTCCCCCACGGGAAGCGTGGATTGAAATGATGAAATTAAGACGGCAAGGCTAAAACAGATAAGTCGCTTCCCCCACGGGAAGCGTGGATTGAAATTTCCAAGATGGGCGATTTTGAATTTGAGTTAAAGGTCGCTTCCCCCACGGGAAGCGTGGATTGAAATTATTGCAAGGCGCAGTTCGGGTACGACGATTCCGGTCGCTTCCCCCACGGGAAGCGTGGATTGAAATTGTTATACAGATGCGGATGCCATGGGAAGATGTACGTCGCTTCCCCCACGGGAAGCGTGGATTGAAA
>JBFLGC010000122.1:0-682 GCA_041859945.1 Tetragenococcus sp.
GGCAATAGTTGAGGAGCATACTTCCAGAGAATGTAATATACTTTAGTATCTGTCTTTACCATATTTTTTAAGTGCATTAAAATGCTTTCTTCCTGTGATGTGGATTTACCTGTAGCATATCTATCCTTACCAGTAATAGCGTTTTTCTTCCTTGGCATTATTTATCACCTAGTATCTTTAAAATCTTATCTAATTTATTTTCACAACTGCATAATTTGTCCCATACCATATCTTTTTCCATTTTATCCATAGAAGCTATTACATCTTCTGTTGTTTTAATATATCCATCAGTTGCTTTTTTATTATCCTCATAAACCTTTTTATTCTTGTTAATAGCATTGTTTAATTCTTTATTCATAATAATACTTCCTTTCATAATTTGAATTTCAATATAACTGGTTCACTGAAAGGTGATACTGATAGAAGAGTATATTCTTTATTAGTATCACCTTCCAGTAATGCACAAAATTCACTTATTGACAATAACAAATGACTGATAATTAACACTATCTGGAATATTAAATTTCTGTTTATTTCTTTTGCTTGCTTTTATTCTTTGAAATTTGCCCACGGAAAGTATTTGTTGAATACTCCGTTTCCATTGCAATTCTGTTTGTCCTTTACCTCTAATATCAGATTCCAGACAATAACCTTGTCTATTGATAATATTGCAAAGTTTGTT
>JBFLGC010000123.1:0-678 GCA_041859945.1 Tetragenococcus sp.
CGGCGTGAAAGACACCCGAATTGGAAAAGCGAGTGCCTATGACAGCATGAAAGGTACCAGAAATCAAAAAGCGAGTGCCTATGACGGCATGAAAGACACCAAGGATACGTAAGTAGGGGATGTATGACGATCAAGGAAACATTGGTACAAAAGAATGGTCTTCGATCAATAAAGGAATTCTTTTTTATTTTTGTGAAGCAATGGGTTGATTTTCAACAATTAGTAGAGCGATCATGACACAAGTGATCCAACTGTCTCTTGAGTATAAAGTATAACGTGGAATCCAGTAACTAACATATTTTTCTTTATATTCTCGCAAGCCTTGGAAGGAGTAGAAACGATTTCCAAAAGAGTAAATCAATGAAGCTAGACGCTCTTGTCGAAAGCTTTTTCGAAAGCGGCCGACATTGGCAAAAGGGGCCATGCCCAGATCGAAATTTTTGATTCCTGCATTTTTCATCCATTCAAAGAGATGGACGAACAAGAAATCCATACTACCAGAAGGGGCTTTTGCGGAATCGTGACGCATCAAATCAACGGTTCCGATTTTCTCAGTGAAACTAGGGATGATGTTAGCAAAAGAAACGATTTTGCCATTGACGTCCTTGACGACGGCAATGGGATTTCGGTGCGCCCTGCATGGGTAATCACTTGGCGGTGAAAGTCCGCTACAGGCTT
>JBFLGC010000124.1:0-654 GCA_041859945.1 Tetragenococcus sp.
AAAGAAATTAATAGTCTTATATTCTGTGCTGTAAAGAATCTGAATACCAATTGCAGTTTCATGGTTCATGTTAGTAATCGGAACTTTTGGTCTATTCGGGTAGTTTTCACTTGAAGCGGCTAAAGTCTCATCACAAATTCTGACATAATTTATAAAATCTAAATCAGCTAATCTCATTGCCATTTTCACTATTTCGTTAGGTAATTTCTTAATTCTTGATATTACCCATATTTGAGTCCCTTTCTCATTATAGGGTGCAAACACTTTCTCAAATTCTTTTTTATTCAGCCATTTATCCATTATCCGCAACACTTTTTATATTTCTTTCCACTACCACATGGACAAGGTTCATTTCTACCTGTTTTCTTATCTTTAACTACGGTCGTTTTGTTCAAATCTGGTAAAAAATGAACTAATGGAACAGGATTTCCTTCTATCCCAATTTCTAAGTGTCTTTTTTCTTTTGGAATTGCGTTAAAATCAACAATCCCTCCAATTAAATATCTGAGATTTTTGTCACCTCTAATTCCTAGTCTTGCCGCTTGTTCAACTTTATCCGAGTCAAAAACTACAACAGGGCAAGAATCACAAAAATGACTGCCTGTCATATTACTCATAAATTCTCCTTCATCTGTGTCTGATTTTGCAGCAATT
>JBFLGC010000125.1:0-639 GCA_041859945.1 Tetragenococcus sp.
TCTTTATCTACTTCACTTTTTTCCATTTGTGGATTGCAAAAATCTATAGGAATAAAATGAAATCGCTTAGTAACAAACTCATATATTTCTTTATGATGCTTTTTCATCTTTAGCAATTTTTTGATTTTATAGACATTACTGCTGTTAAGTATCTCTTCAACGTCTTTTTCTCTCAAAATATACACCTCCATTTCGTGACAGAGTAGAGCAGTGGGGTTGCCACCGCCCCCTCATCAAACCGTACGTGCGGTTTTCCCGCATACGGCTTTCCGATATTCTTCTTCCTTCAGCATTCAGCCGCAAATACTTACCAGTCCTGCCTCCAAGGTCAATTGTCTGACCTTTGCCGCATTTCCAAGCCTGTGGTTGCGTTGTTTCTTCCGATTGTACCACCGAGTAAATTTGTGACTGATGTACTTCTCTATCTTCCATAACCATGCTCTGGCAAACCGTCTGGCATAATAATTTCTCATGCCGATAATTTTAGGATTGAGCAGCTTCACCATTTCTTCCATGCTCAACAGCAGTTTGCTCGGACTCGTAAACACCTCTTTGATGTTGGCTCTCATTTTCTTCATAGCCTTTTTAGATGGAACCTGCTGTAATGTCCAATACCATTTCCAGCTTTTAGTTCTGAAC
>JBFLGC010000126.1:0-622 GCA_041859945.1 Tetragenococcus sp.
ACAAGTGTTTATTTCAATCCACGCTCTCATGAAGAGAGCGACAAAACGAGTACCGAACTCAAGGTAAGGGCTGTACATTTCAATCCACGCTCTCATGAAGAGAGCGACCATTTTAAGCGCGATGCCGACAATCGATGTGACGATTTCAATCCACGCTCTCATGAAGAGAGCGACATACTGTTCAAGATGTATTAGATATTAATTTTAAAATTTCAATCCACGCTCTCATGAAGAGAGCGACTAAAATATATTTTAGTATCAACAAATTAGCAGACATTTCAATCCACGCTCTCATGAAGAGAGCGACTGACCTTGAATTGCATGGATAGCCTCGTATACATCTATTTCAATCCACGCTCTCATGAAGAGAGCGACGCTTGCTACAAAAGTGCATATACTCAACTAAGTTATTTCAATCCACGCTCTCATGAAGAGAGCGACGCATCAGCATCGGTATAACTAATGTCCCCAACTTCTATTTCAATCCACGCTCTCATGAAGAGAGCGACTATGCCAAATATGCGGTAATGGATTTACAGGAAATTTCAATCCACGCTCTCATGAAGAGAGCGACTTGTTGGTGATGGTGGTAAGGTCTGGCAGATTGGTATTTCAATCCACG
>JBFLGC010000127.1:0-609 GCA_041859945.1 Tetragenococcus sp.
ATCGCTGGGAGATGTCGCTCTCTTCATGAGAGCGTGGATTGAAATTCAATCTTGCGACAGCCATCCACACTGTACCCGCCGTCGCTCTCTTCATGAGAGCGTGGATTGAAATCATGGCAAAGAGTATGGCGGGTTCATAATCACCGTCGCTCTCTTCATGAGAGCGTGGATTGAAATCGTTTGCTAGAAGATGCAACGAAAGAAGCAGCATTTGTCGCTCTCTTCATGAGAGCGTGGATTGAAATTGTAACCTACGTGGCTAAGGACGGCAACAACGGGAGTCGCTCTCTTCATGAGAGCGTGGATTGAAATACGGTACAGATACCACTAGACAAAGTCGATAAAAACGTCGCTCTCTTCATGAGAGCGTGGATTGAAATCTTTGTGGCGCTAATGCAGAGCGATCGGGTCGTATGTCGCTCTCTTCATGAGAGCGTGGATTGAAATCAAAATCATTAATTACATTGCTTGATAAATCACCGTCGCTCTCTTCATGAGAGCGTGGATTGAAATCTCAACTCGCTATTGATAAATACAATGTCGACTTGTCGCTCTCTTCATGAGAGCGTGGATTGAAATTACTTGAAGCGTGGTGCCGTGATGGCGCTA
>JBFLGC010000128.1:0-608 GCA_041859945.1 Tetragenococcus sp.
TGCATGCAAACTAGTGATAATTGGATTTAGGAGTCTGAAAACATTTGAACTTTTAGTGATTCAGATAAGTTGATCCGAATTAACGAAAAATGCTCGGTTGAAATTCAATCGACTAATTTTAGTGTTGATGTTTGTGAATCATAAAAAATAATTTAAGTTAAGCGGACGTCTTGAAAAATTCTGAACAGTTAGAGCCAGCAAAATGATTGCGACAAAATGACAATCTGAGAACTGAATCACCAGAAAGCTAACTTAAAATCAAAAAATTACCACAGGGGACCTAAATCAGGTCGTGGGGGAGCAATTTTGTTTTTAATTCTACTTTGTATAATATATATTATGTAAACTAGAAAATGTAAAAAAAGCCCCCTAGCTAGATTTACCCATAATCCACACATAAGCCATCATAATCACAACAAACCGCTTTTATCGCGTGAATTGTCATCAAGTTTACTGCTAGTACAGCGATAATTTTTGGGTGGCAAATTAATTTATGGCACATTTTTATAAAATCTACTGAACTCACTGAATCATATTATTGATGTGACTTACCGTGAATATATGATTATGATTCATAAGGTGGCCACCATGCATCATGAAATAGCTTT
>JBFLGC010000129.1:0-582 GCA_041859945.1 Tetragenococcus sp.
GGCCCCTTCTGGTTCGACCGCGTCGATGCCTAAAGCCGTGATGGCTTGGTAAAGGTATTTGCCGCGCTTTTCATATTCAGCCTTCATGACTTGGCCGTCGTTCTGCCCGTGCGCAAAAGCCTCTTCAGCCGCATCCTGCATGGGATAGGCAGCAGACGTCACGGAGCTCTGGTGAAATTTGAAGACCTGGGCGATAATCGGTTGCGGCCCAGCAATCAGGCCGATGCGCCAGCCTGTCATCGCATGAGATTTGGAAACGCCATTCAGCAGCAAGGTTTGCTCCGGCAAAAATTCAGCCAGCGACACATGCTTTTCCCCGTATGTGAGTTCACTGTATACCTCATCCGAAATGGCAAACACAGGGTACTGTTTGAGAATGTCGGCCAATTGCTCAAGTTGCGGACGCCGCATCGTTTTGCCCGTTGGATTCGTGGGAAAGTTCAAGACGATGGCCCGAATCTTGTCACCATATTGGTCGAGCACCGCCTTGACCTTGGCGGGCTGCAGCTCATAGTTATCTGGCGTTGTGTCAATGAAAATAGGCTCTGCCCCCAGCAACCGGATAATATTCATGTACAAGCC
>JBFLGC010000012.1:0-61321 GCA_041859945.1 Tetragenococcus sp.
CTGCCATTTTACACATTCCAGTCAAATCGTTAAAAAAGTCAACTACGAAGTAATATACTTCTTCGCTATCTTCTCTAAAGTTCATAAGATATAGTAATGCTTTTGTTTCTGTCTCAGAGGCAGTAGGACGCAGGCGTTCAGATGACTTTACAATATAAGCCAAATCTAAACCCCTCCTTTTTCATATTTATTCAATTATATCATTTGAACAATAAATTTTCGCCTCTTCTACTACAATTTGTGTTAAATGTCAACTCTACTGATTAGGGAATCTTTTAAAAGTCTTACTTTTCCTTTTCTATTCACATATTTCTCAACATCAAAAGCATTTCTCTTATCATAATCTTCCAGAAGCTTATAATTCCTATGTTTGGTAATGTCATACTTGTCAGATAGAAATGGTCTTACTCCTCGAAGTTGCAAGATACATTTTCCACCATCCATAACAGTTATTTCGTCCTGACTCATTAGGTCTTTACCAGTCTTTTGGTAATTAAGCCCAAAGCTCTTTTGATTTGACCTATTTTCTGATGTGTTATATAGGTCAATAGTTTCTTTACCTAGCGTTTCAGATAGTTCCTTGAGTGTGGTCTTTTCTTTGCCACCCAAGAAAATCATAGAATCACAGTTACCAACAATGGTATCGGCATGATCTTTGTATATAGCCTTTAACTGAGATTGAGCCTGCAAGATGATACTTGCAGATATTTCTCTGGAACGTATCGTTGCGATAAGCTTTTCGAACTTAGGAATAAGTCCAATATTAGCAAACTCATCAAGTAGAAATCTAACATGAACTGGTAGTCTACCGCCATAGACATCATCAGCCTTATCGCATAGGAGATTAAATAGTTGAGAATACATAATAGATACTACAAAGTTAAAAGTATCATCAGTATCTGAAATAATGACAAAGAGTGCTGTTTTCTTATCTCCAATGGTATCTAAGGCTAAGTCATCTTCACTCATTAGCTCTCTTAATTCCTTAATATCAAAAGGAGCAAGCCTTGCTCCACAAGAGATTAATATAGACTTGGCGGTCTTACCGGCTGCTAATTTATACTTTCTATATTGCTTTACGGCAAAGTGAGTTGGGTCTTTTCTTTCTAAAGCATCAAATAGATGGTCAATCGGATTCTTGTAGTTTTCATCATCTTCTCTGACTTCTGAAGCATCAATCATATCAAGCAGTGTCGCAAAGTTCTTTTCTTCTTTAGGTGCTTCATAGAAGATATAACCTATAAGGGCTGTATAATAGAGCTTTTCAGCCTTAACCCAAAAGTCTTCACCAGCTTTTTCTCCTTCGCCCTTTGTATTTGCAATAATCGTCTGTACAAGCTTTAATATATCCTTTTCAGACCTTAAATAGACGAAGGGATTATATTTCATCGACTTTTTAAAGTTAATGGTATTTAAAACTTTAATATCATATCCATTTCTTTCAAGCATCTTGCCACATTCTATTACGATTGTCCCTTTAGGATCTGTTACAACATAGGAGGAATGCATTTGCATAAGATTTGGCTTTACGTAAAATCTTGTTTTACCAGAACCTGAACCACCAACGACCATAACATTTTTATTTCTAGCATACTTAGGATTCTTTGGTCTGGAATTCATAGTTAAATATTCAGTTTGAGTAAGAATAACATTGTTTTGGAACTTGTCATCAATATATGGCTCAATATCTTTTTTAGTTCCCCATCTGGCTGAACCATATTCTTTGCCTTCTCGAAACTTCTTAGCTTTCTTGCCCTTAGTGTAAACAAAAGCTTTTACAATCCCAGCAACTACTATACCTGTCACTAAATCATTTGCTTTTAAACTTGGCAGAAAACTCATTGTCTCTATTTGAAAGATAGCAGTAAAAATCCTGTCTATAATATCTCCACCGACATAGGCATTAACGTGCTTGGAAAAAATATTTCCTAAATAGAAAATAAGAATGTAGGGTAGCCATCCAATCATAAATTCCTTTGGACTGTCTATCTTCAGAGCATCTTTTACATCCTTTAAAATCTTATCAATCACAATGGAAACCACCTCCCAATAAGACTAGAAAATAATTCCTTCCTTTTGGTGTAATCAGCGTTTGAATACCAACTAGTCTTCCATCTTCACTAATCCATTCCTTAACTTCAAAATAGCCTTTATTTTTACGGGAATAGGGAAGAAGTCTTTGGTGCTTATCTCGATACACAAAGTCGTTAGCTAACAAAAAATCGATGAAGGCTTTTTGTGGAATATTCAACTGCTTAGCTGTGTTTCTAAAATTAGTGAGCAGGTTCTTATCTACCAACTGGTCATAGTAATTGGCTTTTGGCTCTAACTCTTGTATTTTTTGATTCTTTTCTTCAATTACATTATTGGCAACTAGCATAGCTTTCGCTAGTATTTCCTCGTTCGTTAGCATTTCCTGCCCCTCAATATAACCTCCATTTTTTCTAATACTAGGAAGGACTTCTTTAGTGACCCAATGCTTAAATCTCTTTGCCGATGGTAACTTAGATAAGAGTATCAGGGAATAAAGACCTGACTCGTTAATGGCTGTCATACTTCTCATCTGTCTGCCGTCGTGAATCCCGACATCAGCTCTATCCTCTATATCAACATGTCTTGCCAAAGCATCCCTAGTATTTGAGTATCCTAATTTTTCAGCAACTTCTTTTCCTAAAAAGAAAAACTCACCGTCTTTTTCAATAACAGTGAGCTCTCCGAATTCCTTATTATTAAATTGTAAAATATTATTCATAGACTTTGCTCCTTGTGTTTATTCTTAACCTTATCGTTAGTTATAGTCTCTTTAATTTTTTCCTTAAGCTGACTAATTTGCTTCTTTACTGATTGCTTCTTATCGTATTTCTGTTCAGCCTTTTGCAAGGCTCTACTAAAAGCCACGTCCATTACCTTGGTGTCTTTCGCTTGAAAAAAGACATTGTAATTGCCTGTTTCTTTATCTCTTAAGACTGAAAATTTAACTCCATGCTTGTTCAACTCTTTTCTAAGTTCTTTCAATTCGGGTTCTTTCACTTCTATTTCTTCCAACTGGCCTTTTTTCACCATGTCTTTTAGCTTTATCTCATTGCCTTCTTGCTTAATGTATTCCTCAAGGCCTCCAGCCTTATTTGATTTAGCCATAAGCGTCTTCATTGCCCTTAAAAGCTCGTCTGCAATTTTCTTGCTGGCTCTAAATTGAATACTTACAGTTCTATTAGATATATCTTCATTAATCATCTTTCTTCACCCCCAAAGAGCAAGCTATTTGCGTGCCGCTTTATCTTGTGACTTTTGATTTTCTTCCTATAATCTTGACCAACAACTACTACAGGTATGCACATTTCAATAATCCTTGAATAAATTCGTTGATATTCCATCTCTTTAGTATTTTCGATAGTCTCAAAGGAAAGATTCGTTGTAATGATTGTAGGCTTTTGCTTTTGATACCTGGCATTAATTACATTGTAAACTTGCTCTTTAGCATAACTAGTATCTCTTTCAATACCTAAATCATCTAAAATGAGTAACGGAACATTGGTAATCGAGTCAATATATTTATTCTTATCTAAGCTAAATCCTCCCGATTGAAGGTCATTGATGATTTCAGCAAAGTTCCTCATTTTTACAGATAGCAGTTTCTCTTCAATCAAGTAGTTTGCTATACAGGAGGCTAGAAAAGACTTTCCACTTCCCACGCTTCCATAGAAAAGTAAACCTATATTATCCTTTTGCATTTCTTCAAAGTTTTTGGCGAAATTTAGTGCAACAGTATAACTCTGCTCTTTTTCTCCCTCGTAAGACGAGAATCGATAATTCCCTGCAACTGGGGATTTAAAGCATGATTTTTTCAAAGAAGCAATATGTTGCAACTTCTTTCTTTTCTTTTGTTCCTCTTCTTTTTTTCTATCGCATAAGCACTTCTTACTGAATATATGAATGTTTCCTAGTAAATTAATCGGCTCAAGGTCTAACTGTTCACCACACTCTTTACAGTAAACATGACCGTCTACAAAAACATCTGTTTCTGGATTTAAGGGGAATTCAATCCCCTCTACTAAAACTTTTTCTATCATAAATGTTCTCCTCTCTCATATTCCTCTAAACTTGGTATATTGCTTTTCTCACTTCTTGTTTGTTGCCCTTGGTCTTTGTAAAACCAGGAAAGAATTGTCGCTTCATGATCCTCATAGGTTCTTCCTGTACTTTTCAAATAGCTTGATAACCTTTGAATATAATTTTCAAGTTGATGTGAAAGAATGGTCTTTAGATTAGATAATTCCTTATTCGATAAAAAGACATTTTGAAAAGCTCCAAAAGTTTTTTGCTCCTGATTAAAATCAGTCTTGGTAGAATCAGTCTTAATATAATTAGTATTAGTAGGGTCAACTTTCTTAACTTCTTGAAGTTCAGTTTCTTTACTTCTATAGTTAAATTTCTTAACTTCTTGAAGTTCAATATCTTTACTTCTAGAAGTTTGATTTTCTAACTTCTCACCTTCATAGCTAGTAAAGTCTTTTACATAGATAATGTTAGGTTTCCCAAAACCTAATCTTTTTCTTTCAATTAGGCCGATTCCTCTAGTGTTTTTATCCAGCTCATCCAAGGCTTTTACAGCTGTCGGTCTAGATCTATTTATTGTTTTCATTATCTCTTCAATAGTAAAAATAATATAAATGCGTCCTTCTTTGTCCAACCAATCATTCTTAGCTGATAAGCTTATACGATCAAATAGGCAGGCATATAGAATCTTGGCATCTGATGAGATAGTCTTGAATTGCTCACCTGTTACCAAAATCTTAGGTAACATGAAAAACTGAAACCTTTCTAAATCTCTTTTATAAAAATAGTCAAACTCCAATCCCAATCCTGCACCTCCTTTCTTTGAAAATAAAAAAGACGACAGAGTTTTTAATTCCATCGTCTTAGTCTTAATATTTAATTTTTGTTGTTAGATGCTTTTTAATGCTCCCGTTATCTTACCTAGTCCAAACACTAATTTTTCTGCTATCAATGGTAGCCCATATGGACTAAGCAAGAAAGCTATAATTAATGCTATTACCCCTAAAGATGTTTCACCAGTTACAAAAGAAGCTATCGCTCCAAGGACTATCAAGCCTGAAATTATATTTAATAGCCACGTTCCTACCCCTAGTAAAAAGGTTAGAATAAAAGTGAAAATTGTTAGGAGTAAAGTGATAGGAAAAAATAAGATTCTTAAAATCAATCTCATCTGAACCCCTCCTTCATTTATTTAGTGACTGGTGTACTTTTTAGAACAATTATCTCTAATAATTACTCTAAAAAGCACACCAATCCATATTTTTGTTTTCTAGTAGAGGGCTTGAAAGCCAGTCAACATCGTTACTATCTGCCGTTATCATAATTATGACACGAGACCCCATGGTGGGGTCATAAACTGAAAAGCCTTTTTGATCTTCTTTGCCTTGTAAGACAATTTGTGTCATTAACCGCGAAACAGGTTGTGGAGTGTAAAATTCGCCGGCTTTTTTGCCTGAATCTGAGGCAAACTGGCCAATGAGGTACTCATAAGCATCACCTAGTGCATCGCCCTCATGCGCAATATCCAAGTTTGCTAACTGTTTCATGACTTCCGAAATGGTTTGATTTTGTTTTTGAATACTGGCTCCTAATTTTTTAGAGTAAAGGTCAACATCTTCAAAAAGATTTTCGTAAAGCTCGTTGCTTTGTTCAATATTACGAAATCCTTGGGCCAAGTCTTCCAATTGAAATTGATTTTTATAAATGGAGCCAACCATGGCGG
The DNA here is from genome assembly GCA_041859945.1 of Tetragenococcus sp. Taxonomy (GTDB): domain Bacteria; phylum Bacillota; class Bacilli; order Lactobacillales; family Enterococcaceae; genus Tetragenococcus. The sequence goes on from JBFLGC010000012.1 coordinate 5,780, forward strand.
TAAAAGTAAGTTTAGGATCTAAAGCATAATAAAAATCTAAAACCAAAGCTTCAATCAGATCTGCTTGGGTAGCTGGATCATTGTATGCTTCTTCATAGACACGTTGCGCCTCTTCTAGATCCTGAACATCTATTTCTAAAAGTTCAGCGGCATGGTATAACATGGTATCTGACAAATACTTATAAAAAACTAGGCCTAATAGATAGTTTTTATAGTCACTAGCGTCCATTTTTGACCGCAAAATATCTGCACTATTCCATAGTGCTTGGTAAATTGTCGTTGCTTTTTTCTTCTCTGCCATTGATGATAATCTCCTTATATAGTTAATAGTGTTACGCTGTAATACAGCGTAAGTTGAAAAAATCAAAAAATAAAAAGCCTTGGCGACTTTCTATTTTACTGTAAAAAGACATACTAAGTTTTATTATAACAGAATATTGGTCAAAACACCTTGCAAATCCACAAATTTTTTACGTAAGTGAGCTCTCTCACCCGACAATCAGCTTCTTGGTTTCTTTGCTGTATTTCGCTGGGATAGGTTCTTCCAAGTGCCAAGTGATATTCATTGGTTGGCTACCTGAATGCTGTAGATAATTAACAAAGCCTAAAACACTGTAGGGAGCGGTATTTCCCCAGGCATCTTTTTTGCTATCACGCACACATAACAAAATTTTTTCACCTTGTGCTTTATGGTGACAGTAGCGTTTCCCCGTTTTGGACGTTTCACTTGTCGTGCTTTGACTTTGCCAATGGAACAAGTTTTTATTAATGGCATAACCGTTATACATGGTGGTTGGTGAATAGTCTTTATCGGATTTATTTAAGGTGACAAAGAGAATTTCAAGTTTCTTTTCAGAAAGCCACTTCACGCCTTCACGAACCGTTTCTGGTTTCATAAAATCACAGGCCACTAACAACTGATCTCTTGAATGAGTGCAATGTAAATCAATGGGACAGTGAAAGCCAAAATCAATTTCTTTTTCAACAAAATCTAGATGTTCTAACCGATATTCTACTAAGGCTTTGATTTCCGCTAAAAGTCTGGGACATTTTGCCAACTGTTCAAAGTTTTCATAGGACTTTTTAGTTTTTTTAAAGTCAATGGTTTCCATAAAAAGCGTCACCGAAAACATCTGTAGCAGACGTTGTTCTTCCAGAGAAAACCTGTCAAAGTTTAAAGGACTCCTTTGCTCAAGTATCTTTTGAATAAACTTCAAAAATTTACTGGAATCAATGGCGGCAAATTTAGGCAGTGCTTTAGTGATTACCTTTTCTAAGGGTTCTTCAAAATCCTCCTCGACCTTGGCCAACACACAAAGTCTAAAAAAAGCAACTTTTTTGTACATGAACCGAGGGTCAAGGTGATAATAATTAAGAAAGTTGCCAAGCGTTAAGTTTTTGCCAGAATCTTCTGCAAAACTTGCCATTTTAGGAATCAAACCATTTCTTGTCGTAATGGAGCTTTTAATGTTCTCTAAAACATATTCGCTCGCTTTTTTCTCCAGAGAAATATAGCAACCTTTTGGCAAGCTGACAAAGCCTTTTTTCAGTTCATAGGAAACGCTATGCTTGGTATTTTCCAAAAGGGCCGAAAATTTTTCTTCATAATTGTATTTTTTGTTGGCTTGACCAATAAAATCAAGCACAGTTAAACATTCTTTCTTTTCGTGCAATCGTAAACCACGGCCTAACTGTTGCAGAAAAATTGTCAAAGATTCGGTTGGTCGTAAAAATAAAACGGTATTCACTGAAGGAATATCGACACCTTCATTATACAAATCAACTACAAATATAATCTTTATGGCACCTGTTTCCAAACGTTTTTTGGCAGTGGCTCGTTCTTTTTTATCAGTATTAAGGTCATATGAATGCTTCGAGATCCTTTCTTATATCCACGTTTTTGATAGGCTTCGAGAAGCAACTCAAAGTCTGCTTGATCTTTTTTATTTTGTTCTTCTCGTTTAGCTTCATCCTTTTTCCAGGCATAATAACCAGAACACGAAACTTGTGCAATCTCACAGAGCCATTTGATGTTAAGAAGATTATTATCGCCTTCTGTCAACGTTTTGATCAGTTGGAATTTTTCTTGTGCGAAGCTTTTGCCGCCCTTCGATTGATCGCATTCGTTTTTTTTAGAGCCTCTATTTGTTGTTTTTGTAGGGCTACCTGATGTTTCAGATAGACATTTTCCTCTTCTAAGGTACGTTCTTTGATTTGGGATCTTCCCGAATTTTGACTTCGAAGATCCGTAACTCCCTCAGGACGTTGATCTATCTTTTTCATACGGTTCGAAAAAGAACTGATTCGTGTTTTTCCTACAATCTCTGGAGGAATTCCGGCTTCTCTAAAGATCTGAGTAGGCATCATTCCTTGTTCGTATTTTTCCAAAAAATGAGTTTTAAATTCTTCTGAATAGGTAATAGCTTTTGAAGAAACTTTGTCAACATAAGGAGATTTTTGAAGCTCTTGTATTTGGTCCTCTGAAAAATAGTTAACGCCCACTAGATTCACCTCGTCCTTTTGATTTCATTTTACGTTAAAAAGGCCCTAGATAATAGGGTCCACTGACAATTTTTTATCAGTGGCTATTATCTAGGGTCCATTTTATTTGCATCACTCAATTTTTTTATAGAAGCAAAGTAATCGTGCGTATTTTTTTCATCTTGTTTCAACTGCTCGATTAAGCTAGCTGGCCCACTAAAAGCCACTTGATCACGAAAAAAATGATTCCAACGGACCCGGACTTTTTCACCGTAAACATCTTGATCAAAATCTAAAATATAAATTTCAATCGTCAACTTTCGGCCTTTTTCAAAGGTATCATTGTGACCAATCGAACCCATCGAAGGATACCATGTATCCCCGATCTTGATCTCCGTTGCATAAACTCCTTCACGTGGGATCCGCACGGTCGATTTTGTTTGGATATTGGCGGTTGGAAAACCTAACGTTCGGCCACGAGCATCGCCATGGATCACTGTTCCTTCAATTTCATAGATATAGCCTAGTAAATCGGCAGTTGTTTCCATATCACCAGCCGCCAATTTTTCCCGGATCCTGGTCGAGCTGACTTTTTCTCCATCTAAAGTTTCTTTAGGAACCGTGATGATCTCAAAACGCTTCTTGGCATAACCCGATAAGTGGGCCATATCTGCAATATCTTTAGGACCATAAGTATAATCAAAGCCTGCCACTGCATAATGACTATGTAAGTCAACGATATACTGGTCCACAAACGCTTGTGGTTTCAAACTGCCAAAAGCAGAAGTAAAGTCGATCACATATAAATAGTCGACCCCCAGTTTCTCCATCAATTCCTTTTTTTGTTGAAGACTCGTCAAATAGTGCATCTTATCTGCTTGGACCTTTTTAAAGACAATTGAAGGATGTTGGTTGAAAGTCATTACCGCTAACTTCAATCCCTTTTCTCGAGCTATCTTTTTTCCCGTTTGGATCACTTTTTGATGACCACGATGGACCCCATCAAAAAAGCCTAAAACCATAACCACATCTTCTGTAGGTATTTGACTTTTTTGGTAAGGATGTCTAATTTCAATTACTTGCATTTCTTCCTTCTCCTTATTCAATTGCCAGCATTTTGCGCGGCTTCAGCCAAGATTTTTGTTTTTCAGAAGGCTCATATAGACTAACCAGTCTTCCTTGATAAAAAAGAGCTACTAGGTTTTGCGGACATTCGGCTAAATCAAATTTATCATATGGCAAAGGACGTCCATTTTTGACATACTGCCACAGTTCTTCTGTCAAATCGATCCTAAGAAAATCTTTCACCACCGTTTCAATAGGTAACAGTTGCTCGGAAAAGCTGCCACTTGCCACTGATTCCGCAACTTCTGCTAAAGTAATGGCCTGTTCTTTTTTTAAACCACAACTAGCGATCCTTGTCAAATCAGACATATGAGCAGGCACTTCCAATATTCTCCCAGTATCCACAGCTAAAGTTCTTACATAAGTCCCTTTACCACAAACTACGCGAAAATGCCAAGACTGTCGCTTATTTATTTGGTCCCAAAACGGTGCATCACAACGTTCAAATGACTGGATCGTGATTTTCCTCGCGGGTCGTTTGACTGTCTGTCCTTGGCGTGCATATTCATATAATTTACGACCATTTACTTTTACTGCCGAATACATCGGCGGGATCTGTAGGATATCTCCAGTCAATCGTTGCATGGCGCAATCGATCTCACTGGTCGTAAACGGACGATCTAAAGCCACTTCTTCAACTATTTCTCCATGAGCATCTTCAGTTGTTGTACTCACGCCGAGCGTGATCTCACCTTCATAGATCTTACCAGTATCAGACATAAATTCTAACAATTTTGTGCCTTTACCGATCGCGATTGGTAAGACCCCATCTACTTCAGGATCTAAAGTTCCACCGTGGCCGATCTTTTTCGTATGTAAGATTTTCCGCAATTGAAAAACACAATCATGACTAGTCATACCGCGTTCTTTCCATAATGGTAAGATGCCATCCATAGGTTAACCTCATTTCAATTCAACTTTATAAATTATAACATAAGTTCACAGAAAAAGAGGAGAAAAAATCAATACTTTCTCCTCTTTTTCATCTTTGAGTTACAATTCAAGGCGAAACTTGAGCGCTACACTACACGGATGTGTCTACTATTGTCTGCTGTGGGACCAACCTGAGCCATGGTCTCAGGTCTGCCAAGCTTTGAACGGGTTAAATTATTCATTTAAAAAACCAAATAACGCGAATTTTTATTTTTTAAGTTGATCATACAAATTTAAGCTTAATCTAGCGGAACGTAGAGATCGGCTTGCGAGATCATTGTGACAAGAACTCAATGTGAATTACTCTCACTTGACAATTTATTGGCTAGTGAGAGTTTGAAGCTTGAAAGTCGTGAGACTTTAGGCTCACGGCGGTTCCACGGCTGACTTTAAGCAAGCCAATCTCGTAGTGTAGCGGCTGATGGCCGTGAATTGTAACTCTTTGAAATTTTAAATCACGTTATTCCTTGGCTTTCAACTTTTCGATCATTTCATCGATCCTATTGCCATATTCTACTGATTCATCACGTTCAAACATGATTTCAGGTGTTTTATAAATCGATAAACGGTGACCCAGTTCGCCACGGACCAAATTCGTGGCTTTATCTAAGCCAAGTTGCACTGTTTCTTTATCTTCTGGTTTATCAGACAAGGTACTGTAATAGATCGTGGCTTGTTGAAGATCACCTGTCACATGGACATCGGTGATCGTTACCTCTTTGACACGAGGATCGCGGACTTTCTTTTGTAAAATGTCATTGACTTCTTTCAATATTTCTTGAGCCACACGTTGGTCACGATAATGAGCCATACTATCCTCTCCTTTTAGCTTGAAAAATCAATCGATCTTAATTTCTTCCATAATGAATCCTTCTATCACGTCATCGACTTTGATATCATTATAATTTTCGATCACAGCACCACATTCAAAGCCTAGTTTAACTTCTTTGACATCGTCTTTGAAACGTTTCAGACTGGCTAATTTACCTTCGTAGATCACAATGCCATTTCTGATGACATGGACACCACTATCTCGATGGATCGATCCTTCCGTTACATAACAACCTGCGATAGTACCGACTTTAGATACTTTATAGGTTTCACGAACGATCATTTGACCCGTGATTTTCTCTTCAAATTCCGGATCGAGCATTCCTTTCATCGCTGTTTCGATTTCTTCGATTGCTTTATAAATGATCCGATGCAGACGAATATCTACTTTTTCAGAATCAGCTTGTTGCTTCGCTTGCGGTGTCGGTCGAACGTTAAAGCCGATAATGATGGCATTACTTGCCGCAGCTAAAGTCACATCACTTTCATTCACCGCACCGACTGCCGAGTGAACGATATTGACACGGACGCCTTCGACTTCGATTTTCTTCAAAGAGGCAGCTAAAGCTTCTGCTGACCCTTGCACATCAGCTTTGATGATGACATTGACTTCTTTTAGTTCGCCTTCCTTCAAACTTTCAAACAAGTTATCTAAAGTGACACGCGAGGTAACCGATCTTTGTTCGACTAAAGCGCGTTTGGCCCTTTCTTCACCAGCTTGACGCGCTGTTTTTTCATCCTCGAAAACAGCGAAATGATCGCCTGCTTGAGGCACATCGTTTAAGCCTGTGATTTCCACAGGTGTTGCTGGTAAGGCTGATTTTTCACGACGACCAAGATCATTGGTCATTACTCGGACCCGTCCATAGGTATTACCGACCACGATCGGATCGCCAACATGTAAGGTACCTTGTTGTACAAGTAAGGTCGCAACGGGTCCTTTGCCTTTATCCAAACGAGCCTCGATCACACTACCGATCGCCCGTTGTGTTGGATCAGCTTTTAAATCTTCCACTTCTGCAACCAATAAGATCATTTCCAATAATTCGTCGATGTTTTGATTGAACTTCGCGGAGATCTCTACAAAGATCGTATCACCGCCCCAACTTTCTGGAATCAATTCATATTCGCTAAGTTCTTGCATCACATGTTCAGGATTTGCCCCAGGTTTGTCGATCTTATTGACCGCCACAATGATCGGCACATGAGCCGCTTTGGCGTGGTTGATCGCTTCTACCGTTTGCGGCATCACACCATCATCAGCCGCTACGACCAAGACCGTGATGTCAGTGATGCTGGCCCCTCTAGCACGCATGCTAGTGAAGGCCGCATGTCCAGGTGTATCTAAGAAAGTGATCGGTTTGCCATCGATCTCGATTTGATAGGCCCCGATATGTTGCGTGATTCCGCCGGCTTCACCACTAGTTACGCGCGAGTGACGTAAGGTATCTAGTAAAGTCGTCTTCCCATGATCGACATGCCCCATAATCGTGACAACCGGTGCTCTTGCTACCAGCTTCTCTTGATCGATCTCATCGGCCTCAAAGAACTTATCGATATCAGCTATGTCGACCTGTACTTTTTCTTGAGCGTTCATCCCATAATCGGTCGCTAAAAGTTCGATCGTATCTTTATCTAACGGTTGATTTTGATTGACCATCGTTCCCATCATGAATAGTTTTTTGATTATTTCAGCTGGTTCACGGTGGATCTTTTTGGCGATCTCGGCTACATTCATACCTTCTGTGTATTCAAGAATATCTGGTAATTCACGGAACTTGCGTGGTGGAACAGCAGGTTTCTTTTCAGCTTTTTGTTTACCACGACGATTCTTTTTATTGAATTTATTCCGATTTTGATTTTTATTATCGTTAAAGTTAGTACGATTATTCGAACGTTTCCGATCCGCTTGATTTCCCGATCCATTTTTTTGTTTACGATCGTCGTTTGGCTTATGTTCTGCTTGATTGCGCTTGTTGCTTTGTTGAGGGCGAGATTGTGATTCTTGATTCTTCTTAGGTTGCGCTTTTTCTTTGTTCACATGATTTCCTTGCCCTCTATTTATATTTTGATGGTTGGCTGAGTGTTGTTCTTTTGGCGTATGTTGTGCTTTATCTTCTGCTTGATTCTTACCAGTGTTAGGTCTTTTTGCCTCTTTATGAATGGAAGCATCTGGACGATTTTGAGTCACTTTTCGTTTGGCTTGTACCGATTGCGATTTTTTAACTTCAGAACCTGTATTTTGCTTTCTTGATTTTTCTTGATTCTTTGTCGCCGCTCCTTTTTCAGCCTGTTTAGGTTTTGCTGGCACTGCTGTATTGACAGGTCTTTTTTGTGAAGTAGTCGGTTTTGTGACCTCTTGATTTGTGACTGTCTGATTGCTTTGCTTTTTGATAGGCTTATTCCTCTCTACATCTTTTTTACGATTTTGATTTTGCTTGCGATTTCCACCTTCTGTTGAACGATTGGTCTGGTTTCTGTTTTGGAAGTTAGGATTATTTCGCTGGGTTTGATATTTTTTCTTTTTAGGAGCTTGTCCTCCTTGATTTGTGGTCTTAGGCTTCTGTACAGATGCGGCTTTTGTAAAAGAATCACGTAGTTTTTTTTCATCATTTTCAGAAAGAGCTCCCATATGATTTTTCACATCCATTCCCATCGACTGCGCTTTATCCACCAAATCTTTACTAGGTTTATTCATTTCTTTTGCAAGTTCATAAATTCTCTTTTTCCCCATTAGATCACCTTCCTAACTCATTATTAATTCCTCTACTTTCTTAGCAAATCCACTATCAGTAAGACCGATAACCATTCGTGGTTTCCCAATAGCACGACTCAATTCTTCAGAGTTGAACGTATCTAAGCAAGGAATTTGGTAAAAAGAAGTTTTATTATTTACTTTTTTACTGGTGTTTTTACCTGCATCACTAGCAAGTAAGACCAGTTTTACTTTTTTTGACTGGATGGCTTTTACTGTCAACTCTTCACCAGACACGAGTTTCCCAGCTCGCATTGCCATTCCTAACAGGTTCAAAGCCTTTTGTCTATTCATGACCAAATAACTCCCGACGCGCTTTTTGATGCGTTACATAATCAAGCAATTCTTGATAAAAGTCATCTGATAAATGCGTCTCTAAAACACGATCCAAGATTTTTTCATCCCAAGCTTTTTGAGCTTCATCTGGGTCCATAGCAATATAGGCCCCTCGACCTGGTAATTTCCCAGTTGGGTCGATCGAAACAGCGCCCTCCTTAGAGCGAGTGATCCGCAATAATTCTTTTTTAGGCAACATTTCGCCTGAAACGACTGATTTTCTTAAAGGAATTTTTCTTTTCTTCACTTGAATCCCTCCCACATAAAAAATGCAGTTACTAATTATTCTTCATCATTTGTATCCAAGTCTTTCATTACATCGATATCATTTTCATCTTCTGCGTTATCATCAGCATCGTTTTCAATATCACTTTCAACATCTTCCAATTCATCTGCGGCATCTAATTCTTCGTAAAATTCTTTCATTTCCGATTCTGGCTTGATATCGATCTTATGGCCCGTTAGTTTTGCCGCCAAACGTGCATTTTGACCCCGTTTCCCAATGGCCAACGACAACTGGTGATCTGGTACGACAACGATACAGGCTTTGGGATTCTCTAAATCGAACAAGACATCACTGACTTCTGCTGGATTTAAGGCATTGGCAATAAAAACCGCTGGATCTTCATTCCATTCCACGATATCCATATTTTCCCCTTTTAATTCATTGACTAACGTTTGGACCCGTTGTCCTTTAGGCCCGACACAAGTCCCTACTGGATCGACATCTGGATCATTGGAGCGCACGGCGATTTTAGAACGATCCCCAGCTTCTCTGGCGATACTTACGATTTCAACGGTACCATCGTAAACTTCTGGAACTTCTTGTTCAAATAAACGTCGCAACAAATCTGGATGACTACGACTTACAAAAACTTGTGGTCCTTTTGAGGTATTTTCAACACGTGAGACATACACTTTTATCCGATCATGTGGTTGAAAATGTTCATTGGCCATTTGGTCTTGCTTGGACAAGACGGCTTCGATCTTACCCAAGTTGACATAAATATAACGGTTGTCTTGTCGTTCCACGACACCTTGCATGATCTCATTTTCATAAGCACTGAATTCTTCATAGATGATGCCACGTTCAGCTTCTCGCACTCGTTGTAAGATGACCTGTTTGGCAGTTTGTGCAGCGATCCGACCAAAGTCTTTTGGCGTGACTTCAAAACGGATCTGGTCGCCGATCTCATAAGCAGGATTGATGGCCACTGCATCTTTTAATGAAACTTCTAACTGTGAATCCATGACTTCTTCAGTTACTTCTTTCACAGCATAAACATGAATATCACCTTTTTTTTGATCAAAAACCACTTCTACATTCTGAGCTTGACCATAATGACGTTTGTACGCTGAAATCAATGCCGCTTCTAAGGCATCGATCACGATTTCTTTTGAAACTCCTTTTTCTGCTTCTAGAGCATCTAAGGCGTCCAACATTTCTTTACTCATTTTCTTTGTTTCCTCCGTTTTTTAAAATTGGATCGCTAAACGTGCTTTGGCAATATTCGTACGTTTGATCGTGATTTCCTTTTCTCTCGTTTTGAAGCGAACAATCAGAGTAAGTGTCTCTTTGTCAAATGATTTTAAAGTTCCCTCCATTTGTTTCGCTCCATTTACTGCTTGATAAAAAGAGAGGTGGATATATTTATTCACTGCCCTTTTAAAATCCGCTTCTTTTTTTAAGGGCCGTTCAGCCCCCGGAGAAGAAACTTCGAGGAAATAAGCCTCGGGTATGGGATCGGGATCGAGCGCATCTAATTTTTCACTTAAGTATTCACTTACTAACACACACTCATCGATGTCGATGCTATCTTTTTTATCGATATAAACTCGTAAAAACTGACTTTTCCCTTCCTTTACAAATTCGATCTCTACTAATTCAAAATCATGTTCTTCTAAAAAAGGTGTCACGATTTCTGTGACAACATCTATAACATTACTCAAATAGTATCGCCTCCCTTTTTAATTGATTCTTGCCATAAAAAGAGTGAGGGAAAAAACTGCCCTCACTCACCTCAAGTATCATCACTTATTTAATATAGCACAAATTTTATATAAACTCAAGCCTTCTGACTAGATCGATTTTTACTTGCCTTCTGACTAGATCGATTTTTACTAGAAATCCGTCCACTCATCGTCACTGTCCTCAAATGTTGATGCTTGTTTTTCTGCTACAATGTTTTTTTGCCAAAGCTCATTTAATTCCGTTTGTAAAATGGCACGATCTACCCATTGGAGACCAAACAAAGCTAACAGAATAAGCAAAAATTTATTATCATGAACGATCGAATACCCCATTTCATATTGTGCATCCATCAATAGAATGTTCATTTTATACCACCATAAAAAACTGTACAAACCAAACGTAATGATTGTAAAAAATACCGAGCGTCCCGGACTAAGCATGTAAGAACCCGTATAAGCAGACAGCTCTTTGGTCACTTGATACATCCAATATAAGGGATAAATGCCAAAAGTCACCCAACCAAGTAAAATGACAGCCAATACAGAACGATGTTTGCCTAAATAGTTTGTATTCATTTTTTGTCCTCCTAGAGAAAATAAATCCAGCCCTCAAAAATAAAGGGCTGAATCATTCCTGTTCCAAATTTTACCGACTGTAGGAGCTAACATCGCTGGCCATGGCATCGATAAAGATATCTAAGGCTTCACTTTCCGTCTCTTTACTGCCATAACGGCGAACATTCACAGTGCCATCATTTAATTCCTTGTCACCAACAACAACTTGATAAGGGATTTTTTGCGTTTGTGAATCGCGAATCTTATACCCCATCTTTTCATTACGATCGTCAACTTCAACACGTAATCCTTTTTCTTGGAGACGTTCCTTGATCTCATAAGCGTAATCGCCATGTAAATCGACAGAAACTGGAATGATCGTGGCTTGGATCGGTGCTAGCCAAGTCGGGAAAGCTCCTTTGTAAACCTCCGTCAAGTAAGCTACAAAACGTTCCATGGTCGATACGATCCCACGGTGAATAACGACTGGGCGGTGCGTATTTTCACCGTCTTCGCCGACATAAGTCAAATCGAAACGTTCTGGTAACAAGAAGTCTAATTGGATCGTAGACAAAGTTTCTTCCATGCCTAGAGCCGTTTTCACTTGGACATCTAGCTTCGGTCCATAAAAGGCAGCTTCGCCTTCCGCTTCAAAATACTCAAGGCCAAGTTCATCCATAGCTTCTTTCAAGACTTTTTGAGCATGTTCCCACATCGCATCATCCGGGAAATATTTGGTTGTATTTTCAGGATCGCGATAGCTCAAACGGAAACGATAATCCGTAATATTAAAGTCTGCATAAACAGACGTCATTAAATCCAAAGTGCGCTTGAATTCGTCTTTGATTTGATCAGGGCGAACAAAGGTATGCCCGTCATTTAGTGTCATTTCACGGACTCGTTGTAAACCAGATAAGGCGCCTGATTTTTCGTAACGGTGCATTTGACCGAGTTCAGCGATCCGGATCGGCAATTCACGATAAGAATGGATCTCATTTTTGTAAACCATCATATGATGTGGGCAATTCATCGGACGTAATACTAGCATTTCACCATCACCCATATCCATCGGTGGGAACATATCATCATGGTAATGATCCCAGTGTCCCGAGCGTTTATAAAAGTCAACATTGGCCATGATTGGTGTATAAACATGTTGATAACCTAGGCTCACTTCTTTATCCACGATGTAGCGTTCGATCACCCGACGGATCGTAGCTCCTTTTGGTAACCAGAAAGGTAAGCCCGCTCCGACTTCTGGATTTAGCATAAATAGGCCTAACTCTTTACCTATCTTACGATGATCACGTTCCTTAGCTTCTTCTCTTTGTTTAATGAATTCTTTCAAATCTTTTTTATCAAAAAAGGCGGTTCCGTAAATCCGTTGCATCATGTGATTGTTAGAATCACCACGCCAATAAGCCCCGGCAACAGAAAGTAATTTAAAGACTTGGATCCGACCTGTTGACGGCACATGAGGCCCACGGCACAAATCAACAAAATCACCTTGCTCATAAGCTGTGATCTTTTCAGCAGCAGGTAAATCGTTGATCAATTCGACTTTATAAGGATCATTCGCAAATAATTCCAAAGCTTGATCTTTCGTCAATTCTTTACGAACGATCGGAATATTTTCTTTGACGATCTGCATCATTTCAGCTTCGATTGCTGGCAGATCTTCAGCTGCCACAGGATTTTCGCCATTATCTGTGTCATAGTAAAAACCACTGTCGATAGCAGGACCTACCCCTAAATGAATGTGTGGATACAAGCGTCGTAAAGCTTGTGCCATTAGGTGACTAGCAGAATGACGCAATAAGGCTAAGGCATCTTCATGATCAGGTGTCACGATTTCGATCCTTCCATCTGATGCGATCGGACGATCTAGGTCGATCAAATCACCATTAAATTTTCCGGCTAACGCTTTTTTTGACAAACTTTTGGATATACTTTCAGCAATTTCTTTACTTGTGATACCAGCCTCAAATTCTTTTTGGGCACCATCTGGAAAAGTAATGTTTATCATGTTGTTTCCTCCTCTACTTTCGATCGATGAAAAACCATGTATACAAAAAAGGCCTAGTATCAATACTAGATACTAGGACGAATAGACGTGGTTCCACCTAAAATTCAAACACAAATCGTGTTTCTCAAACGTGATAACGGTACGACCGCCTCTGTTTCACAAAGGTCTCAAAAGTGGTCCATATCAAAGCATTCTTTTAGAAAAGTTTCAGCCTAGCTTTTCCTCTCTTATGAAAGTTACCTTGATTGGTTGTCTTTTTCATCAATCAATTATGACTTTATTTAACCACTTTTTCTTTGAGATTGCAAGTAGAAAACCTGAAAATTTTCAAACTTTAGTTACTTCTGGTTACAATTCACGGCCTATTTGAAAGATCGCTACACTACGAGTTAGTCTTGCGCGAGACTCATGGAACCGTTGTGAACCTAAAGTCTCACAACTTTCAAGCTTCAAACTCTCACTAGTCAATAAATTGCCAAGTGAGAATACCTATTTGGTACGCTTTAACATTTAGTCATGAAGCTTGGCAGACCTGAAACCATGGCTCAGGTCGATCCCACGCAAGACTCTAGCAGACACACAGCTAAAGTGTAGTGCTCAAGTTAGGCTGTGAATTGTAGCTACTTCTATAGCTTTACTATCGGCGGCATCCTAACGCATTTTTGTGATAGACTACTGGTTTCGTACGATGAACTTTCCTGCTTGGCTATTTTTTCAATAGATATTCTTTTAATACCACAGCCTGATTATGCACTTCATCTTTCGCTCCATAAATCAAAGTGACATTGCCTTCTGCCAGCCATTTGTCGATTTGAGTCTTGAGCTTCTCAGTCCGTTCATTTTGATCTAATTCTTTCTGATAATTTTTCTTGAACCAGGCAAATTTTTGGGGATCATGGCCAAATTCTTTACGAAGTTCATTTGTCGGTGCGATCTCTTTTTCCCATAGATCGAGTGCTAACTTTTCTTTTTTGATCCCTCTAGGCCACATACGATCGACTAAGATTCGTTTGCCATCCGTTTTTTCAAAAGTAACGTAGGCTCGTTTGATTTGTAATTCTCCCATTTCTTCTCCCTCCATTTTCTTTATTTTACCATTGATGCTAAAATAAGGACAATCATTGGAAAAGAGGAAATTAAATGGACTATTTAGCAACCTACAAGAGGCTCTTTGCAATTTCTCAAGCAGGCCTACAATACGGTCAAGATATTTTTGATAAAGAACGCTACGAAGAGCTGCGTGAAATTTCTTTACAACTTCTTTACGAACTCGGCAACGAGCCTACTGAGCCTATTACTGATCTTTTTTCTCACGAAATCGGCTACCAAACCCCAAAGGTCGATGTCAGAGCCTGGATCTTTAGAAATGATCAAGTTCTGTTAGTGGAAGACCGAAAAACCAAAGAATGGTCCTTACCCGGTGGCTATGCAGATGTTGGCTATGCACCTAGTGCGAATGTTGAAAGGGAAGTCCGAGAAGAAACCGGACTGACTGTAAAAGCTCGACAATTAAAGGCTGTATTTGACACCGATTTACGTAAAGATATTCCGCAAACTTTTCAATATTATAAGCTGGTCTTTGAATGTGAAGTTTTAAGTGGTTATTTTGTAGAAAATAGCGAGACGACACGCTGTGAGTATTTTTCTTTAAACAACTTGCCCAAACTTTCTATCAAACGGACAACCATCGAACAGTTAAAAATCCTTTATGAGCAAAAAGGAAACGGCTATTTTGAATAGAAAATAGCCATTTTCCAATGTTTAAATATTCTTTTCCATCCTTAAAAATTCATAATGTCCTCCGTTTGTCGCCTGTTGGTAAATTTCCAACGAACGAAACCCAGTCTGTTCGTAGAGCCTGATGGCACGCTGATTAAAGGTAGCCACAGCTAACTTAAAGTTTCGTATGCCATATTGTTCTTGTATGAATTGCAAGATTTCAGCTAAAAATACTTTGCCGAAGCCTTTCCCGGTCAAATCTGGTCGTAGACCTAGCCCAAATTCACACGTTTGTTCTTCTTGTAAGTCGATACAAAAGAAACCAATCAATTGACCTTTTTCTAAAACCTCAAAATAATTTTCTTGTCTCAATTCGGAAGTGACTAACTCTTTATAATCTTCTGGATCGGCAGTCATATCGTAAAAGGCATACTCACCAGGATACTGCCACTGTTGAGCAATCGCTTCTGCTGAATCTTGAGACATTTTTTTGATGTGATACATTTTCTACTCCTTTTGACTGTTATTGTGTTAAAGACACCCAATCTCGTGTACGTCCAGGAGTTGAGTGTCTTTCTTATTTGTTTTTTTGAGATTCCAAGCCCAAACGTAGCGTTTCATCCACGAGGACAGACTGGGCATCAATGACTGAAAAACCATGCTCAGCACTATTTTCTTGCATCAAAGATAATTCAGTACAGCCCAATAGACAAATATCACATTGTTGGTCATAAATCATATGGGTTAAGATCTGGATATATAACTCATGATTCAAATAATTATGTTCTTTGATATCACGATAAATCAGTGACATGATTTGTTCTTGCCATGGTTGGGACGGTAAAACTGTTTCGATTTTGTCATACTGATCTAATTCCTGGCAATAGACTCCGGACTGGATCGTTCCGGTCGTGGCCAATAAACCGACACGGATCTTTTGGTCAGCATAGCTCGCGCTGATTTTTTGGACCGTCAAGCGTGGCATATGCAAAACCGGGATCGGAGTCGCTGCGGCTAATTCGTCATAAAAATAATGAGCTGTATTACAAGTCACCACAAAAAAAGCAGGGGCCAAGGGCGTATATTGTTTTATATCTTCTATTAGCGCTTGGCGTGGATCTTCTGTTGACTCTCCCAAAATAAAAGCAGTTCGATCCGGCACCGTGGCATGATTGACCAATAGATAGTTCAAAAAATCTTGGTCACGATGGATCACTGTCCGTTTATTCAAGACATGAACAAAGCTTTCACTGGCCATTGTTCCCATGCCACCTAAAATAACGAAAAAATCTTTCATGAGCTTCACTCATTTCTGTTTAAAATAAGTCTTGTACCGGTCGTAATAAGTATAAAACATATGTTTCACCAACAAAAAGCGTTTGAAGCCCATGTCTTTTTTGTAATTGATCGTTGTGCCATATTTTCCTTCACTGATAAATGTCAGTGCTTTATCTTTATCAGAGCCTGCGACGATGTATTTTTTTAAAATACCTTTAGGCACACCGATCCATAACTTATTGGCTTTCCCATAAACCGTTTCTTTAAAAGGTGTTTCTAAAACATAATCATCCACTAAAAATTTAGCTAGATTATAACCACCTAAAGTAACATAAAAACTGCTACGTCCCTGACGAAGATTGATTTCAAACAATTTATACTCGCCATCACGTTCATCATATTTCATATCAAAATTAGCAAAACCGGTATAGTGGATCGTTTCTAAAAACTGCTTGATCTGGTCATAGATCTTTTCATTATAATCAGGCATGATTGCCACATAATTTCCGACCGATTGTGGTGTTGGATCTTCCAGTAAAGGATGTCCCAAGCACATCATGCGTACTTTATGATTGCGATCGACATAAGCATTTAGGACGCGCATGCGCGAATCATCACCGGGAATAAAGTTTTGACAAATCATTTCTGACGTATATCCAGCCTGATAAATTTTTTTCAAAACGTCATTTACTTCTGCGACCGAATAAAGGATAAAAGCTTTCTTCCGACCTTCAAACTGAATATCTAAATATTCAACACTATTCGCCGGTTTTAAAGCAACCGGTAAGTCGAAAGGAAGTTCGATTGCTTGTTTTTTTTCAAATTCTGTTTTAGTGATGATCATCGTTTGAGGATAAGGTAATTCATATTTTTCGCAAGTTTCGTAAAACAATACTTTGTTAGAAAGGATCTGTTGCAAATCATAATCGACTGTTGGACAGACAAAACGAGGCATCAATTCTGCTTTGTAGCGTGCGACCATTTCCGTATAAGTATCGCCACAAGGAACCAATATCAATTGTCGCGGATCGTCTTTATACTGCTCTTTTAGTTGTCGCATGGCTTTAATAAATCCCTCTGGTTCATCAAACTCTTCATGAGCATGGACATTAACGATCTTACTATACTTAGTTGCTGACAAAAAACCCGCACTGTGAGCCTCAGATGTGATGCCATATGCTTCATGAAAAGAACGTGCCATCCCATAGACATTGATGTCACTTCCTAATAATATCGGTAAAAATCGTTCATTCAATTTGACATTCACTTTAAAACCACATTCTTTCTCACTTTGATGTCTATTGATCTTCCGTATTTAGCTCTAGTATATCACAAAGCTTGATTCTTGACTGGTTCAGGTTTTATTTCATCTACAAAATAAACCTTGTACCAGACTAAAAAGGCATAGATTGTCCAGATTTTACGACGTCCATCCACCTCTTGACGGAAATTTTTGTCCAATAGCTCTAAAATCTTCGCTTGATCAAAAAATTGCGAGACAAAATCAGCTTCAAAAACAGAGCGGACTTCTTTATAGAATTTTTCTTCATGTAACCAATCCTTGATTGGTACTGGGAAGCCTAATTTTTCACGATCGGCCCATTCATCTGGCAAGTGACGATTGGCTGCCTTACGAAAAGCATACTTGGTGTTTTTAGAATTGAGCAAATATTTGACGGGAATCTTTTCCGCTGTTTCCATCAACCGAACGTCCAAAAGCGGTGTCCGAGCCTCTAAGGAATGCGCCATAGTCATCTTATCCGCCTTTAACAAAATATCTTTGGGCATCCATTGATGGATATCTAAATATTGCATTTTCTTGACTTCGGGTAGATCAGGCACTTTTTGATATTGTTTTTGCACGATTTCGCGTACACTTTCACTTTTCTGATAAGCTGGTTTTAGATAACCTTTTGCTTCTTCTTCCCCAAAAACAAAAGCTTGACCGATGAAAAATTCTTCCGCTGGCGCCAAAGATTCATATAAATGTAAGCGACCATGGAAATTTGGCATTTTTTTAAAGCTATGCGCTAAATGATAACGTGATTTCTTTGGTAATTTTTTTAATCCTTGCGCAAAAACACGCACTGCTTTAGATCGTGTTTCAAAGCCGTAATTCGTATAACCAGCAAATAGCTCATCCGCTCCTTCACCTGATAAAACAACTTTCACTTGCTCACTAGCCAACTGGGCCAAAAAATAAAGTGGCACACAAGACGCATTGGATGAAGGCTCATCTAGATGATATTGAATTTCAGGAAAAGCATAGAAAGCTTCCTCGCTTGTTACCGTTTTGGAAAAATTGCGCAACCCTAGTCGATCTGTCAACTTCTTGGCTTCATGGGACTCATTATAAGTCTTGTCGCCAAAGCCAATCGAAAAGGTATAATTGGGCCGACTGATTGCTGTGACTAAGCTTGAATCGACACCACTGGACAAAAAAGTTCCCAATTTCACATCACTGATCAAATGTGCATTCACCGATTCTTGTACGGCATTATCGATTTGGTCGATAGCTTCAGCTTCTGTCATATCTTCTTCTCTAAGGTCCGCATCCCAATATTGAGTGAATTCAGCTTGGCCGTCTCTGACATAAAAATAATGGCCTTCAGGTACACGAAACACATTTTTAAAGAACGTTTCGTCTGTTGCCGGATATTGAAAAGTCATATATGGTTTGAGCGCACGTGAATTGACTTCCTTGACAAAGGCAGGATGATCCAAAAAGCTCTTGATTTCAGATCCAAAAAGAAAACAATCATTCCCTTGATAGTAATAAAAAGGCTTGATGCCAAAATGGTCCCGCGCCCCAAATAATTCTTGCTTCTCACGATCCCAAATCGCAAAAGAAAACATGCCCCGCAACTTTTTAACGATATCGGCCCCATATTCTTCATAGCCGTGCAAGATTACTTCCGTATCGGCCCTTGTCGAAAAAACATGGCCTTTGGTTTGTAGATCTTCTCTTAACTCTTGAAAATTATATATTTCGCCATTAAAAATGATGGCTTTGTTATCATCTTCATTAAATATAGGTTGATCGCCACCCTGTAAATCGATGATACTCAAACGACGAAAACCTAAGGCCACTCCTTGATCGATAAATTTGCCTAAGCTATCTGGTCCGCGATGGACGATTCGATCCATCATTTTGTTTACGATTTTATCTTTTTCATCATTGGTATACTTATTAGTTACAAAACCGGTGATTCCACACATAGATCCTTCTCCTAACTTTTTCATGGAAATTTTCACATTCTCATCTAGTATAAATTAGAGAGCGTGGTTCGTCTAGAGATAATCCCTACAATTGAATCTTTTTTTAATAATTAGCATTTTTTTCATGAAGTTTCGTATAATTTTGGACAGCTATTGCCGTATCTTTGTCATAATAAAAACCCGTTTCTTTTGAAAAATTCATGGCCTGTTCATGAAAATATTTTTGAGTTTCTAGCAAAGCTTGCCAACAAGCAGTAACCGATGTAAAATCTCGCAATTTGGCAAAACGAACCGCTTCTGCCGGTAAATATTTAAATAGATACTTATCATTTTTGCCGATACTTTTTGGGCCGAGCCTATTTACGACCTGCCATCTTAACAAGCGCAATAATTCCTTTTGACAATTTTCATACAAATGATCACTCGCATAAGTCAGCTCTTTGCGACATAGACCTTTAACGACATAGGTAGAGACCCACCAAAATTCAGTGCAACAATCCTTAAATTCAGCTTCTGTCGGCATTTCGGTTTGAAAGGCAGCTTTTGTGATCGGCTCTACTTGCTTCAATAAATGCATAGAATCATATAGTACCTGGACCATAGGCTCATCTTTTAACCAAGTCGCGATGGCCGAAATCGGACATATTGTCAGATCGATACGATTGCCATCTTTGAATAGCATCAAAAAAGTGAAGCGTTCCCCTAGTTCAGCGGGAAATAAGGTCATTTCTTCAGGTGTCTGCATGATCAGGCGCTCACCAAAAGCCTCTAGCCACTTACGATCCTTAAGTAGTGATTCTTTGTCATCGACCACATAGACAATATCATAATCTTGAAAACAATCTTTCGGCACATCCGGATTGACGCGCGACCCCGACAAAGCGACTGCTTTAACCTGAGTTAGACTTTTTGCCACTTTTAAAATAAGGGTATACATTTCAGCTTCAGTTCGCAAAAGAAAAACCTCCTTTTTTCTTAGTCTACCATAAAAAGACTATCTCATTTCATCTTGAATAGCCACTTAAACTAGAATTTGAAAAATATGACTTTCAAAATAGCGGCTAGTATTAAAAAGTAGTAACAATTCACGGCCGACTTTAGACGAACGCTACCCTACACGAATGTGTCTGCTATGGGACAGACCATACATTAAAGTGGCTATTTTTTATATCAAGTAGCTACTTTTCATCATCTATTCTATCTTGCTAGACGATCCAATCGTCGTGATTCCAAATCATTCATAGCGGTCCTTGACCCAATAATTTAGTGACCATATGTCCTTTCTTTTTAATACTTGGATCATCTCACGCTGGCTTATGTCCTTTCTTTCCAATACTTAGGTTACTTGATACCGTCATATGCCCTTTCTTTGCAATACTTGGAGCACTCTAGATTGTCAAGTGAGCGTAGCAAGTAAGTACTCTCAGTGACGACTTTAGTGGTTAAAGCTTGAAAGCCGTGAAAATTTAGGCTCACGACGGTTCCACAGAAGTCTTAAGCAAGACTATCTCGTAGTGTAGCGATCTTTCAAATCGACTGTTAATTGTAACACTTTCTAATCCAACTTGTCTTTTCTTTTCTCATTTCTTTCCTTTGCCCCTTTTTATGTGGTATAATTTTATGGCGCCATTTTGCAAGGAGGCTATAAAAATGAACGAACGAGAGTTAGAAAAAAAGCATTTGACTAAAACTCTTGATATCATCCAAAACGAACAAGAAATACTGCAAAAACAAAGAGATAGCAACAACGCCTCGTTTCAAGAACAATTAAAAGAAATCACTGATCAAAAAATCAAGATTGGCTCAGATGAATCTTTTTATGAGTCGGTGATCGATTATCAACAACATGAGCAAGAACTTGTTCTGCGCTATCAGACAGCAGAATCTCAAGAAAAACGAATCAGAACATTAAAAACAATGGCTGATACGCCCTATTTTGCCCGCATCGATTTTAAAGAAGGGATTGAACCTAAAGAAACTTTATATCTGGGGATCGCCTCTTTAAGAGATTCTCACGACTCACCTATCGTGATCGATTGGCGCGCGCCGATCGCCAATCTTTATTATGAAGGCGAATTAGGCACTGCTTATTATGAAACAAAAACCGATCGTTTTACTGTTGATCTACTATTGAAACGGCAATTCAAGATCCAAGAGGGTCAATTACTGTCTTTGGTCGACACTTCGGAAATGATCAATGATGAATTTCTACTTGATATCTTAGATGAGGCGTCATCGGCACAGATGAAAAATATTGTTTCGACGATCCAAAAAGCTCAAAATCAAATCATTCGTGATACCCATAGTAAGTATCTGTTGATCGAAGGCATTGCTGGTTCTGGTAAGACCTCTGCGCTCTTACAGCGGATCGCTTATTTGCTTTATCATCACCGCCAATGGTTAAATGAAAAAGAGCTGCTTTTATTCTCGCCAAATCACTTATTTTCGGATTATATCGCCCGCGTCCTGCCTTCTCTGGGCGAAAGTGAAGTGCCTACCCAAACCTTTCGATCTTTTTTGAATCGCTTGCTACCTCAATTTAAGATCATTCAAAGAGACCAACAAGAAGAAGCTTTTTTAGCCAATGATGAAGATAAGATCGAACGATTGAAAAGTGGTACTGAACTGATCGATGAGATCACAGCCTATGGCAAAAAAATAGCGCAACATGGGCCCTTATTTAGAGACTTGAAAATCAAAGGACAATGCTATATCAAAAAAGAAAACTTACGCCAGTGGTATCAAGAGACCAATCAACTTTTACCAGTTTATCAACGGACGCAACTCCTACAGGAAAAAGTATTTAAAAAAATTGCTGGCTTAGAAAAAGATGAGGCTAAAAAAGACTGGGTGAAAAAAGCTGCGGAAGAAAAACTAGAGCAAGCTTTCCAAAACGATCCGAATTTAGAGTATACAGAAGAAAAAGAACGCCAACTATTGCGGAAATTCCGCAAGCAGATCGCTCATAAAAAATTTCATTTCCTTTCTCGTGGCGTCGCTGCTTATCAATTTATCAACTTACCCAAACAGTATGTCCATTTTTTAAGTCAAATTCCTAATGAATGCTTAAGTCACGCCCGGCTTTCAGTTAAGGAGTGGCAAGATTCGCTCAAAAAAGTTCAAATGGACTTTAAAAACCGCGAATTGACACAACCCGATGCGTTGCTGTATTTTCTCTTGATGAAACAGCTCTATCCTGTTTACGTGACAGAAAAAGCACGTTTTATTTTTATCGACGAAATGCAAGATTTCCCACCGGCACAAGTCGCTTTATTAAGAAAACTATATCCAAACGCTAGTTTTACTCTTTGTGGGGATCTAAATCAAAAAGTTTTTGACAATGAAACGATCGTGAATCACTTGGACGAACTATTTCCTACTGATTCAGTAACCCATTACAAATTAACAACAAGCTATCGTTCCACCAAAGAAATCACAGATTTTTCTAATCAATTATTGACAAGGTCTGACATGATAACAACGACGGCTAGACAAGGAAAATTACCTGCATGGGTCCATTTTACTAACCAAGATCAAAGTTTGGCTTGGTTAGTAAAGCAATTAGTTACCCTTCAAAATGACCACCGCTTTCGTACAGCTATTATCGCAAAAACCACGAAAGAATGCGAAAACCTATACGAAAAACTGGATGACAAGACACGGAGCAATGTCCAACTGATTGTTTCCGAAGAAGCTTTCCTGAAACGCACGATCTTGATCATACCAGCCTTTTTAGCCAAAGGACTGGAATTTGACCGGGTATTTGCTTGGAATGTTGGCAGTAATTTTGCTAGTGATAAAGACCAACTTATCCTTTATACGATGACCACACGTGCCATGCATGAGCTGACTCTTCTCTCACAGGAAACTTGCCCCTTAGAAGCAAAAATTGCGACAAGTAGTTATCTTTCGATTGAGCCCTAACTGAAAAACGACCGATAGTCTTCTATCGGTCGTTTTTAAATAAATAAAATCGTTTCAGGATATTTTAATTGAACTATTTTCAAAATCAATTGTAATTCAGACACTTGCTGTTTATCATCAGGATCAAATGATTTACTATGACGGCCTATTTGACCATTATCTATCAAACGATTCGTACGATTCCAAAATGAAAATTCTGCCATGTTCGTCATTTGACTGATCGGAAAGCCAGCACCATCCACGATTTCTGATAAGCGAAAGCTGATATAGGCACTATCAATAACTTTTCTTTGCCCCCCCATATCTTTCATCCCTATCTTCTCATAATCAATAATAGCTTTTTCTGGTCGATTCGCTAATAACCAGTCCAGAAGATAAAAAAAACTTGGCAGTCGTGTCTGATCGTTAAAGAGCTCCCAAGATTCCGGAGAGGAGCGAAAAACCATAGGAATCAAGTATTTTTCTTTATACATCAATAAAGGGGCCCGATCTACAGCACAACCTAAATAACGATTTAAATAACTAAGTCCAGAATAATCTCCCAAGAGATAGCCTTCAACACCGAACGACTGATATTTGCGACAAAGTTCTGAACAATCTGAGATAGAAAGCGAAACTTCTGAGAGTTTCTCAAAGCCACTCAAGATGCGATCAAAAGGTTGCAAATTGACTTTTTCTTCCAATGATTTCCACCACCTTATGTTCTAAGATAACTCAAAAAGCACTCTATTAAATTATAGCATAAATCCCTGCAGTTTCCTCATAAAATCATAACTTAGAAAAAAATACCAACTAAACAGAGGTCTAGTTGGTATAACTATTAGCCTTAAGCGTTGGCTACGTTATGATAAATGGCTTGAACATCTTCTAAATCATCTAAAACACCGATCATTTTTTGAAATTGTTCCAAGTCATCGGAACTCAGATCGATCTCATTTTGAGGGATCATTTGAATTTCAGCAATAGCAAATTTTTCGATATCTTTTTCTTTCAAAGCTTCCTGAATAACGTGAAAATCTTCTGCTTCTCCATAAATGGTCGTATAGCCATCTTCGCTTTCAATATCACGAACATCGATATCTCGATCGATCAAATATTCCAAAAGCTCATCAGCATCACCGCCTTCAAAGCTAAATAAAGCTGTATTGTCAAACATGTAGGTCGCAGAACCGGTGACCCCCATATTGCCGCCATTTTTACTAAAAGCAGCCCGAACATCACCAGCCGTACGATTAACGTTGTTGGTCAGTGTATCCACGATCACCATCGACCCACTGGGACCAAAGCCTTCATAACGCAACTCTGAGTATTGTTCATCTGAGGCTCCCTTCGCTTTTTCGATTGCCCGATCAATGATGTGTCTTGGTACATCATAAGTTTTGGCCCGATCGATCGCAAATTTCAATTTTTGGTTAGAGTGAGGGTCAGGCTCACCTGATTTCGCTGCCGCATAAATTTCGATCCCGAATTTGGCATAAATTTTACTATTATTCGCGTCTTTAGCAGTCTTTTTTGCCACAATATTTGCCCACTTACGACCCATAATTTCACTTCACTTTCTGATTATTTCTTTTTTTATGAGAATTGGAAAAGATCCTTTCCCATTATACTTTGCAAATAGCTTTCTGTGAAGCCTTTTATTTTTCGTTTTGAACTTTTAAAGGATATCTACCAAAACTTTGCTCTTCTATTTGTGGATCACCCAGTTGATAGATTCGGTCTGTCTTGACCATCAATGGAAAGCGCTCGGCTTCTTTCTTGCCGATTTTAGAAAAAACTGGTAACGTAAATGATTTTTTTTGTTCATTCATATAGCTTTGTCCCGTGGGGGTGAAGCCCAAAATGTGCAGTGCGTTATCTGTCCAGGCCGCTTGCATCTCTGTTTCTTTGATTGCTAGCAGAACATAACACAATAGTCGTTGGATCTTTGTCCGACTATAACGCTTTGACTTGATCCTCTCTATAAAATCAGCCATATTTTTCGCTTCATTGACTTGTTTTTTCAACCGAAATTCCAGTCCCTCAGACATTTGATAAATCTGACTTAGCTCTGCAAGGGAACTCGATTGAATTTTATATTTCAAATAGATCCAATAATCATCCCAAGAAATCGCTCTCCTTTGTAAATCACTAGCGGTTTGCATAGGCACCACCTGATCGACCGTGTGGCCATTTCTCACGGCCTGACGGATCGCCGTCGCACTAGCAATTTGAGCGTTGAGGGAGTCATCATGGTGACTCGCTCCCTTGCGTTTTACTGAATAGAGCTTTAAAGGGGTTGCCAAATTAGCATTGGCTTTGGCATAACTTAAGCCTAAAAGATGATTCGGTTGGTCAGCTGAAATCGCGAACTCAGGTAGCACTTGATTAAGCACGAGCGCCATTTTTTGCGCATAAGTCAACTTGGGATCATCCAGGTGGAAAAAGGCAGCCTCTAGTTCCGCCTTACTTTGGATCAAAGTTTGGCCCAACTTTTCATAATCGATTGGATCTACTGTGTCTGTCCCAAAACAAATACTCTCACACCCCAATGCCGCCAAAAGTTTTACGCCCCCGTGACCAAAAAAATCCGCAGCTTGTAGCGACCATTGAATGGGTAGCTCGACCACCAGATCAGCCCCATTTTGAAGGGCTTCAGCAGCTCGTTGCCATTTATCGAGGATGGCTGGTTCTCCTCTTTGCAAAAAATTGCCACTCATCACAACGATCACCACTTCAGCCTGGGTGATTTCGCGGGCTTTTTGAATATGATATTTATGGCCATTATGAAATGGATTATATTCGGCAATGATCCCGGTTGCTTTCATTTTTTCCTCCCATTTAAAAAAAGACCGAGAAAATTCTCAGTCTACTTATGACAAACAAAAAACCAACGACGACTTTTCTCATTGGGACTTACATCCATAAAATCAGCATAACTTTCTACCTTAGCAAAACCAGCATTTTCTAACATCGTTAGATAAGTTTCGAGAGGATAGGTCCGTTCCTGATGCAACTCATCCACCCGGGAAAAAAGATTTCCCTCTTCTTCAACAAAAAAGGTCAAAAAATGCTCGATACTATGGGACTTTTTCCCAGCATAACTTTCCCAAAGAAAAGCAAATTCATCCGTTTGGTAATGATAGCTAAAATCCGGGAAAACTTCATCGATCTGATAGAGCGAATGCACATCAAAAATAAATATCCCCTTATCTTGTAACAAATGATAAACGCCGTCAAAAACTTGTTGGACCGCCTTGGCGTCTTCCATATAACAGATCGAATCTGAAAAGCAAGTGACCGCTTCATAAACGCCGATATCAGTCAAATCAAGCATATCGCCTTCGACAAATTGGATGTCCACTTCTGCATGCAGAGCTCTTTGTGAGGCAACCATCAACATTTCTTCTGATAAATCTAAAGCCGTGACATCGAGATTTTTTTGGGCAAATTCGACCGCCAAGGCACCTGTTCCACACGCCAATTCTAAAATCTGCTTTCTATCATCTAAATGACGCAAGGAAAAATCAAGCCAGCGCTGATACAAGCTTGTATCCATTACTTCATCATAGACAAAGGCAAATGTTTCGTAAGCCATCTAATCAGTGATCCAATCATTAACAGAAACGATCGGTGCATCCGACCATAATTTTTCAAGATTATAAAAGCTCCGTTCAGAAGGGCTAAAAATATGCACGATCACATCATTCAAATCAATCAGCACCCATTTCGCACCAGTCTTTCCTTCTACTCGTGAAATTTTCACATCTGCCTTTTCCTCTTGTTCGATGATTTCATCGACGATTGCTTGGATCTGACGTTCATTATTTCCTGTACAAATCAAAAAGTAATCGGCAATCAAAGAGACCTTGCGTACATCCAAGGCTAAGATGTCTTCTCCGCGCTTTGAATCAGCGGCGCGTACAGCTATTTCTAATATCTGTTGACTATCTATGATCTTTCTCCTCCTCTAATTTTTTCATTTTAGGGACCCAGTAATTATAAGTCTCTAAACTTTTAGGATAAACTGCCACATCTTGCTCGATCAGATGAGCTAAAGTATGTTTAGCTTCAAAAGCAACTGCCGCATCTAAATTTTCGTTAGCAAGCTTTCGGGCTTCATCGACGCCTGGAAAGTCGCGCCCAGCTTCGATATAATCTGCGACATAAATGATTTTGTCCAATAAAGTCATGTCTTTTGCACCAGTCGTATGCAGAGTGATCGCTTGTAAGATTTCTGGATCATTGATCCCTAATTCATCTTTGACAAAGTAGGCTCCCACGCCCCCATGCCAAATCGGATTGCCCCAATGCAGAAGCTCTAGATCCAATTTTTTATTTTTGATCATGGCAACAAACTCTTCGTCAGACCGTTCTTTGGCATAATCATGGGTCAGAGCCGCGATACTCGCTTTTTCTACTGGACCTTGATACTTTTTGGCTAAGGATAGCGCCGCCTGCTCCACACCTAAAACATGCTTAAAGCGCTTAGGCCGCATCTGCTCAGATATTTTTTTTAGCAAAGTTTGGCGATCCATTTGTAAAAATTGTTTGCTATATTCCATCTAAATATAAGCCTTCCTCCTGAATATAGTTTATCACATCATCAGGGATCAAGTAACGAACAGAGCACCCTTGCGCCATTTTTTTACGCAATTGATGTGAACTAAGTGCCATCATCGGAACATCGACCCAGATGATCGGATAGGGTGTCACAACCGGATAATCAGGTCGCTTGACGCCTACAAAATGGACTAGATCCAATAATTCATCGATGTGATACCACTTTGGTAAATATTCTACCATATCTCCACCAATGATAAAATAATAATCCGTGTCAGGATACTTTTCTTTTAATAATTTCATCGTTTCATAAGTATAACTCTTGCCCGAGCGCTGCAATTCGATCGTTTCTACCGCCAATAAGGGATTATCCTTGATGGCTAGATTCAACATGTTCAACCGATGATCGGCAGAAATCGTTGGTTTTTCATCGACATGTGGCGGTAAATTTTCCGGCATTAAATAAACTTTTTCTAAACCCAGAGAGCTACCGACCTGATCAGCTATGATCAAATGAGCCACATGAACAGGATTAAAATTTCCACCCAAGATCCCAACTTGGCGCCTTTTTTCGGAAAAAGCAAATTTAGTTTTGGGAAAAGTCTTGACCGCATTGTTTGTTTTACTGCTCATCTTTTGTCCTCTCATTTATTTTTCACTTGATTAGAAAGGTTTTGATATTTTTCTTTAGAAGAAGTTTTAAAGATGACCAGAACCCGGCCAATGATCTGTACAACATCACAATCAATCGCTTTTTCTAAACGATTGGCGACATTTCCAGCCTCTTCATCGGTATTTTGTAATAAGGAAACTTTGATAAGTTCTCGCTTTTCTAAAGCTTCGGCGATCTGTACGACCATCGCCTCATTCAAGCCACCCTTACCGATTTGAAAAATCGGATGCAGGTGATGTGCCTGACTTCTCAAAAAACTCTTTTGTTTACCTGTTAATTGCATTTTCTCACCTCAAATCAGTGCCTTTCTGCGAATGACAGCCACACCCTTAGGAGCCCAACCGGCCACCACACCTGGTTTTGTGACTGTGATCCAACCTAAACCCGCAAAGACGATATCCGTTTTTTCTTTGATCGAAAATTCGAAACGTGTCAATTCAGGAAAATCAGCAACTTCATTTTCTCTAGGTGGCTGTAATAAGTTCCCCACCTGACGTTTATAAAAATCATCTGCCGTAAGAAACTTTGTCCGATGGATAAAGACATCATTGGCTACATAAGCAACAAATGAACTTTTCTCCCCAGAAATAAAATCAAAACGGGCTAAACCGCCTAAAAATAGCGTCTGTTCAGCATTCAATTGGTAAATTTTAGGTTTGATCTCTTTTTGTGGCGCAATGATTTTTAAATCCTTTTTTCCTAAATAATGAGCCATTTGGTGACGATGAATGATTCCAGGCGTATCGATCAAGAAATGACCATCATCTAATGGGATCTCGATTTTATCTAAAGTGGTCCCCGGGAAACGAGAAGTCGTGATCACATCTTTTTCACCTGCTGTTTGTTCGATGATTTGATTGATCAAAGTCGATTTGCCAACATTTGTCACGCCGACCACATAAACATCGCGACCGTTCCGATAATATTCGATTTTTTCAAGCAATTCCTGGATTTCTGCGGTCTTTTTGGCACTAGTCAATAGCACATCAACAGGACGTAAGCCTTCTTCATGGGCCCGTTCTCTAAGCCATTGTGTCATTTTAGAGCGCTTGAGTGATTTTGGTAAAATATCAACTTTGTTACCGACCAGGAGCACAGGATTGTCACCAACAAAGCGATGCAAGCCAGGGATCACTGAACCATTAAAGTCAAAAATATCGACCACATTGACGATCAAAGCATCTTTTGTACCGATCTCATTTAAAAAACGTAGAAAATCATCATCTGTCAAGGCCACATCCTGGATCTCATTATAATGTCGTAGTCTAAAACACCGTTGACAATATATTTCGCCAGATTCAAGGCCGCTTTCTAAGGTTTTCTTAGGCGTATAACCTATTTTCTCTTTATTTTCGGTTTGGATAATGGCTCCGCAACCGATGCATTGGATTTCTTCTGTCATTCTAACTCACCTCGTTTGATCATAGCCGGATCTTTTTTTAGTAGATGTTTCATTACCCGACGTTCGAAAAAGCGATTGATCCGCGTTTTCCAACTATCTGTAGCAACGATCGGTTGCACCAAAATACTTCTGACACCGGCACTATTAGCAGCCCTGATATCTGTCATCAATTGATCACCGACCATGACCACTTCTTCTTTTTTTAAATTTAATTTTTTATAGGCTCGCTTGATCCCAAATGAAAAAGGCTTGAGAGCCCGAGCAATCGAATCTAAAGACAAGTTTCGTAACGCCCGATCGATTCGTTTGGCACTGTTATTTGATACCACAACGACAGGGATCTGAGCGTTCTCCATTTTTATAAGCCATTCATGTAATTCTTTTGTGCCATCTGGATCATTCCAAGCAATTAGTGTATTATCTAGATCCGTCAATACTGCTTTGATACCAACTTTTTTCAACTGCTCCGGATCGATTTGATAAATGCTGGTAACTAACCAAGTGGGTTTATACTTTGAAAACATAAAATCTCCTTTTCACGAAAAAACGAAGGAGTCCTTCCTGGCACTCCTCATTGTATGATTATACCTTAAAAAAGAGAAAATAGAAAGTAGAGATCGTTATTCGCCTTAAATACAGTTACAATTCACGGTTAAATTTACCAACCAATGCTACACTTTAGCTGTGTGCCTGCGAATGTCTGCTGTGGGACCGCCCTGAGCCATGGTCTCAGTTCTACCAAGCTTCGAACTCTCAGTTGCTATCCTTTTTTGGTTACTGGACGTTTGAAACTTGAAAGTTGTGAGACTTGGACTCACGGTAGTCGTTTCACGCGATATCTAGGTAAGACAACCTCGTAGTGTAGCAATCGCTTTAGCCTTAAATAGCCTAGAGCCTTCAAAAGACTTCAACCTATTTAAAATCCACAAAGAGTTGAAACTGGCCATTGATAGCTTGTTCTTCTTCAATGTACAATGAAGTGATAAAGAGCGTTAATTTAACTTGATCGTTTTCAGTCACAAATGTCAATTCTTCTGGTAACAACTCATAAAAGTTGCCGTCACGACTCAGCTGCTTCAAGGACCTAAGAAAAGTCATATCATATGACATGATCGGTTTTTTATCGGCATCAGAAAGGGTTAAATTTGCCGTTTGACCGATCGTTTCTTGCCAAGTCAAAAAATAGTTGTCATCCTTATAATTAAAAGCAATTATATTCGACTGATCTGGATAAAACTTTTTGTCCGTGATTTCTAACGGAAGATAAAGATCTGCTGAATCAATAACGATCGGTAAGGTCTCATCACTTGCGACTTGTAAATTGAAACTTTTCGGACTTTGATACGCTTCCTCTTGCTGATCATAGCCATATTCGGAAAAGCCAAAAGTTTCTTCAAAATCCTGATAGTGTGTAAGGCTACGGGGTAGATAGGAAATTTTTCCCAAATAGCCGCTTTTACGTAAATATTGAACACTAGTCACGATTTTTTCTTTATCTGTTGTTGAAATAGCCCCATTCGGTTGCACAGTATCATCTAACAACATCTCATTTTTTATCAAGGTTTCAGTTAAATATTTTTTTTGACTTCGATTAGCTACAGAAACGGCATCGATTCCCGGTATCATCGAAATAAAGGTCAGCAGAAGTAATAAAACTGGACTCCATTTCCGCCACTTTGAAAAGAAAAAGCTCGTTAACGTAGAAATGATCGAAAACAAAATAAGCAATAAAATGAAGTAACGCCCATCAGTCAGCCCCAAATGAGTGGTTTTGATCAGCGAGGAAATGCCCTGCAGTAGTGTCACGATAAATAAGAGGAACGGAAAAACTTTCTTAAAAAGATGTACGATCTTTACATCGAGCGTTTCAACTAAATACAAAGTTACCCAACCTATGATCACATAACTGACTAATAAAGGTTCTAATAAACCGTCTTGCCAGAAACTACCCGCGATATTTTGCAAAACATAAACTAATAAAATGACGGTAAAGATAAACAGTAAGGGAACGATGATATAAGCCAACAGGATCTCAAAAAATTTAGGGACCTGGATCCGTTCTCGATAATCGGGCGTTACTTCTTGATCGGATTTTGGAAAAATCGGGATCATGGACAAATAATAGAGTGGGAAAAAACCTAGCCAAGTGATCACAGCGAGTTGTTCATACACTTCGTTTCCAATTGGAATGAGCAAAAAATCGATAGCTCCAACTACTGCATAAAGACCTAGCATCAAAACAAGAGTCGATAGGAGCGATGTAAAGAAATTTTTGACAAACAAGAGTAAACTTTGTGAAAAAGCTGAGATATCCTCTTTAAAAGTTGGGATATAAATACTGACCAGAATCAAAAAGAAACATAAAACACTTGTCCGGATCACAACCGAATAAGACTGAGTCCCTTGTAAGTGTAAATAAAGGTAGTAGCCAAAGAGGCTCACTATCCCCGCACCATAGAGTAATGTATACACTACTTCTTTTTTTAAGAAGAATCGTTCATAAATAAGTTGGATACAAATTCCCAAAAGGCCACCCAAAATCAATGTCAAAATCAGATCGTCAAGCTCTTCTTGCCAGGCGACTCCAACCATTCCCACACACATAGCTAGTAAAAAAGCACCTGTTGCAAACCAGAAACGGCGTATAGCTTTGCCTATTTGTTTAAAGCGTCGTTCACCTTTTTGCAGGACTAACACAACTATCACTCCCCTTCTCGTATATTTTACCATGAGAACGGAGTTGACGGCTAATTTGAAGGATGGTTCTCTGTTTATTTCTTAAGTCTTTGTTGCATTTTCGCAAATAATGGGCCCATGACTGGCGCTAAAATAAGATAAAAGCCCACATTTCCGAGCGCGTGCAGCACATCAAAAGAAATCCCTTGTAAATAATAGACCCAAAAATGAGCGATCCCTAGCATAAAAGCGGTGATGACAGAAATAACGAATCCATATAAGATTCCGGCTAAAAAACTGATCAGCGTATAAGCAAGCATCCGTCCTTTTTTCTTGAACTTGCCTTTCTCAATGAAGTACTTGCCACTAGCAACAAAGCTGATCACAAACATATAAGATAAAATCTGGGCTATCGTCCATGGCCCCATACCGAGAAAAATATTAGACACTAAAATAGAACCTGTCGCGACCAAGCAACCATCCAGCCATGAGCTATGAATGGTTATCAACATCAATAGAACGGTGATAGGCTGTACATTAGGCAACCACTGAAAAGCCATTCTGCCCACGACACATAAGGCAATCAAAAGAGCTAGGCGCGTGATTTTAGGGACGGTTAAAACTGAATTATTTCTTCTCATGGCATCGCTTCAAGGCACCATTTTATTTGGTCCCCATCCTTTAGCTGATATTCTGCTGCTCCAACACTAGCTGTCTTTCCATTGACATAATATAACCAATATTTCCCCGCCTTTTCATCTTGAGTCACACCATCTATCGCGGTAACAAAGCCGTCTTTTTCTTCTATTTGATAATTGTTTTGTAAAACGTCCAACACACTCATACCTGTTTGAAAATCAACTCGTTTTTCTGAAAGCGAATGATCATCTACTACAATACTGATCAATGTTTGACTTGTCTTCTCATTTTTGACTTCAGTAGTCTGAGTAATCGTTGAAGTTGTTGGCATTTTTGTCACTTCTTTGGTTTGGCAACCAGTCAAGCTGGCAAGGATCACAGCAAATAGTACCCATTTTCTCATTTGTTCCACCCACCTTTACGACACCTATTTTACACTAATGCTACTAAAATTGATATTTTGAAAATAAATTTGAAAGAACTTGAAAATCGGGGTAAACTGAATATGGGTGAAAAAATGAAAAAAATACAGCTTTATTTCAAAAATAATACACGCATTCTTTTTATTGGCAAAGGGATCTTAATCGGTAGCGGAGCCGGTATCATTGTTAGTTTGTTCCGCCTCGCGATCGAAAAAATGACTGCTTGGATCAAACAATTCTATCAATTCGCACACACAGCACCGCAAGGATTGATCGTTTGGGCCTTAGTCATGGTCCTCTTTGCTTTATTCGTTGGTCAGTTGATCAAAAGTGAGCCCAATATCAAAGGCAGTGGTATTCCTCAAGTAGAAGGTATGCTACAAGAAGAGATCGATTATCCTTGGTTTTCCGTTTTATGGAAAAAATTTATTGGTGGTGTATTATCGGTCGGTTCCGGGTTATTTTTAGGTCGTGAAGGTCCTTCCATTCAATTAGGAGCTGCTCTGGGCCAAGGCTTAGCTGATTTTTTCAAGGTCTCGACTTATGAAAAGAAAATCTTGATCTCAAGCGGAGCCAGTGCTGGCTTAGCTGCTGCCTTTAACGCTCCTATAGCAGGTCTTTTATTTGTGCTCGAAGAAGTCCATCATGGCTTTTCACCACTAGTCTGGTTGACTTCTTTTGCTTCTTCTGTTACCGCAAATTTTATCTCACAATTTATATTCGGCTTAAAACCGGTCCTATCGTTAGGAAAAATCCCTGATATTCCCTTACGTTATTATGGCTGGCTGATTCTTTTAGGAGTATTTCTTGGTGCCATGGGTTGGGTTTATCAAAAAAGCACTTTGGCGCTGCCGACGATTTTTAAAAGGCTTCCCTTTTCGGAACAATTCCACGGATTGATCCCTTTTCTAATGGTCATCCCGATCGGCTATTTTGCTCCAACTATTTTAGGTGGAGGCAATCAAATCGTGCTTTCTCTTCCTGAGGAAAATCTTTCTTTTAAATTACTTTTGATTCTTTTTCTGATTCGTTTTATTTTCTCCATGATTTCATATGGTGCTTCCTTACCAGGTGGTATTTTTTTACCGATCCTATCTTTGGGAGCTATTTTAGGCGCGCTATTTGCTAAAGGAATCGGGATCGATCCTATTTATTTGAAAGATTTTGTGATCGTAGCAATGGCTGGTTACTTCACTGCCATTGGCAAAGCACCCTTGACAGCTATCATTTTAGTCACAGAAATGGTCGGTTCGATCAACCATTTGATGCCCTTAGGTTTGGTTTCACTGGTTGCTTATGTGACCAATGATTTACTTGGCGGACATCCCATCTATGAATCATTACTAGAACGTTTGGTCGAAAAAGAAAAAATCGACCAATTACAACAGCGGGCCACATTAGAATTCACAGTTACAGCAGAAAGTCCACTAGATGGCCTGTCCGTCCGTGATTTTCCTTGGCCTGAAGATTCTCTCCTAGTTTCGATCCATCGTGGTGAACAAGAAATATTACCTCACGGCGATACAATCCTCAAATTTGGCGATATCTTGATCGTTCTAACTGAACAAAGTCATAAAAAGCAATTGAAGCAAAAGCTCTCACAACGTCAATAATCAGAAAAGATCATTATTTTTCCCTGAATTAAAAATCATTAAAGCATAATACCCTACCTTCCCGAAATAAAATCACGTCATCTTCCACTATAAGTAAAAACGCTCAGAGATTAAATTCTCTGAGCGTTTTTACTTTCTTTCTAAGCTAAAAGTTCCTTCGCTTTACTCTCCTGTGCATAAATCGAGATCTGTCCATTATTTACTGGAAAAATGCCACGACCATTTTCATCTAAAGTCACTTTTTTATCATTGTTACCTAAAATATCGACAAAAGTTTTCCCTTTATGCAAAGCACTGATCGTCATTTCTTTTTCTTGACCTTGACTATCCGTCATCACGATCGCCATACCTGAATCTTTCTGGGTGTTATCGCCTGTTAATACCCAACCGATACAATCCGGATCATCGAAATAATCGACTTGATTTCCAAAAGTCATCGTGGTACGCAACTTCATCAGCATCTCCAGCTCTTTTCCAACTGGATCAACATTTTGTGTAGGGATACCGTACAGATCGCCCCAAAAAACGACTGGGATCCCTTGTTTTCTTAACAAGATTAAAGCATAAGCGTGTACCTTAAACCAACCATCGATCCATGATTGAAGAGCTTGCCCTTTTTGTGTATCATGATTATCTACAAAGGTCACCGCATAATCTGCTCTGGAATCAACTAAAGTCCCGCTAAAGATTTGACTCATATCAAATTGACCATTAGAAGTAGCTGCTTTATATAAATTATAGTGTAAGGGGACATCAAAAAGTGAAATCAAATTTCCTGATGAGTCCAAATAATTTTCTAAAGCTCTTAGATCTTGAGACCAATATTCGCCAACAACAAAAGGATTTGTACCTTTCTCAGCACCACGACGCAATAACCAATCCACATAATAATCAAATTTAATATGTTTAACAGCATCTAAGCGGTAACCGTCAACATCTGTCAGCTTCTGATACCATTTGCCCCACTTATCTAATTGTTCAACTGTCTCAGGATTTTCCATGTCCAGATCGCAGCCCATCAAATAATCAAAATTACCATCTTCCTTATCGACATCCTGTTCCCAACCCTTATCCCCTAAATTATAGATGGCATGTGATTTGCTTCGTTCATCATAATCAACGCCGGAAAAATTCTGCCAGGTCCAAATATAGTCATTGTATTTCCCTTTACGCCCGGGAAAAGTAAACTTGGTCCAAGCTTCGATCGTCTCTTCCCCACTGATCGCATCATTACGATCATCAGATTTATATTCAACGGCCGAAACTTCCTCCGTCTCATCGGCTCCCAGAAGATGGTTGAAAACAATATCAGCGTACACTTCTAAGCCACAGTCATGAAGCTGTTTGATCGCCTCTAGATACTCATCTTCTGTACCGTACTTAGTGGGGATCGTTCCTTTTTGATCAAATTCGCCCAAATCATAATAGTCGTAAACACCATAACCTACATCATCAATCCCAGCTGACCCTTTATAAGCCGGTGGCAACCAAACGCCATCAAATCCTAACGTTTTTATCTCTTGTGCTTTTTCGGCTAAACGTTGCCAATGTTTACCATCTGCTGGTAGCTCCCATTCAAAACCTTGCAAAATCAATTTATCACTCATCGTTAACACCTCATTTATTGTTATTCTTATTTAGCCTTTATCTTATCTTTTTGTCAATTGATTCGTTTTTTAAGTCCTTCAAAAAGTGGAAACAAAAAAATAAGTCTATATTTTGACTGATTTTGATGGATTTTGGTTGTTTTTGAAAATAAAACGTGATAAACTACATGATGAGGAGG
Source organism: Tetragenococcus sp. (assembly GCA_041859945.1). Lineage (GTDB taxonomy): Bacteria > Bacillota > Bacilli > Lactobacillales > Enterococcaceae > Tetragenococcus. The sequence continues at coordinate 42,686 of JBFLGC010000012.1, forward strand.
TGGGAAAATGCTTACAGAAGAAAGATACCAACATATTTTAGCAAAAGTGGAAGAAAATGACATTGTGACCATCAGCGAATTAGTGACGCCATTAAAAACCTCGGAATCGACTATTCGTCGTGATTTACAAAATTTGGAAAGCCAAGGCTTACTCGTCCGGATCCACGGGGGAGCAAGAAAAATACAGCGACTTAATTTTGAAGCTCCAATGAGCGAAAAAACTGAAAAACACCATGTTGAAAAAGTAAAAATAGCTAAAAAAGCTGCTCATTTGATCGCTCCTGATGATGTCATTTATTTGGATGCCGGCACAACGACTTTAGCTATGATCCCTTTTATTTCCAATAAAACCAACATCCAAGTCGTGACCAACTCAGTCAAACATGCGACGTTATTAGTTGAGCGTGATATTCCTACTATTATTTTAGGTGGCACGATCAAATTATCGACACATGCTTCTTTTGGTGCTTTTGCTCTCAGACAGTTAGAACAATTTCGCTTCGACAAAGCTTTTCTAGGTATGAATGGCGCTCATTTGGATATAGGATTTACCACCCCGGATCCTGAAGAAGCCGCAGTCAAGAAACTCGCTATGTCGCAAAGTCAGAGAGTCTATATTGTGATGGATCATTCGAAATGGCAACAAGTCACTTTTACGCAAGTGGCCCCTTTAAAAGCCGCTACGATCGTTACTGATCACCTAGCAAAAGATACCAGCCGCCTGATTCAGTCACAAACAAAATTATTGGAGGTGAATTAAATTGATTTACACAATGACACTTAACCCATCCATCGACTATATCGTGCATGTCGATTCTTTAAAAATCGGTGCAGTCAATCGGATGACCCAAGATTTCAAGCTTCCTGGTGGCAAAGGTATCAATGTTTCCAGAATCTTACAACGTATCGAAGCCGATTCTACTGCTTTAGGATTTTTAGGAGGTTTTACTGGAAATTTCATTGAAAATTGGCTGGTAAGTGAGGGCATTTCTTGCGATTTCACACCTGTAAAAGATGATACCCGCATCAATGTCAAACTAAAAGCCAGTGAAGAAACCGAAATCAACGGACTGGGACCAAGTCTTTCTGAAACCGAGATCACATCTTTAAAAACAAAAGTGGAACAGATTTCAAAAGGCGATATCGTCGTCCTTTCAGGTAGTACACCAGCTGGTTTGCAACCTGGTTTTTACCAAGAGTTGATCGAGGTCATCAAAGCTAAAGGAGCTGACTTTGTGATCGATACGACTGGCAATGATGTCTTAAATGCCCTCACTTCTCGACCACTTTTGGTGAAACCAAATAATCACGAACTAGCGGAGATGTATCATACGACTTTTCATTGCCTGGAAGATATCATTACTCATGGGAAACTTTTGCAAATGCAAGGTGCTCAAAATGTGATCATTTCAATGGCTGGCGATGGCGCTTTACTCTTTACCGAAAAAGGAGCGTATCGTTCAAATGTTTTGAAACGACCCGTCAAAAATTCAGTCGGCGCTGGCGATTCCATGATCGCTGGCTTTATCGGTCATTTCGCTAAGACAAATGATGCCTTAGAGGCATTTAAAATGGGCGTGGCTTGTGGCAGTGCTACGACTTTTTCTGATGACCTAGGAAGCCAAGCGTTTATTCAAGAATTATTACCACTGGTTGAAGTGGAAAAATTAAAATTATAGGAGGTAAAAACTTATGAAAATCAATGACTTATTAATCAAAGAAGCCATGATCATGGATCTTCAAGCGACAAACAAAAAAGATGCTATCGATGAAATGGTTGCAAAATTATATGCCACAGGACGCATCACAGATATCGATCAATATAAAAAAGATATCTGGGCCCGTGAAAAACAAACGACTACTGGCTTAGGCGATGGGATTGCGATGCCGCACGCCAAAAATAGTGCAGTCAAAGAAGCAACTGTTTTATTTGCTAAAAGTAAAAATGGCGTTGATTATGAATCACTCGATGGAAAACCTGCCTATCTCTTCTTCATGATCGCCGCTCCTGAAGGCGCCGATGATACTCACTTACAGGCTTTAGCTGCCCTTTCCCGTCAGTTGATCCATCCAGAATTTGTGGAAAAATTAAAACAAGCCCAAACACCTGAACAAGTGCAAGCCGCTTTTGCGGAAGCTGAAACTCAAAAAGCTGAAGAAGAAAAACAGGAAGCAGCAAAAGCTCCAGAACCCACTAACCAAAATACACCATTTGTTGTCGCCGTAACAGCTTGTCCGACTGGTATCGCTCATACGTATATGGCCGAAGATTCCTTGAAACAAAAAGCTAAAGAAATGGGCATCGCTATCAAAGTGGAGACCAATGGCTCAGATGGTACTAAAAATCGTTTGACATCAACTGATATTGCCCGAGCAGCTGGTGTCGTCATTGCTGCTGACAAAAAAGTAGAAATGGATCGTTTTGATGGGAAACACTTGATCAGTCGGCCGGTCAGTGATGGGATCCGTAAACCTGAAGAATTGATCCAAAAAGCAATCGATGACAGTGCTCCAATTTTTCACGGTCACAATGACACTGGAAATTCTAGAACAGAAGATAACGATTCTTCTGATTCGTTTGGTCAACGTTTTTACAAAGATTTGATGAATGGCGTTTCCCACATGTTACCTTTTGTAGTCGCCGGTGGGATCATGATCGCTCTTTCCTTCATGATCGACCAATTCATGGGGGTCCCTCAAGAGTCCCTTGATCAATTAGGTGGCTACCATCAAGCAGCGACTTACTTTAGTGAAATCGGACATGCTGCTTTTGACTTTATGTTACCAATTTTAGCTGGATTTATTGCGATGAGTATTAGTGACCGTCCTGGTCTGATCGTCGGATTTGCTGCCGGGGCTTTAGCCAATCAAGGCGGAGCTGGTTTCCTTGGTGCTTTAGTAGGCGGATTTTTAGCCGGTTATGTGATCGAATTCTTACGTAAAATACTTAAGGGCATGCCTAAATCCATGGATGGGATCAAGACGATCCTCTTCTATCCTTTCTTAGGCCTTTTGATTACAGGATTCTTGATGCTTTTGATCAATGTTCCAATGAAAGTCATCAACGATGCCTTGAATAATTTCTTAAATGGCTTAAGTGGTACGAACGCTGTTCTTTTAGGTGCTCTTCTAGCTGGGATGATGGCTGTCGATCTTGGCGGCCCCGTCAACAAAGCTGCTTATGTCTTTGGGACTGGAACGATCGCCGCGACCGTTGCTGAAGGTGGTAGTATCGTCATGGCAGCCGTTATGGCTGGTGGGATGGTGCCGCCCCTAGGAATTTTCGTAGCCACTCGTCTTTTCAAAAATAAATTTACCAAACAAGAAAAAGAAGCTGGTTTGACCAATATCGTCATGGGCCTATCTTTTGTAACTGAAGGTGCCATTCCATTTGCAGCTAGTGACCCACTCCGTGCTATCCCAAGTTTTATCGTGGGATCTGTCATCACTGGAGGTTTAGTAGGGGGCTTTGGTATTCGCTTGATGGCTCCTCACGGTGGGATCTTTGTGGCCCTATTATTAAACAAACCATTGCTCTACCTTTTATTCGTTGCTATCGGTGCTGTTATAACAGGCATCGTGCTTGGCCTGTTGAAAAAACCGGTCGAAGCGTAACCGTATAAAATTTTCTAATTAAAATAGAAAAAGCAAGCTTTTAATAGCTTGCTTTTTCGTGCATTTTTAAAATATAGTGACAATTCACGACTAAACTTGAGTACTCCATTTTCACGAGTGTGTCTCCTACTCTGTCTGCTGTGGGACCGCCGTGGGACTACTCACGGCTGACCTTAAGCAAGCCAATCTCGGAGTGGAGCATCTGATGTGACCTTGAATGATAACTTTTTTTGCGTGGCTGACTTCAATAAATGCCTTTCATGAGGTGCACTTTCCGGTAAAACATGGTAAAATCTAATTACTTGGAGGTGTCTGATATGGGATTAAAAGTAGAACGTGATGATTTTTTAGAAAAAAGATTGGAAGAGTTTGTTATTTTGCCACCTGAAAGTAAAGAAAAAAAGACCGATGAACAAGATTTAGAACGATTTTTGCATCCAAAACCCAAAAAGAAAAAAATTGAAAAATAAAGAGAAGCAGTTATCCTGATTTAAATCAGCGATACTGCTTCTTTTTTAAAGATAGCTTTCGATTGCGTGCCAGGCTTCTTCTTTCCCTTCTTTAGTCACCGCCGAAAAAAGGATAAAATCATCTTCTGGGTCAAAATCTAAGGCTTTCTTAGCTATACTTTCCTGTTTGTTCCATTTGCCGCAGGGAACTTTATCAATCTTTGTGGCCATGATGATGACAGGGATCTGATAATACTTGAAAAAATCATACATTTGAATATCATCTTTGGTTGGTTCATGACGAAAATCGATCAAAGAAATAACCGCACAAAGATTTTCACGTTTTGTCAAATACGTTTCTATCATTTCACCCCACTTAGCTCTTTCTGTTTTTGAGACTTTAGCGTAGCCATAACCGGGAACATCAACAAAATGAAATTGATCTTCGACCAAATAAAAATTCAATGTCTGTGTTTTTCCTGGTTTTGAGGACGTTCGTGCTAAATTTTTACGGTTCAGTAAAGTATTTATAAATGAGGATTTACCAACATTCGATCGACCAGCTAAGGCTATTTCTGGCAACTTACTTTGCGGATATTGTTTGGGTGAGACTGCACTGATCACGATCTGGGCAGAGTGTACATCCATTCATTTGCTCCTTTCATAGGGAAAACAACGAACCGGATAGGATCCTATCCGGTTCTAACAGTTCACCCTGCTTTTTTTTCTTCTTCATAGATGATATTGGGTTCTGCATCGCCTACTACTGAAGCTTTTGTAATGATCACTTCTTTGATTTGATCATGTGTCGGGATGTCAAACATCACATCCGTCATGATTTCTTCAATGATCGAACGTAATCCACGCGCACCGGTATTTCGTTCGATAGCTTTATCGGCAATAGCTTTTAAGGCATCTTTGTCAAAGCTCAATTTCGTCCCATCTAGACTTAGAAGTTTTTGATATTGTTTGACAAGAGCATTTTTCGGTTCTGTTAGGATCCGAACTAGATCAGCATTCGTCAATTTTTCTAAAGCCGTCATTACCGGTAAGCGCCCGATGAACTCAGGAATCAAGCCAAACTTCAATAAATCTTCAGGAATGATGTGTTTCATAACACTTTCATTTTCATCTAATTTTTGATTATTTGCCCCGAAACCAATGATTTTTTCACCAAGTCGATCTTTGACGATCGTTTCGATGCCATCAAAAGCACCGCCAACGATAAATAAAATATCAGTTGTATCGATTTGAATCATTTCTTGTTGGGGATGCTTACGGCCACCTTGAGGCGGAACACTAGCAATCGTTCCTTCCAATATTTTTAACAAGGCCTGTTGAACGCCTTCACCAGAAACATCACGCGTGATCGATACATTTTCACTTTTACGAGCGATTTTATCGATTTCATCGATATAAATGATGCCTTTTTGAGCCCGTTCAACATCATAGTCAGCATCTTGCAAAAGTTTCAATAAGATATTCTCAACGTCTTCTCCAACATAACCAGCTTCGGTCAAGCTCGTTGCATCAGCGATTGCAAACGGGACATCTAAACTTCTAGCCAAAGTCTGCGCTAAATAAGTTTTTCCCGATCCAGTCGGTCCAATCAAACAAATATTACTTTTTTGAAGTTCTACGTCATCCTCAGCGTCTTCTTGAGCCAGTCGCGCATTGATCCGTTTATAATGATTATAAACTGCGACAGACAAGGTTTTTTTAGCACGATCTTGACCGATCACATATTCATTTAAATGATCCAAAATTTCTTGAGGTTTCGGAACATCAGAGAATTCATGAACAGCTTCTTCATAGAATTCCTCATCAATGATATCTTTACACAAATCAATACATTCATTACAGATGTAGACACCCGGACCAGCCACAATTTTTCTTACTTCTTCTTGAGATTTGCCACAAAAAGAACAACGTACTGGTTCACTTCCACTTGCATTGTCGTACATGGTGTTCCTCCTTTGTCTATACTGGTGAGTCTAGAAAACAAACTTTCCCACACAGTCTTGTATCATTCTAGCACAGATCTAGAGAAAGAAAAAGCCCTCTACTCAAAGGAATTAAGAATTTTTAAAGGGAAAATCGTTATCTTTAAAATGAGAATATAAAAACAGAACGCCCTCATACAGAGAACGTTCTGTCGATAGTTATGGCTTATTCTTCAACTGCCGTCTTCGTGATCACGTCGACTGCTTTCTTCATTTTGATATCATGTTTCAACATATCTTCTGAAAGCATCTTACGTACTTGTGCTTCTGGCATATTGTAGTTTTCAGCTAATTCTTTGATTTCGTTATCGACTTCTTCATCCGTTACTTCGAAATCTTCCGCTTCGGCGATTGCTTCTACTACTAAGTTTGTTTTCACACGCGTATCTGCTTCACCTTCAAATTGTTGATGAAGATCAGCTTCCGTCGTGTTAGTGATTTGATAATAAAGCTCTGGATTAATGCCTTGACGCTGCATATTATTCAAGAAATCATCCATGGCACGATGAACTTCATCATGGACCATGACTTCTGGCAATTCAACGATTTCAGCGTTTTCTACAGCTTTACGGATCGCTTCTTCTTCCACAGCATCATTAGCAGCTTCTTCTTTAGAGTCCGTCAATTCTTTACGATATTTTTCTTTTAATTCAGCCAAAGTTTCCACTTCGTCGTCCACATCTTTAGCAAATTCATCATCCAACTCTGGAAGTTCTTTGGCTTTGACTTCGTGAACAGTCACTTTGAAAGTAGCTTCTTGTCCTGCTAAATCAGCGGCTTGGTAATCTTCAGGGAAAGTCAAATTGACGTCCACAGCATCGCCTGCCCGAGTCCCGACTAACTGATCTTCAAAACCAGGGATGAATGAACCAGAACCCAATTCAAGCGAATAATTTTCTCCTTGACCGCCTTCAAAAGCTTCCCCATCTTTGAATCCTTCATAGTCGATGACTACAGTATCCCCTTCGACAGCTGGTTCATCTTCTTTGAGGACTAACTCTGCTTCTTCTTCTTGTTTTGCTTTCAAGCGTGCTTCTACGTCTTCATCTGTCACTTCACGATCTTGTTTAGCTACCGTCAAGTTTTTGTATTCGCCTAATTTTACTTCAGGTTTGATTGTGACTTCAGCAGTAAGGACCCAATCTTGACCTTTTTCCATACTTTCGATGTCGACTTTTGGTTGTGCTACTGGATCGAGTTCCGTTTCTTTGATGGCTTTTTCATAAGCATCTGGCAAAAGCGCATTTAACGTATCTTCATATAGATTTTCTTCGCCATACATCCGATCGAACACAGTACGAGTGACTTTTCCTTTACGGAAACCTGGTACGTTCAGATTTTTCTTCACTTTGTTGAAGGTTTGTGCTAACCCTTTTTGAATTTCTTCTTGTGCAATCGAAAATGTCAATACACCATCATTGGTGCCTTTTTTTTCCCATTTTGCAGTCATGTATTTCCCTCCGAATAAACAATTAAATTAACATATAAATATGTCGTGCATACTTTTAAATAGTACACTATCCCTTGAAAAATGTAAACATTTTGAGTAAAACTTCCTAAATTTCTCATACTTTCCTAAATTTCTTGATAAATTTGGCGTAATTTGGCTTTCTTTTCTTGAATTTCAGGATAGTTTATAAGCGTTGCTGCCTTAGTTTTGGTGCCAAACAAAGCGCCAAATTCTAGCAAATAACTGCGTGCCCACTGTTTGGCTTCAGCTTGATCAGGTAGTATGGGGTATAACAGGGCAAAGTGTCCAGTCAGTTCCACCTTGGCCAAGTCTAAAACTTGTGGGTCGCAAGCCTCATTTTCAAGTGTCATTAGAGCTGTTTTAAAAGCCGGCATTCCCTGTAATACCTGTAGTTTAGCCAAATCGATACGTTCCTTTTTAAAATCGATGGTACCTGTTGCTCCATCTCTGACTAATTCTTCAAATATTTTTGGCGCTAAAAAAGGATTCGCTACGTCTGCTAAAACTCTCTCACAAATCTTTTTAAAATCAACCAGTGAAACACCTGTCGTTAAATTTTGCCAAGCCTTTTTATCGATCGGCTTTTGGGAGTGAGCCATTTGACACAGTTGTTTTTCTTTTTCATAAATCGTTGCGTGATCTAGCCAAACTTGCGCCCTTTCGATTTGGTCGAGTGCTTGTTGTAAATTTTTCTGTGAAGGATCATTTTTCAGCAAACGATGAACAGACAGGTATTTTTGATTCAATAATAAAAGTCGACCATATGTTTCGATTCCCTCATGATTACTTAAAAATTCATCTAAATGATCTTCCATAAAAGTTAGCGCATCTTCAACTTCTCCTAATTCTCGCATGGCAACGACCACAAGTCGACAACTCTCAAAATTCATAGAAAGTTCATATGCCTGTAAAAAATCTTTTTTTGCAGCCAGGTATTCTTTAGCAGATAATTTCTTTTTGCCACTTGCAAGTAACCTGCCATAAGCCTCAGGAAACTTTAAAACATCAGCCATTCTTTCACCCACTCTCAGACCTGTGCTTGGTGATTGAAAGCATGGATCATATTCAATGTCACCACACTTGTTTCACTAAAATAGTCAGCCACATGTTGTTTCTTTGCCGTAAAAGCACTTGGTAAAAATCCCAGCAAACACAGCGGATGAACCTGTAAAATAAAGCGACAGGCTGTTTCACGGATCAAAACAGTCGTCCAGGAAAGTTCTTCTTCATTAAAACAGACGACCCGGATCCCAAAAATCATTTTGCCGATCGTTTGACCCCGGTTCAATTTTGTCATTAAAGTAAAATAACCCAAATAGATCCCTAAGCTAAGCAATCCATAAGCACTGAAAAAGTGATTTGATCTGTCCCACTGCAAGAGATTGAATAAACTACCTAAAAAAATAGTCGTCAACGCCTGAATACATAAAACATCGATCACATAAGCAAAAGTTCGCATCCAAAAGCCGGCAAAAAAATAATTAGGAAAGTCATTATTTTTTCGCGGACGTTCCGGCTTTTCTGCAAATTTTTGCCAATTTTGTTGCTTTTCTGCTAAATCCTCAGCATTATAATCTTTTTCAAATGAATGTAAGACGTTTTGATAAAAATCTTGGGGACTTTTTTCAGGAGTCACGTTTTGTCGTTCTTGATCTTCAGACATTTCATTCACCCCCATAATAATACAGTGGCTTAGGAGCAGTCGGCGTGCCGATCGTTTTTAAAACACTAGCCAACTGATTCTCATCGGATGCTTTTAGACCTTGAAATTGAGCAAGCTTAGCACCGAACCAAGTACTTGCAAAACCAGTCGAATCTATGCCATATTCAAAAACTTCACTATCAGCTAAATCTTGTTCTTCTTTTAAAGCTTGTAACGCGTCATCAGGAAAACCGATTGCATCGATCAAGCCATTATCTAAGGCTTGCGCCCCATCATAGATCCGGCCATCTGCTAATTTGCGAACTTCTGCTTCAGGCATATCACGGCCTTGTGCGACCACCGTAACAAAACGAGCGAAAGAACTATCGACAAAGCTTTGCATGACTTCTTTTTCTTCTTCTGTGACTGGTCGAGTACCAGAGCCGGCATCTTTTAAGGCACCACTTTTATAAGTAGCATCTGAGACACCTAACTTTTCAAGTAAGCCAGCATAATTCATACCTGACATGATCACACCGATCGAACCAGTCACGGTTTCAGAGGTCGCAAAAATCTTATCTGCTGAGGCGGAAATATAGTAGCCACCACTTGCAGCCATATTTTTCATACTGACATAAAGTGGGATCTCCAAAGCTTGGATTTTCTTGATTTCTTTAGCGATCTCAGCACTTTCGTAGACCCCGCCTCCAGGTGAATTGACTTCAAGTAGCACACCATCGATTGTCGGATCATTTTGGATTTGTTTTAATTCTTCCAATAATAGCGCATGATCATAACCTACGTCAGAAAAAAGGCCTCCACTTGTTTCACTTGTGATCGTACCATCGACATAAATTTTAGCGATGCGAGAATCAAGATCTCCTTCTTCTAAAACGAATTCTCCTAACTCATTACTCCCATATAAAAGGGCATTGATCCCAGATAACGTCGGTATTTCTGCTTCTTCTTGAACTTTTGTCATTTGTGAGGTTACCGCCGCTACCACAAATAATCCTATTGCAATAACAACTGCGATCCATCTTCTTTTATTCATCCTTTTCCTCCTAAAATTTACTCACTTCTTTATTGTACAAGAATCTTATAAAAAAAACGAATAAAAATCATTTTAGGGTCCTCCAAAAAGACCTACTCCAGCAGCTACTCCTTATGTGCTATGATTGCACAACAACATTTATTTTGTTTCACTATTCCATCATATGCCTTTTCTTTGAAATACTTGGATCACTTCAGGCCGTCATATGTCCTTTCTTTGAAATACTAAAATCAGTTTAAACTGACACCAATAGATTAGATAGTCGAAATCTTAAAAAAGTTTTGCATTAACGTTTTAAAAGCAGAAAAATATAGTTTTAGCTACTCAACCTATAATTATTTCACATTGAAAGTATCAATTAAAGTGTCGTGATTTTTCAATTTTGCGATAGTTCTTTCCTTGGAAAAGTCTTAATTAAAAAAATGGAGCTCAAAACATTCTGCTTAGGATCTTTTTACATCTAAAAAAATTTTAAAAAGTTCTGCTTTTGCTTCTAGTGTCCGCTCTCTATTTTTCCGGCACCACAAAGTGTACTAATAGCATCTATACCATTATTAAATTTTAAAAAAATATATTGACATTTTTTTAAAATAAATATATTATTTTCAATGTATTTCTATAAAATAAAAAGGAAAGAAGGTATCTATACCAATTAGGATAGCGCCCGCTCTGTGAGAACAGATGACGAGGAAAGAGTTTATCGAAAATTCGGCGGATGGCTCTAGGGACTGCACTCTACAGAGACTGTAAAAAAATAAACTGCGAAGTTTAAACAAAATCAGCCTCATGCAGATAGAGATACATAATGACTAGAGAAAGTAGGAAAGCATTATGTGTGGAATTGTTGGAATCGTAGGAAAAGAACATGCAGAAAAAGTGATTTTATCAGGGTTAGAACGTTTAGAGTATCGCGGCTATGACTCGGCCGGACTTTATGTAGCCAATAAGAAAGAAGACTATTTGATCAAATCTTTGGGTCGGATCAAAAATTTAGAAGAAAAAGTTGATACAGAAATAAATGGTACGATCGGCATCGGACACACACGTTGGGCCACGCATGGCAAACCGTCTGAAAAAAATGCCCATCCCCATACTTCGCCAGATCGTCGTCTTGTTTTAGTGCATAATGGAGTTATCGAAAACTTTGAAGAACTTCAGCAAAATTATTTGTCTAATGATCATTTTGATGGTCAAACGGACACTGAGATCGTGGTCCACTTGATCGCTACTTTAATGGAACAAGAGAACTTGACCACAAAAGCTGCCTTCAAGAAAACGTTGTCCTTGCTGCGTGGTTCCTATGCTTTTGCTCTGATCGACAGACAGGATAAAGATACGATCTATGTAGCCAAAAATAAAAGCCCGCTCCTGATTGGTTTAGGCACTGGTTTTAATGTTATTTGTAGTGACGCGATGGCGATGCTTGATCAAACAAGCCATTTTGTTGAAATTGCAGATGGTGAAATGGTCACCGTCACCGCTAATGCAATCCATATTGAAGATACCAAAGGACAGGTTATTTTTAGAAAGCCTTATGAAGCACAGTTAGATTTAACTGACATTGAGAAAGGCGCCTACCCTTTCTATATGCTAAAGGAAATCGATGAGCAACCAGCTGTGATGCGCCGTTTGATAACTGAATATTCCAAAGCTCATGAGGTGGCGCTAGATCAACGCCTACTCCAAGAAATCAGCGGGAGCGATCGCTTGTATATCATCGCTTGTGGGACCAGCTATAATGCCGGTTGTGCTGCTAAAAAATTGTTTGAAACAATGACACAGATCCCAGTGGAAGTCCATTTATCCAGTGAATTTTCTTATAACATGCCACTCTTATCGGAACGGCCCTTCTTTATTTTTCTGAGTCAAAGTGGCGAAACCGCTGATAGTCGCCAAGTATTGGTCCAAATCACGCAAATAGGTCATCCGACTTTGACCATTACCAATGTCGCTGGATCCACTTTATCACGAGAAGCTGACCATACGCTGTTACTCTATGCTGGTCCTGAGATAGCCGTTGCTTCAACAAAAGCTTATACCGCGCAAATCGCCGTTTTAGGGATCTTAGCTCAAGCAGTCGGTAAAAATAAGCAAGTACCGTCTGCACTGGTCTTTGATATTTTCCATGAACTGTCGATCGTCGCAACTGCTATGGAAACCATGATCAATCAAAAAGACTTTTTGGCTCAAATTGCTAAAGATCACTTAGCTACCACTCGTAATGCTTTTTACATCGGACGTGGCATAGACTATAGCGTTTCTTGTGAAGCAGCGTTAAAATTAAAAGAGATCTCGTACATCCAAACAGAAGGTTTTGCTTCAGGAGAACTCAAGCATGGTACGATCGCTTTGATCGAAAACGGGACACCAGTCTTCGGCATCATTACTGATGCCAACTCTGGCTCCCATACCCGTGGAAATTTAAAAGAAGTCGAAAGTCGGGGCGCTGATACAGTGGTCCTTGCCAGTGCCTCTTTAGCAAATGAGGCAGATGCGATCATATTACCCGAGGTCCATCCCCTTTTGACCAGTTTAGTTTCCGTCATACCGACCCAACTCATCGCCTATTTCGCTTGCTTAGAGCGCGGTCTTGATGTCGATAAACCACGTAACTTAGCCAAATCTGTCACTGTTGAGTAAAAAAAATACCAAGGAAAAGCATTACCACTTTTCCTTGGTATTTTTTAGACTTCCCATCCACGTTCATAAGCTTTAGGTCCGGTAATAGCTGCGCCGAGTTTTCGCGCTGCATGATAGGGCCAATAAGGATCCCGTAGTAATTCCCGGCCAAGAAAGACTAGGTCAGCACGATCATTTTGCAAGATTGCTTCTGCTTGGATCGGATCAGTGATCAAACCTACCGCCCCTGTTGCGACTTTGCCATCATTTCTGATTTTTTCTGAAAAAGGAACTTGATAGCTGGGATAAGCAGTGATTTTGGCCGGAACGACAGCTCCTGAACTGACATCGATCAAGTCGACGCCTTGTTCTTTCATCCAAGTGACCATGGGTAGATAGGCCTCTGGTGTCATACCACCTTTTGTCCAATCCGAAGCCGAGATCCGGACAAAAATAGCTTTGTCCCAAACTGATCGCACCGCGTCGATCACTTCTCTTAAGATCCGATAACGATTTTCAACAGCCCCCCCATATTCATCGCTACGATGATTTGTTAAAGGGGATAAAAATTCGTTCAATAAATATCCGTGAGCCGCGTGGATCTCTACCATATCAAAACCAGCTGCTTTGGCCCGCAACGCTGCCTTTTTAAAAGCTAAAACCGTCGCTTTGATTTCTTGGACGGTCAATTCCTTGGGGATTTTATAATGCTCGTTAAAAGCGACTGGTGTTGGAGCAAAAATAGCTTCTGGCACCGTGGCTTTTCTGCCGGCATGGGCCAATTGGATACCAGCCTTAGCATCATTTTCGTGGATCCGTTCGACTAAACTTTTTAATCCCGGAAGTTGCGAATCATCCCAGATACCTAGATCATTGACCGTGATCCGCCCTTCTGGTAAGACAGCAGTCGCCTCTAGTAAAATCAAGCCCACTTGACCAACTGCTCGTGCTTCATAGTGACTTTTATGCCAGTCCGTAACTAGCCCATCTTCTTTAGCAGAATACATGCACATTGGACTCATCACGATGCGATTTTTTAATTTTAGACCGTTTACTTGATAAGGTTCAAATAATTTAGCCATGGCTTACTCTCCTTCATATAACACAACTTTATAATGGGCATGTTCATAGTCACCAACGATTTTAGAGACCGGGCAACGTTTTTCAGCAGCCTCGATCAAAGGACTTGCCGCTGCGATCGTAAGACCTTCAATACTCGGTAAGACCAATAAGTCAAAGTAATGATCGCCATTATCAGCTTCGATATAGTCGACTTGGACTTCGACGCGGCTTTTATGATCGAGCCCTTTGTTTTTAAGTAAAATCTCGATTGTTGCATTCAAACAAGTCGCCCAAGATAAAGCCAAAAGTTGCTCCGGATTGGTACCAGGATCAGGACTCGTCGGGCTTGACGTCACGACACTCAATTCATGATCCCCTTTGACATAGGCAGAACCCACCATGCCTTGATCATTGACAACTTCTGTATGATACAGTTTTTTCACTCTAAAAACTCCTTTCAAAACTTTCTATCTCAAAGATACCGCTCTTAGGATCGAGATGCCAATAGAATGCTTGGCTAGACGAAATTTGAGGATTCTTTTTTGACAAAAATATGATAAGCTAGACGCATAAGAAATTCATGGAGGACAATTAATGGAAACTATCACAAATTTTAGAGACTTAGGCGGTTTAAAAAATAAAGCAGGCCACGCGATCCGGCCTAACAAACTGTTACGGTCAGGCGAATTGAGCCGAATTTCTGCTATCGAACAAGAGCTTTTACTAAATGATTATCGCCTGCAGGCCGTTATTGATCTTCGTTCTCAAGATGAAGTCACCGAGCGACCAGATATCTTGATTGCTGAAACGAAATATAGTCATATCGATATTTTTGAAACTATCGAAGACCAAGGAGCTTCAATGGCTGATTTTATTAGCATTGGTTCAGCTGATAAATCACGTGGTTATATGAAAAAAACCTATCAGACCATGGCTCTCAATCCTGGTGCTCAAAAAGGATTTCAAAAGATGATCGAAACTGTTTTAGCTATGCCTGCAGATAGTAGTATCCTCTTTCACTGCTTTGCTGGTAAAGATCGGACTGGTGTTTCAGCTGCCCTTTTGTTAGAAATTTTAGAAATGCCCAAAGACGTCATCTACAAAGATTATTTGGCTACAAATGCGTTACGAGTAAAAGAAAACGAAGAATTAGTCGGCCTGGCCTTGCAACAAGGAATGCCTGAAAAAGCTATCGATGCGATGAAGATCGCTTTGACCGTTGAACCAGAATTTTTAGATGCCTATTATCAAAGTGTGACTGAAAATTATGGCGATATGCCAACCTATATCGAAAATACCTTGCATATTTCTAAGAATTCTCAAAAAGATCTTCAAAACCAATTACTGCGTTAAGAAAAAAACAACCAACTTCCATAATAAAAGTTGGTTGTTTTTTTAAATATCTAAAATTTTTTGTACGTATGCTTTCATATCTGCTGGTAAAATAACTGGTGGATTCTTTTCAGTTGCTTCTTTCAAGGCCGTGATCGCTGCGGGTATCGACAAGCCGGTCAACTGATTCAGCTTTTGAATCGCAGCAAAATCATCCACTTCAATCGATTGGCCAGATATACTTTCTACTACCGTTTTGGAAAATTTATAAGGACTCGCAGTTGAGACGATAAGGGTTTTATGTTGAGGGATTTCATTTTGTTTGGCTACAAAATCAGCTACTGCCGTATGTGGATCGATCACATAGCCATTTTCTTTAAACTCGTTGGCAATCGTGTTTTGGGTATCTGCTTCACTAGCATAGCCCGCTTTAAAATCAGACCACCTTTCGCTCTTTTTTTTATCTAAGCTAAAAGAGCCTTTTAGTTTAAGTTCAGTCATCCACTGTTTTACTTCAACAGGATCACGATCGGTCAATAAATAAAGCAATCGTTCCAAATTACTAGAAACTAAAATATCCATCGAAGGCGAAGAAGTCACATAAAAAGGCCGTTTTTTATCGTAGGCACCTGTTTGGAAAAAATCGGTCAAAACATTATTTTGATTGGAAGCACAAAGCAAGAAATCGAGCGGCAAGCCGATTTTTTTAGCAAAATAACCCGCCAAAATATTGCCGAAATTTCCTGTGGGTACACAAATATCGAGTGACTCTCCAGCTTTGAGCTCACCTTTTTTAACCAGTTGCATATAAGCATAGACATAGTAGACGACTTGTGGGATCAAACGACCGATATTGATCGAATTAGCCGAAGAGAATTGTTGGCCATGCTTAGCCATATCATTAATAAGTACGTGATCATTCAACAATTCTTTGACTTTGGTCTGCGCATCATCAAAATTGCCCGCAACAGCCACTACAAAGGTGCTCTCTCCAACTTGCGTCAGCATTTGTTTTTCTTGGATCGCACTCACGCCATCTTTTGGGTAAAAAACAATGATTTTAGTATTAGGAACATCTGCAAAAGCCGCCATGGCCGCCTTACCGGTATCCCCAGAAGTTGCCGTCAAAATGACGATCTCTCGGTTCGAATAATTTTTCTTACTAGCAATAGTCATTAGATGAGGTAAAAGTGATAAGGCCATGTCTTTAAATGCTAAAGTCGGACCATGGAAAAGTTCCAAAAAGTAATGGTCTCCGCTTTTAACAACTGGTGCGATCTCTGGTGTTTCAAATTTTTCATCATAGGCCTTTGCGATACAATCGCGCAATTCCTTTGCCGTAAAATCATTAAAGAAAGGGGTCATGATACGAAAAGCCACTTCCTGATAAGAAAGAGTTTGCCATTCTTCAAAATCAAAGGCAAAAGTAGGAAACTCAGTTGGTACAAATAACCCACCATCAGTGGCGATCCCTTGTAAAATAGCTTGTGAAGCTGAAATCGGCTTTTGATTGGTTTGTGTACTTGTATATAAAATCGTCATTGGAACCACTCCTTTTAAAATCGAGTTTTCATTAGTTTATCATTTTTTAGGAAGCTTTGCGAGCCTTCCTACTACTTTTATATTTCTGTGCTCACGCTTTGTTTCGCTAGTACTACTTTCACGGTTTCGTACTCACACTTTTTTTCGCCAGTACTCTTTCATATTCAGGTGAGAAGATCTAGCGATAATCTAGTCTACCTTAAGTACCCGAAATGTGCTATAGTGATTTTGTAAGGAGGTGCTCTTGTTGCCCACATTGAAAGAAAAAATCATTGCTGAGAGTAAAATTTTAGGGATCGATAAAATCGGTTTTACGAGTGCTGCCCCTTTTGATTATTTAGAAGATTCCCTCAGAGAACAAAAAGAACGTGGCTATACATCTGGCTTTGAACATCCCGTGATCGAAGAACGCCTTTATCCAGAAAAGACCTTTGAAGATCCTAAAAGTATCATCGCCATCGCCCTAGCTTATCCGACCAAAAGTCGTCAAGTAGCTCCGCGTGATGCCAAACGAGGGCAGTTTGCTCGTGCCTCTTGGGGCAGTGACTATCATTTCATTTTACAAGATCGACTTCAAAAATTGATTGCTTTTATAAAATCTCAAGCGGCAGAAGAAGCAGATAGTGGCAGCTGGCGGTTTGCTCCACAAGTAGATACTGGTGAACTGGTCGATGTCGCCGTGGCCCAACGTGCTGGTTTAGGTTTTATTGGTAAAAATGGCCTTTTGATCACTGAAGAATATGGTTCCTTTGTCTATTTAGGAGAAATCATCACCAATATCGCTTTTGACCCGGATGCACCAATTCCTAATGGTTGTGGCACTTGCACGCGTTGCATCGATCATTGTCCAACCAAAGCCCTGTTAGGCGATGGCCGTATGAATGCCAAAAGATGTCTCTCCTATCAAACACAGACCAAAGGCATCATGCCTAAGGAATATCGTAAAAAAATTCGCAATACGATCTATGGTTGCGATATTTGTCAACAAGTCTGTCCTTATAATAAAGGCAAAGATTTTCATTTTCATGAGGAAATGGAGCCTGCTCCGGAAAGTGTTTTTCCCAAACTAGTTCCCATGCTCACAATGTCCAACCGCGAATTTAAAGAACAATTTGGTAAACTAGCTGGTTCTTGGCGTGGCAAAAAACCACTCCAACGAAACGCCTTGATCGCCTTAGCCAACCTAGGCGCTCGGGAATCCCTACCAGAAATCATCGCCTGTTTGGAGGACCCGCGCCCGGTGATCCGTGCCACTGCTGTCTGGACGATCGGTGAACTGACCAAGAGACATCCTGAAGCTAGTCTTGCTCTATTGTCCAAATTTCAAGAAAGCGAAGAAGATGAAGCAGTACAAAGAGAATTAGTCGAAACATTAGCTATGTTAAAAAATGAATTCAGCTGAAATCTCTACTCATTTTTCTACTTATAGTACATTATCTTTGTATACTTCTCCTAATTTTGCTATACTAAAATTGTAGTAAATAAACGCTTTCAATTTTAAAGGAGGAATTTACAATGACTGATTCAAAAGACAAGCTAAGTAAATTGGCTGAAGAACGAAAAAAGATAATCCCTTTGAAAAGATTGATGAGTTAGAAAAAGAGCAGAATTTGGATGAGTCACCTGATGCCAAAGATACGTTAGATCCTGATAATAAAAAAGATCCTGAAGATGACGCAGCTTTACGAGCAGCAACGTTCAATAAAGATGGTCCTGGTACTAACAACAATCCAACTTAAACACGATCCCGAGATAGCTTGCTATCTCGGGTCTTTTTGGTGCGCCCTGCATGGGTAATCACTTGGCGGTGAAAGTCCGCTACAGGCTTGGCAGTAGGAACTGTTAGC
>JBFLGC010000130.1:0-582 GCA_041859945.1 Tetragenococcus sp.
GGAGGAAATCTTTATTATGACTACAAAAGTAGGTATTAATGGTTTCGGACGTATTGGTCGTTTAGCTTTACGTCGTATTTATAGCTTGAGCAACACTGACTTGGAAGTTGCTGCTATCAATGATAAATAGTTTGTCAGTGACGAATATTTTAAAGAAGCAATTTGGCCTGAAAATAGGCAATTTTGACCAAAATTTAAAGGATGATATTCACGTTTATCCTGATGGTATTTTATGTAATCCAAGCAAAGATTCAAGGACAATACACTTGTTTACTGGTACTTGGATGAATGGTCAGCATTTTTTAAAAGAAAAAATCGTTACTTACTTGAAGCGGCACATTCAAACTCCTAAAGAAGCTGGTTTGTATGCAAAAATATTTAGGTGATTTCTGTAAGAATGACTGAGGAAGAACTACAAAAATTAGTTGAACAAATTTCTTTAAAGTATTTTGGACGCCCGTTCGTTCATAAGGTTAAAATCAATAAAAGAATGACCACAACTGGGGGCCGTTACCACATAAATGATCACCATATTGAAATAAATGCCCATTTTCTGGCACCGCAATATCATGATGATTTGGT
>JBFLGC010000132.1:0-578 GCA_041859945.1 Tetragenococcus sp.
ATTAATTCAAAAAGCTTCAAAATATGGCGTGAAGGTTTACGCCGCTTCTCGTTTTTTCATCAAAAGAAAACCAAAATACCCATTGATTCAACTCGGTTTTGGGGGGAATTCAGAAGAAGAAATTTTGATGGGAATTGAAATATTAAGAGAAGCTTGGTGCTAGAAATGTAATTGCCTAATCAAATGAAGTGAAACTTCCATAAGTGGGGGTTTTCCGACGTACAGGACGTACTAGTGCCAACGTTGCCACAGGACGTGGCGTTTTTAGTCTGTGTTCATTATTTCGTAGATAAAGGAAACACGAAGAACGAAAGTGATTCGATGTTGACTTATCGTAAGGAGGAGCGGGAAGTCCGATAGGCGCTGGGTGCCTGGAGCTAGACACTTCAAAAAGCGGAGCCGGCTTGTTCAGCTCGCGAAGAAAATAGGAAAAGACCCGGAAGGCGCTTTTTTGCCTTTCGAGGGCTTTTATCTTTTTCCGTGCTGAGCTAGCCGGTGGAGCTAGACACCAGCACGCATCGAGAATATTTTATTTAAATTCTTGCCAAACTAAAAAGCAGTAAACAATGAGTTTACTG
>JBFLGC010000133.1:0-566 GCA_041859945.1 Tetragenococcus sp.
ATTTTAACGCCCATCAAGAATCATTCTAATTATGTTATCGATACTTCTAAGTTGACCCCTAAACAATTAAAGCAAAAATTGCTTGATGAATTTAGTGATCGAAAGAAGCAGCCGTTTTCCATTGAAGTGATGTCTTTTGGCTTTAAATATGGTCTTGATCATTAGAATTTTCAATACCAGAGAAGAACAGTTTTTTGATAGTATTCTCTAGCTCATCTAAATTCTTTTCTTTTAAGATTGAAGTTGAAATTACCGCACTGCTGGTTAGTTTTCTCATCCCTGCAGTCGTTATTTTCTGTCCCAAATCGGTTTTATTTAAGATAATGATCCGCTTTTTGCCATCGGTTTCCTTAACTAGAGCCATATCTTCATCAGTCAATTCTTCACTTGAATCAAGTATGAGTAAAACCAGATCAGCTTTCTTCAAAGCCGCTTCTGAACGTTCAACCCCAATTTTTTCAACCTTATTACTAGTGTGCCGAATGCCGGCTGTATCAACCAGTTTAAGCGGAACCCCTTTAATAGAAACATATTCTTCCAGAGTGTCCCGGGTAGTCCCTGCAACA
>JBFLGC010000134.1:0-566 GCA_041859945.1 Tetragenococcus sp.
TCCACGCTTCCCGTGGGGGAAGCGACGAGGAGTTTTTCGTCGGTCGCCCCACTGTGGATATTTCAATCCACGCTTCCCGTGGGGGAAGCGACTCGGGGTCGATATAGACGGCGTGGAGGGCGCAATAATTTCAATCCACGCTTCCCGTGGGGGAAGCGACCGCGATGCTGCGCCGCCGCCATGAGATTGAGGATATTTCAATCCACGCTTCCCGTGGGGGAAGCGACGACGTGCGGGCAAAAGCTCCCTCCGGAGCAGATTATTTCAATCCACGCTTCCCGTGGGGGAAGCGACGCCATCTCGGCCCGCGGTCCACGGCATTGGCAATCATTTCAATCCACGCTTCCCGTGGGGGAAGCGACCAGCCCCCTGCGGCCGCTTTCTTCGTCACGGTCACATTTCAATCCACGCTTCCCGTGGGGGAAGCGACGGCGGATGGGATTATCGCCACCCGGCAGCGGAGCATTTCAATCCACGCTTCCCGTGGGGGAAGCGACGCTGGGTCTTGGAACTTCACGGCCGGGCCCTAAAAATTTCAATCCACGCTTCCCGTGGGGGAAGCGACC
>JBFLGC010000135.1:0-565 GCA_041859945.1 Tetragenococcus sp.
AGTAAATGAGGAATCTGTGACGATGTGTTGTTATTAATTTTCTAATTAAGGAGTATAAAAATGAGCCGAATTTTAATTATCGAAGATGAGAAAAACCTTGCCCGTTTCGTTGAACTGGAACTCAAACACGAAGGGTATGACACAGAGGTTCACTTCAATGGTCGGACGGGACTGGAAGCGGCTTTGTCTGAGGACTGGGATGCTATCCTGCTAGATCTCATGTTGCCTGAACTCAATGGCCTCGAAGTTTGCCGGCGGGTGCGCCAAGTCAAAAATACGCCGATCATCATGATGACGGCGCGTGATTCGGTCATCGATCGGGTCAGCGGGTTGGATCATGGCGCCGATGATTATATCGTGAAGCCTTTTGCCATCGAAGAACTGTTGGCACGTTTACGTGCACTGCTGCGGCGGATCAGTATCGAAGGCGAGCATAATGCCGCCAAGCAGACGACCATCACCTATCGCGATTTGACTATCGAAAAAGAAAATCGCGTCGTGCGGCGCGGTGACGACATCATTGAACTCACGAAGCGCGAATATGAGTTGTTGTTGACGCTCATGG
>JBFLGC010000136.1:0-564 GCA_041859945.1 Tetragenococcus sp.
CCCCCACGGGAAGCGTGGATTGAAATGAAACAGTATCTTACGCAACTGCTCGATAATGGCCTGCCATTCCCCCACGGGAAGCTTGTATTTAAATATAATAGGCATGATAATACGCAGGCAAGATATGCGTCGCTTCCCCCACGGGAAGCGTGGATTGAAATTGCTAATCCCAAACGTGCCTGTCAACCTCTTCGGTCGCTTCCCCCACGGGAAGCGTGGATTGAAATCTTTATTCAATTTTAGTAGTGCCTTTGCTTCTGGTCGCTTCCCCCACGGGAAGCGTGGATTGAAATATGTGCGTCCGGCGGAGGCGGCGCCGGCGCGGGGTCGCTTCCCCCACGGGAAGCGTGGATTGAAATTTTTTCCAGCGCCTGCACGTCCGGCATGGCGGGCAGTCGCTTCCCCCACGGGAAGCGTGGATTGAAATACTGATGCTGCGGGCGACACGAAAAGTCAAGCGGGGTCGCTTCCCCCACGGGAAGCGTGGATTGAAATATCGGCAGCCTTCGCCAACAGGATGACAAGCATCGTCGCTTCCCCCACGGGAAGCGTGGATTGAAATCC
>JBFLGC010000137.1:0-561 GCA_041859945.1 Tetragenococcus sp.
TTATGGTGTAACACCATAAATTAATGGTTCACCAACACCTAAAATACCAACGGGTAAAGCACCTTTAATTAATTTAGTTAATTGTTTATTCTTCCGGCATTTTACCCATAAAGCAATTGCGGCACCAACTTGTCCGGCACCAGCCATAGCTAAAATTGGTAATAATGGTGTATACCCTAATTTTTGAATCATTTGTAAGTGAATCGGTGTCAAGATTTGGTGTAAACCAAACATTACCATTGGTAAGAAGGCTAAGCCTAGTACGAAGCCGGCAAATGGTCCACCAACCTTTAAGATCCAATTGATGCCACCAACAAGTGAGTTAGAAACCCAACCAGCAAACGGCATAATGGCAAAGACTGTAAGCAGCCCCATAATTAACAGGGTTAAAAATGGGGTAAAGATAAGATCCAAAGAATCAGTAATATACTTATGGAAGAATTTCTCTACATAAGACATTAACCACACAGCAAGTAGAACACCGATGATACCACCTTGCCCGGCAGCTAATGGCTTTCCATCGAAGATGTTAGGAATAGTTGTAGGAGCAACAACCCCTGG
>JBFLGC010000138.1:0-559 GCA_041859945.1 Tetragenococcus sp.
ATAATTTCCAGATAAAAATCAGTTATAAAATCCTTTTCTTCTTTGCCAAGATTATCTATATCAGGATTTTTAACACGTCCATAGATAACATCTGCAATACGATTATCAATTAAATCCATCTGTTTAATTAGATTATTCTTTGAGTCATATATTACGCCATGTTTATATAGTTCTGATTTAATGCGATATTCGATATAGTCGCTAATCGCATTAGTATTATTACCACCGTTATTACTGCGATTATCTATTTTAGGTTTTGGCATATCATATATTTCAGTAATAATAATTTCATTTGTAATTTTACCACGACTCATCTTACCAGTTTTATCATATGTAAGATAACGCTTTAATTCTCTTATTTGATATTTTTTTGTTTTACCATCTGTAGGTTTATCAAAACCAACTGTAGTTAATAATTTTGATTCAGTTGAAAATTTATCTCCAACTTTTATATTTTCTAAATTCATCTATTTTTCCTTTCATCTATTATAAGTATAAAATGTGGAACTAATCAATTTGTTTGTAACTATATATATATAATAAATTGAATTGTTCCATT
>JBFLGC010000139.1:0-559 GCA_041859945.1 Tetragenococcus sp.
GCAAGTTTTTATGAATTCAATAGGAAATTAGAATATAAGAGTAGATGGTATAGTAAGAAATACCATCAAATAGATAGGTACTATCCAAGTAGTCAGGTATGTAGTGGATGTGGAAATCAAAGTAATCAGACAAAGGATTTAGGATGCAGAACATATATCTGTGAAAAATGTGGACTAGAGATAGATAGGGACTATAATGCTAGTATCAATATAATAAATGAAGGAATAAGAGAGATAGATGAAGCAAGTTAAATATAAATGATAATAAATAAAAGAAGAAGTAACCGTAGGAACTACGGGGATAGCTTGGTAATGAAATGCTCAAAAGAGTATCGTCCCAAGAATCTCGTGACTTTAGTCATGAGTTGTTCAAAGATGAGAATTATGAAGTTGATTTAGATCAGTATTTAAATAACATGGTCGGTAAAGTAATGTTAAATATTCAGGATAGGAAAGGATTAATTAATAAAATAAATTTAAGAGATAATAGAAATAATAGATTATTAAAAAGGATAGGGACTTTGAATTCTTATTTACAGGAAGTTGGACTAAATTATAT
>JBFLGC010000013.1:0-60360 GCA_041859945.1 Tetragenococcus sp.
ACGAATGATTTTCGAGATAAATAACGCTTGTAAAATCGATTTAAAAAATATCAACAGTTTTTCATAAATCATTCAGGCTTACTTTTCTGATTTGTCCATTGGTCAGTTCCACCAAATTGACTTGCGAAATATCCAAGTGGACTTGTGTTTTTAAAAAATCTAAAATATTGGCTAAACCCGTTCGTTCATTAAGCATATCAGTAGTCACTAGTTCTTGCTTTTCATTAATCATATGGACCAAAAACTTCTTAGAGCCATCTTGCATGTGCATAATCACAGTAGCGGAAACTTTTTTTTCTGTCAAAATCGTTCACCTCAGTTTTATTCCTTATATGTCCCCAACATATATTGAACCTATCCTTTTTAAATCAAAGTAAATCTCTTTTAGGAGTGTTTGGACAACATTTCCAGTGCTTCTTGGGTCCATTCTGGCATCTTTTCTTGAATCGTTTGAAAACCATAATGTTTATTTTTGTTAGTAAAATAATACTTCTTATGTCTTGGTAGCAAGGGATAACTTTTTTCTAGTGTTCGCTTAGATAAGCTGATTTTCTTCGTGTACTCATCAATATCAATGATTTGTACTTTGATCGTCTGACCGATTTTTAAAATATCACCGATACTTTTGGTGTAGCCAGATTGAATCTCAGAAATATGGATCAACCCTTGTATGTGCTTGTCTAACGATACAAAAGCCCCATACGCTTGGATCCCTGTGACCGTTCCTTCCAAGATGTCGCCGATTTGATAAGTCACTAAAAATTCATCTCCTTTTTTATGTTTGCAATACATCTAAAGTTCATTATACTAGGAAGTGAAGAAAAAAAGAAGAGCTACGTGCAAAACGTGCGAAAAATAAGGAGGAAGCAACGTGCTAAATTTTGACGAAATCATTGATAGACATGGGACAAACAGCGTAAAATGGGATACTTTAGAAGCTAGCTATGGTCAAAAGAATCTTTTACCACTTTGGGTCGCTGATATGGATTTTAAAGCACCAGAGGCCGTCCAACAAGCTTTTTTAAATTATGTGAACAAAGGGATCTTTGGTTATGCGATTTATCCCGATGCTTTATATGAAGCAATTATTTCTTGGCAACAAAGACGGCATGATTTTTCGATCGAAAAGGAAAATATTCTCTTCAATAGTGGCGTCGTACCTAGTCTAGCTGTAGCTGTCCAAGCTTTTACCCAACCAGGTGATGCAGTGCTGATCCACGATCCAGTTTATCCACCATTTGCAGCGGTCGTGACTGAAAATGGCCGGCAACTTGTTTCGAGTCGCTTAAAAACAGAAACGGGCTTTTCTATGGACCTTGCCGACATGGAAAAACAAATTACCCAACATCACGTCAAATTATTCATTTTATGTAATCCCCACAACCCGGGCGGACGTGTCTGGTCAAAAGAGGAACTGCTAGCGGTGGGGCATTTATGCCAAAAACATCATGTGATCGTGGTAAGTGATGAGATCCATCAAGATATCGTTTATGAAAAGAATAGTTTTACCACTTTCCAAAAGGCAGACCCTACTTTTAAAGATTTTTCAGTCGTTATGACGGCTGCCACCAAGACATTCAATCTGGCTGGTATCAAAAACTCGATGATTTTCATCAAAGATCCTAATTTAAAAAAAGCTTTTGAACAGATCCAACACCGCAACCACCAAGATGAGATCAATACATTCGGGATCATTGGGACGCAAGTTGCTTATGATCAAGGTGAAGCTTGGTTAGATGAACTCTTGCCTTATTTAAAAGCCAATATCGATTATGTTTGTGACTTTTTTGAAAAAAAGCTACCAAAAGTAAAAGTTTTACGACCGCAAGCGACCTATCTTATTTGGTTGGATTTTTCAGCTTACCACTTGACAGATAAAAAGTTACAGGAGAAATTGATCCAAGAAGCACACGTTGTTTTAAATCCTGGTATCAATTTTGGCAGTCAAGGTGCTGGCCATATGCGCCTGAATGTCGCCTGTCCACAAGCGATTTTAGAAAAAGCTTTGAATCAAATCGCGGCCGCTTTTAACTAAGAGAAAAAGGAGAACTCCGCAAAAGAGTCCTCCTTTTTTTATTCAGTGATCGTGATTGCTTCGATCACAACATCTTCATTAGGTTTATCCTGATCATTGCGTTTGACAGCAGCGATTTTATCGACCACATCCATGCCTTTGACAACATGACCAAAAACCGTATGGCGGAAGTCCAACCAAGGCGTGCCACCTTTTTGATAGGCTTCAATGATCTCGCCAGGAAAACCGGCTTCTTGTAGTTGCTTGGTCATTGTTTGCGGGACATTTTGATTGTTGACGATAAAAAATTGACTACCATTTGTATTAGGCCCCGCATTGGCCATCGAAAGTGCTCCGCGAAGATTAAACAATTCTTGCGAAAATTCATCTTCAAATTTTTCGCCGTAAATGCTAGTCCCACCCATGCCAGTTCCTGTGGGATCGCCGCCTTGGATCATAAAATCAGGAATGACCCGATGAAAAATGACGCCGTCGTAATAGCCTTGTTTGGCTAATTCAATAAAATTTTTAACAGTTTTCGGCGCTTGGTCGGGGAATAGTTGAACGTAAATAGCGCCCATATTCGTTTTGATCTGTGCTTGGGGTCCTTTTTGTTCGTCTAAATTCAATTGTGGAAATTGTGTCAATAAAATCTCCTCCTTTTCTTCTCTAAGAATATCATAACAGAAATCGCTAAAAATGCCATGCCAAAGTTTCTTTGATATAATAAAAGAACTTAGAAGAATAAAGGAGGACATCGCAATGTCTATTTACGATATAACGATCATTGGCGCCGGTCCTGCTGGCATGTATGCGGCTTTTTACGCTGGCTTACGGCAGGCGAAAACCAAAATCATCGATACTTTGCCCCAATTAGGTGGTCAACTAACGACTCTTTACCCCGAAAAACAAATTTACGATATTCCTGGCTTTCCAAAAATCAAAGCCCACGAATTAGTAGAAAATTTGGAAAAACAATTGCGGACCTTTCCACATCGCTATTGTTTGGAAGAAGAAGTGCTAGCGATCGCTAAACAAGAAGATCATTTTGAGATCACGACCAATAAAACAGTCCATTATTCTAAGGCTGTGATTCTAGCTTTAGGCAATGGTCCGTTCCAGCCCCGCAAGTTAACGGTGCCCAACGCCGCTTTTTTTGAAGGGAAAGGGATCGATTACTATATTACTGATTTAATGAAATACGCTGGTAAAAAGGTAGCCATCGCTGGTGGTGGTGACTCTGCTGTCGATTGGGCCTTGATGTTAGAGCCAATCGCTAAAGAGGTCTTTTTGATCCACCGTCGCGCAGAATTTCGGGCCCATGAATATAGTGTCGAAAAATTACAAAAATCGACGGTCAACCTTTTTACCCCTTATATCATTTCTGAAGTCGCAGGTGAAGAAAAGTTAGACAGGATCCATTTGCAACGGGTCAAAAGTGAAGAAAAAGTGACTTTATCTGTTGATAATTTAATTGTTAACTATGGCTTTACTTCTACTTTAAACGTTTCCGATTGGGGCTTAAAAAGCACGCGTCAAGGGATCTATGTCGAATCGGACATGAAAACATTAGTCGATGGGATCTATGCTTGTGGGGATGTGACTTTATACAACGGAAAAGTCGATCTGATCGCGACTGGCTTTGGTGAAGCTCCCACTGCTGTCAATAACGCCTTGCATGCGATCGATCCAAAAAAGCGGACCCAGCCGATTCACAGCACCAGCTTATTTGATCAAAGACGCTAAGCTCTCTTTTGCTGAAAGCAGCTAAATAGAGTAACATAGAAATAGGAATTGCAGCAAATTGGAGGAATTTTTATGGCTGAAGAAACAAAAACCTTAGAAGAAAAAGCGCGTCAATTGTTAAAGCAACGTGGCGTAGAAGTGGCAGATATCGGCAAACTTGTTTTATTCTTACAAGAAAAATATCTACCTTATCTGACTTTAGAAGAAGCTTGTGCCAGTGTCGATGCCGTATTGACTAAACGAGAAGTCCATAATGCTATCTTGACCGGGATCCAGTTAGATATCTTGGCCGAAAAAGGCGAACTCTTACAACCTTTGCAAGATATCATCGCAAGTGATGAAGGCCTCTATGGCATCGATGAAATTTTAGCTCTTTCGATCGTTAATGTGTATGGATCGATCGGTTTTACCAACTACGGCTATATCGACAAAGTAAAACCTGGAATTTTGGCTGATCTAAATAGTCATGAAGGTCCACACGTGCATACTTTTTTAGATGATATCGTCGGCGCCATTGCTGCTTCTGCGGCGAGCCGACTCGCTCACAGTTATCCCGAAAAAGCTCATGAGATTACACAATAAACCTAGCAACCGACCGGCTCTTTTTACTTGAAATGAAGAGCTTCCCTAGTACTCTTCCGCAAGTCACGTGCAATCTGTATTTCTTTAAGCAAATCATTGGCTTTCATTCCCGTTATCCTTGCTATACCATTAGTCAACAGTTCATAATATGACATTACTTTTTCCTACTTTTGACCGCTTTCCTTGTTTGCGGACAACACTTTTCATTTCTTTTGGCTGCTTTTGTCCATTGCGGTCAAAACTTTCCTTTTCTTTTGTCTGCTATCCTCGATTGCGGTCACTACTTTCCCTTTCTTTTGACTGCTATCGTCGATTGTGGACATTACTTTCTTTTGGCCGCTATTCTCAATTGCAGCTATTAATTCCAATTTTTACGCTCCTTCGCACCATTCAAGGTTTTAGAGAATAGAAAAAACGAGCAACGAATCGATGCCCGCCGCTCGCTTTTTAATTTTTTAGTCCATTGATGACAAAACTTGATATTGAGTTGGTCACTTTCATTGAACTTTTATTTCCTTATTTGGTTCAACCGTTCTGATTTACTGGCTAAAAATCCAATCAAAAACAATCCTTCAAGTAGAAGAAAAAACAAAATAAAACAATGCATAAAGAAATTCTCTGGAAGCACATTGATGATGGGATCCGTTACTGGATCAAACAACCAATCATCATTGGCAAAGAATAGTTCATGAAATTTAGTAAAGAAACGATCGAACCCCATGAACATCAGCGTTCCCAAAAAGATGGGCAAGATCATCCCCCATTGAAAGGGCCGATACAGGCGAAAGAAACGTCCGGTCTTCTTCAAATGGTGGAGCAAAAAGAGACTCGGAACCACGGTCACTCCTAAAATAGCATAATCGAGCAAGAATAACGTCTTCACATCCGCAAAATGACCCGCACCTGTTTCAGACATCGGGAAATCCGGCAAAGAAAGTTCGGTGAGCCAAGGTTTATTCAGATAATCCATCAACAAATCAAAATTATGCAGCAGTTGATCACGAGTCAGCTCCACTTCATCCAAAATATTTAGATGACCCACATCCCACACATACAGCGGCCGGAAGTTGATCGTGAGGGCGATCGCAAAACTGATCAAGGTCAAAAAGAGACTGATAATACCTATGATTTCTAATAAGCGTAAGGAAGTCATCTTTTTCATTATTTAAAGTCCCATTCATCTAAAGTATCGATCACATAAGTTGGCGCTTTGGGTAAAGTCGCCACTGCTTCTTTGGGGGTAAAGCCTGTCAAAACAAGTAACGTATCGATACCATTATTGAGCCCCGAGCAAATATCGGTCTCGTAGTTATCTCCGACCATCACTACTTCTTCCTTTTTCAAATGAAGCCGTTCTAAAGCTTTTTCCATGATGATAGCCTCAGGCTTACCGATAAAAATCGGTGCTGTTTGCGTCGCCGTTTCGATCAAGCTTATCAAAGCACCCGCTCCAGGCACTAAACCGCGCTCATTAGGCAAATTTTTATCGGGATTGGTGCCGATAAACGTCGCGCCTTTTTGGATCGCTAAGGTCGCTACCGTAAATTGCTCGTAAGTCACTTGAGAATCTAAACCTACAACCACATAATCAGGTGTCTCTTCTTCCCAGACAAAACCCGCTGCTTCGATCAGATCGATCAATCCGGCTTCCCCAATCACATAGACTTTCTTGCCCCGGCCATCCTCTTTCATGAAATCGATCGTTGCCAAAGTAGCTGTATAAATTGTTTCCGCCGATACATGGATGTCAAATTCATCGGCTAGGCGTTTTTGTACTGTCTGGGGGCTTTTTGTGGTATTGTTCGTCACAAATAAAAAAGGCAGATCACGTGCTTGCAAATTTTCAACAAATCGCTTGCCAGCTGGGATCGGTTTGGTTCCCAGATAGATCGTACCATCTAAATCGATCAAGTATCCCTTATAAGTCATAAAATCTTACTCATCCCTTTTGCGGATCGTAAAGCCTTTGTTCGCATCCTTAGGCGTCGATCCTTGCTTATTCTTCTTTTTTGGTTTATTTTTCACATTTTTGATGGGACGCTCCCCATTCAATTCCTTTTTCTCAAAAGAGTGCGCTTGACTGTGTTTTTTCTTGGCATGATTATTATTCTTGGCGCGTTTTTCGCCGATCCTTTCGATCACGAAATAAGCACAACCAAAATTACAAAATTCATACAAATAGTCTTCCAAAGTATCAATGCGCTGGTCTGCTGTGACCTTACGATTGTTGGTTTCAAAAAAACCCTTTAGACGTAGTTGTTCATATCCCCAATCACCCACGACATAGTCATATTTTGCCAAAACATCGCTATAACGCTCGCCCAGACGTTCGGCATCAAAACCATCGCGATAATTAACGAGTAATTTATATTTGCGTTTGCCAATCATTAATTCATCATTTTCCAAAAGGTGGACGGTCTCTCCTTTTTTCTTTGGTGTGGGCTCCTCATCCACCACGATTTCTTCTAGAACTGCCGTCACTTCGTCGGTCAGATTCTTTTTATTATCGGTCATTTTTTTCACCGCCTTATTTATTTTGATCCTTTGCTATCAAAGGGTATTTACCAGCCAAATAGTCAGCCAACACGGTCCGGATAAATTCTGGAAAAAGAAACTCATGGCTACCAGCAATTTCGATCGTTGGAAAGAAAGGCACAAACATAAAATGATCCACTGTTGTAAAAGTATAGTCCTTTTCCTCTGCGATCGGTTGATTCAGCCAAAAGACTTCATGATTTATTTTATCATAAGTAATTCCCGAATAGACGATTTCACCAAAAATTTTACCACGAAAGCCCATCCCTTTGATAGGAAAACCTCTTAAAAAGTTCCGATTTCGTTCCATTTCGAGCACCATACGGATCAAATCTGGTCCTTTCAAGGTCACTTTGATCAGATGCATGGGATGGGGCAAAATATGATGGAGCTGGTCCTGATCGACAAATCCTTGCGGTAAATCAGCCAAAAAGAGCCCCGTATTTAAAATAGCAACTTCCGTCTGTCCTCTTTTCTTGACAGCTTCTAATGTTTCTAAAATAAGCGAATGCTCCTGTAGCTCTAAATTCAGATCATACGACAAAAGAGCCACCTTCTTTTCCTGAAGCAAGCGATGACCTAACGCCATGTAGTCACTGATTTCTTGGATATCTTCGGGCAGAGCCAGCATTTGGTCCGTTGCATAAGTGCGGGCCTGACTATATTTTATTTGGTGGTTTTCGATCATCAAAGAAACTTCCCCAACATACTGGCCAAACTTACCAGCAGCCGCTAATTGTACGCCCTTGATCTTTTTGCCCGCTACAAATAAATGATGCGTATGAGAACCTAAGATCACATCGATTTCAGGTAATTCTTGGGCAATCACCGTGTCTTCTTCGATCCCCAAATGACTCATCAAAATGAGAACATCGGCGTTTTTTTTCAAATCGTAAACTAATTTAGGTAAAATATCGGTCCAGTGGCGAATGTCCCAACCATTCGGAGCATAGGTCAAAGGAAAAGCCGCCGTCAAAGCAATGAAAGCCACTTTTGTTCCATATTTCGTGGTACAGATTTTAAAGGGCCGGGCCCAACTTGGCTTTTTTAAAGTCTTTTTGTCAAACAAATTCGCTAAAATCACTTCAAAACAAGCCTCATCATAAAGATGATCTAGGACAGCCTTGGCATTACCTACACCTTCATTATTACCAATCGTAGCCAAATCATAATGGACTTGATTCATAAGCTTTATATTTGCTTTGCCATCGGTGGCTTCAGTCAGTGGGTGCCAGCGATCCGCAAAGTCACCTAGATCGACAGTATAAACTGTTTCATCTGGCGCTTTATGTTGTCTATCTTGAATAAAGCGACGGATTTTAGGCCAATTTTCAAAGTGCGAATGGATATCATTGGTATGAATAATACGTATTTCTTCCATAAAGACAGCCTCGATTTCGTTTTTAAATACAGAAAAAGACAGGAGATTAGCACCCTGCCTTCTATGATTATGTATCGGACACATGGAAACCGCTGCTTAGTGAACAGAGCATGCGTAATCGAATGAAAAACATTGTCAAATCAATATTTAAAGGACTTTGTATTTTTAATTTTGAGCCATGAATTGGCATCGATTGACATTTTTCTCCCCACTTTTTGCCCACTTTTTTGATGCTTTATAAAATAACAAGAAATGAAATATGGCACTGCAAACGAAAAGTGATCGTCAAACTAATAGTATTTTAGCATAGAATGCAAAAGAAAAAAAGCCGACCTCACTGAAGAGATCGGCTTTACTGTTAAAATGGTTTTTTATTGGCATTGAGTTTGCGTTGCATCGCCAGTACCATGTCTGATTGTGGGCTGATCACGCCATCGACCGTAGTACCTAGTTTACGCTGCATTGCTTTGACAGTTTGCGGTCCTAAATTACCGTCTACGGTCACGCCTAAGCGTCTTTGGATCGCCTTGATA
Source organism: Tetragenococcus sp. (assembly GCA_041859945.1). Taxonomy (GTDB): domain Bacteria; phylum Bacillota; class Bacilli; order Lactobacillales; family Enterococcaceae; genus Tetragenococcus. The sequence continues at coordinate 8,792 of JBFLGC010000013.1, forward strand.
ACATTAGACCCACCCGCGCCAAATCGAGCAGAGTAGACATTGCTGTTAGCTCTCGTTCTGATTTGGCCACTGATCACTCCATCGCGGATCGGCATCGCATAAATTTCTTGCAATCTCCGAGCCGTATTGGGTCCAAATTGACCATCGAGTGCTATCCTAATCATTTGAGCTGCATTGTCACTCGAAACTACTCCAGCGCCTTTGATCCTAAAATGTCTAACTGGCAAGCCAGAATAGTCTCCCATCCATCCAATCGCTTGCGTGATCGCAATATTGTTGCTGTGATAACCATACGTACAGTGCATAATCTTGCCAGCGCCCAAGTGGATCCCAGTGTGGCCAGCGGAACCGTTCGATGCCCCTTTATGACCCGCGACAAAGATATCGCCACGCTTGACCTGACTGAAGCTAATCTCCTCGAATAGCTTACCATTTAGGCCAAATAACGTTTCTGTATTGCCGATTCTAGTCCCCTTGGCCAGAAATCCACCAGCCATCAATGCTTTGAAAACGAAAGACGAGCAGTCCATCGACCACTCACCCAAGCGATCTTTCATGCTATACGTGACCTTGCCGATTTTAGCTTGGCCATAGTTAATCATTGCATCAATGCTCATTCCTCGTCATCCTCTCCATCTGCAATGCCAGCGACGATACCTTCCTTCATGGTTTTAACTGCTGATTCGATCAAAGTATCCAATTCTGCTTCGGTGAATGGAATTTTTTTGCGTTTAAGATAATCGACAAGCTGAGTTTTTGCTTTAGCAAGCTTCATCGGGCCGTCTGCCTCTTTATACATCTGTTCTGTAGCTTTTACTACGATTTCGACGTATGCTTGCTTGTTTTTGAGCTCAGTAAGCAAGCCTTCCTTTTTGGTCCATGCAACAATTCTTTCGCTCAATAAACCAATTGCTGCTACCAAAATAGCAAAAAAGCCAGTAGTAATTGCATTTGCTAAATTTTCCATTAGATTTCATCCTCCTATTTGTTAAAAAGCATCTGTACGATTGCACTGATGATCCCGCCAGCACCAGCCGCGATACCAACAACTTTCCATAGATTCGACCAGTTAAGCACTTTTAGCTCGTCTTTGCGCTTTTCTTGGTCTTGGTTGCCTTGCAAAACTGCTTGTAAAATTTGACCGTTCTGTTCACTCTGACGAGTATTTTGCTCGCGCAAGAATTTGTTTGACTCATCCACACGTGACAGGCCCTCATTCAGCGATTTTTGCATGTTCGTCATGTTGTCGTTGAGTCGACCTATTTCGCGGTCGTGCTGTCTTAGCTTTTCATCATGTTCATGTACCTTTTCTTCCAATTCCAAACGTTACACCCCCAATCATATAAAAAGAGAAAGCCATTAAGCTTTCTCTTACTCCGCATATAATTCTTCTGGAACTTCAAGTTGAATCAAAATTTCTTTGACTTGTTCTCTGATACAGGCAGGCACTTGCTTGTAAGTCCGCCCACCCTTAATGATTAATGTTGCATAAACCATGGCCATCATGTCCACCACCTTTCTAATTATTTTCATTTTCTAGCGCTTCTTTCACCTGATCGCGTATGCCGACAGGCACCTGTTCCAGCGTGCGTGCGCCTTTTTTTATGAGTGAAACGTATACTGATATCATAAGCCGCCTCCTACCATTTGTTCATAGACATCTGCTAAGCCAATTTGTGTATTGAACAACTCTTCTTCTTGACTGGCGATAGTTGATTTTAATTTTTTGTTTTCTTCCCTTACCTTCTTCTCCCCTTCTTCCACCCACTCTCCCTCATACCACACAGGTTTCCGCATTCCCTGCGGACATTCAACTTCTGTCCATCCTTCTCCCAAATCTTCCCCTTCTTCAATCATTCCGCTCGACCCATCAGCCATTCTCCAGACTGTCTTCATCTTAGGTTTTTCTACCCACTGACCGTCAACCAATCTCATGTTGCTCAGCCACATGTAGTCTTCTCCATATTCTTCTTTAGAGACCCAGATTTCATCTTCTCTATTCATAGGAGAGGAAGAGATACCTTCTACATTACCATTTATAGGGTTGATTATTATATACATGCCTGCAAAAGGTTGTGGGGAGGGTAGGCCTGTATATTGATTTGTATTTTCCATTAGAATGCCAACACCCTTCTTATAACCACATTTTTGGCTTTATCGCTATCTATGTTTCTGTCACTGCCTACTATAGTGACGTTATTTATATAGATATATTTGGTTAGAAATTGATTGTGCCCAGAAGCTACAATACATTGCACTCCACCACCAGAGCCATCAGCGTGCCATTTATGGATAGGCGTATACACCCAGTCATAGTTGTTAGAAACACCACTGGCATAGTCAGACCATACAACCATCCATCCATTTGGACAATCTTTAATATGAACGCTTGGTGTTATGGTTTGATTGGCTTGTGGGTAAACAGCCCCACTCCATAATTCTTGGTAAGTATCCATCATTACAGGAATTCCATTTAAATATCCTATACCATCCATGATTCTGAAGTTATCCCAATTAGAATCTCGTTCTGACGCAGTCATGGTTTTGCTCCAATCAATCACAGTTTTCGATTTGGGGAATAATATTCCTTCACCGTTTCCTTGTGCTGGGTCAACTCCTGCTGCATTTGTTGGGTCTCCACCGCCAAAATAGATGCCGTTAATTCCAGTCATATCAGAGTTTTGACCGTTGAATGTTCCACCAGCATAGGCGTATTCATTGCCATCTCCAGCAGTGCCAGCCGCAGCCCATCTGTTAGGAGCTGCAGTAATGATACCGTCTAAGAACATAGCTCCCCCGACTTCCAATGTCCCCTTACCTTCATTCATCTTACCAATCCCGACGCCAATATCTCTATTCAAGTCAAATAATACCTTAGTAGTCTTAACGTCCTGTACCTTATTGTCTTCAGTTATCTTGTCTTTTAAGGTTAATCTAAATTGATAAGAGGCATCTGCTTTCACACCAGTCTTATTGTAAGAGTTTGTGCCATCCGTGACGGATATACCACTTGCTCCATAAGTAGATGCTGTAGCTAATTTAAATTCCAGTGTCCATGTAGCTGGATTCTTACCGCCTAGATTGTTGTACGACCCAGCCTTAGTAATATTAATAGTAGTAGGTGTCGTAGCATTCCTTGTGGCTGTAAACTTAGTAATGGTAGGAGGTGTGTAGGCCTGTACACTTATATTGACTGATTTAGATGCCTTTCTCCCACGGGAATCTATTACTTCTACTGTACAGGCAACTGTACCTGAATTAGATAGTTGGTTGGCTGTAAATTGTTGGGTAGACGAGGAACCGTTTCTTGATTGATTACCGAGTTTGAAATTGTAAGATTTAATAGAAGAACCATAAGTACCTGAAGCTGATGCGGATAGTTTGACCTCTGATATAGATTGAACATAGATGCCTAAGGCAGAGGATTTGGCATTTGTATCTGAGGCAGTTATGGAAGAAACTGTTGGGGCAATATTAGAAGGAACATTGAGCTTGAGCGTCCTCCAATTAGTCCCAATCTTGGTATTGCCAGAATAGGTATCCACCCATACTTTAAATGAAGTAGACGTTCCGTTTGGAATCCTAGACATATAGCTATTGGCTATACTGAAGTTATGAGAGCCACCAGCACCTTTATCTAATAAATTTACTGATCCACCTGGTAATTGAGCATTTACTGTATATTTGTAATTGGATACCGACTTAATATTAATATTGAATGTTTCTCCAAAATTAGCAGTCGTCTTATTCATTGTAAATGTGGCCGCCCGAGCAATCTTAGGTAAGGTAACATTAGCTGAAAAGTTATACGACCCCAGATTTAAGCCCGTTGAGCCACTAGCCCCAATGTTACAGCTTTTAGAGCCATCTGAATTATGTCCTACTGTTACTGTCCGTCTCCAAATCTCTTGTTTATTGGTGCTCCGCATATCAATGTTTCGACCAGCACTGGCATTATTCCCGTTAATCTTAATTGTTGCGCTTGGCGATTCTAAGTTATATGGTTTCCAATTTGAGTTTGGAGTATTGAAATATAAAATTGCCGATACCGAGCTGTTATTTGAGGAAATATTTTCTGAACTTGACCACTCTATGGAAGGATACGCATTTGAGCTGGAAGTTCCAGAAAATGAACCTTTGATTGTGCCTGAAGCCATCTGTTTGTTTTCTCCTTTCATTTTGAATTTATAAAATTGTTATTTGATATATAGGACATACAGAGTCAGAGGTTATCCGACCCTGTGTATTATTTTTAAGCTGGAGTAAACAAAAGTTCATCAAATTTAATTTGGCCAACTGAACTATTTACATTGAACCCAGCTGTTATTTGATTGATATCTGAAGGACATGTCCATGTAAATGCCATCTTCTTCCAAGAGGTGCTTATGACTGGGTTTGGAGAAAATGAAGTGATATGATTTCCATCACCTGCATGAGCTATTCGGAATTTGCAGTTATTTGAAGTACCATTAAAATTACTAGATGATTGATACCAGTAACTAATGTCATAAGTTGTCCCTGGATATACAATTAGGTCTTGACTTTGAATAATTCTCTTTTGAGCACTTGTACCACTGAATATTATACATTTGCCACCATCGTGGCCATTAGGGTCAATACTGATAGTTGCATTGTTCCCTACTTGTACCCATCCATTAAGCTCATCTTCAAAGTCACCATTAATGACCTTATTTATTACCCCCCCCATTGGAATATGGTATGAGAATCATTCAGTTTAACTAACTGGTGTCCGCCAATTTGCAGTGAGTCAGTGATAACACCCTGCGTAAAATTAAACTGCTTGTTATTTATATAGGCAACTCTGTCTAGGCCATCGTAAAACCCTAATTCTTCTCTACTCAGTTGCATTGAGAAGTTGTCTTGATTCCCACCAATTTGCAAGTAAGCTCCATTGCCTGTAGCGTCAGGCTTAAAAGTTATATAGTTATTGATTAGGTCTACGGTTTTCCCTTGTTCATTGATGGTTTCTCGCTGTTCATTTAGACTTACACCCCAACTATATGTTGTTTGCTCCATCTCACTCATGCGGGTTATTATCCCCTTCTCAACCGTATCTCCCCCATACAGATCTTCATTCATGCCATCAACATTATCTTTGACACTGTCTAAGTCCTCTTGGTTCGGCTTACTATCGACTCCATCTTTCCATTCTGTATATTCTTTTACAGAGGATACTTTATTGTAGATGGCGTCTGGGGTGATATCTATTTGAGCCTGTTTGAGTTCTGTCATCTGAGCAGGGGATTCTGCCCATGTATATACAGAGGGGTCATCACTATCTATAGCTGAATACCCTGTATATTTCATGAAACTATTAAGTGGGTCACTGGATGTAACTGAGGTATATACTGATGGACTTGATATTAATTCATCGGTAACTTCATATTTAATATTCCTAATCTGATAAGTGACACTAGCTGTTTCATTAGTAGTGACTATTCCCCAATTTGAATTATCATACAAAGAGACTTTTCCTGTATTTGCAGTATTAGTATTCTCCCAACTCCACCAAATCTTTGTCCAAGTTTTGGCTAGAATTGATTTATAACTGGAATATCTATTAGTAGAAGAATCATTGTCATTTGTCGTAGAAGGGTTTGTCCCACTTACCCAATAAGTATTTATATCCACATTCCAGTTCAAAGCTTTTGGAACATAAACTTCCATAGATATAATTGCTTTATTATTCCATGGAACGGTAATCAAATTATCTGAAGGACTAAGGAACTTCATTCCGTAACCCCATTCATTTGAGCCACTAGGTGCAACTATTGTATAGACCCCATTTTCTTGGGTGATTGTAACATTTGAACCATAAGAAGAGATGAGTTCTTCCTTTAGTAAATTCTCCCTCGGCCACTCCCTCGTAAAGTCCACATACCCCTGTAAGTCATTACAGTAGGCAGTATATAGACGGGCGTCGGCTTTAGCTTTATCCACATACCCCTTGGCTGTCTTTTCAGCGGCGGATTGGGCTGCGGAAGATTTTTGGTCGGTATATGTTTTGGCAGAGGAAACGCCCGCTGAAATCTCATCCTCTGTAGCCTTGATTTGGGTATCTGTGTAAGATTTAGATCCAGAAATAGCGTCATTTTTTGCTGTGGTGATCTGACCTTCTATTGTATTGTTATTTTGCTCAAATTTCGTGTTCGTTACATAGTTTGTTTTGAGGTCGTTCGTAACCGATGAAATAGATTGTGTATGCGAATCCACGGTATCGACAACTTCATTCAGCTTATTATTTGTCTTGCCTTGCTCAGTTTGGATACTTGCTATAGTCTCTTTATTACCATCAGCGGTAGACTTGACCTCATTTAGCTTCTTATTAGTAGCTGAATCAGATTCTTCTAGACTTATAATGGACTTAGATACCTCAGCTGCTGTTTGTTTAAGGTTAGTGACATCTGTCTTAGTCGTTCCAAGGTCAGTCTGGACTTTTCCAACTGTAGTGGATAAATCAGTAGCAGATTGCTTAACCGCCGTTATATCTGTTGTATTCTGAGTTGTTTGCTTGGAAATTGAATCAATGGTACCTTCCAAATCATTTACTTTAATTGTAAGGCCCTCAGACGCGTCTGAAAGCTTTTTAAACTCAGCCAATGAGTCATCTATCCGTTTGTTGGCGTTAGAAATACTTGTCTCAACTTCACCTACTCTATCCTCTACACTTGGGATAATTTCGTTTAGTTCGTCTTGCACATTCTTGATCTTCTCTGCCAATTCCTTATTTAATTCAGCTAAAGCATCGGTATTATCGACAATAGTAGAATTAAGTAGGTCTTTGATTTCTTGAGAGATACTATTTAAAAAAGCGGTCTCCGCTGCATAGTAATCAGTAAATTTCTTCTTATAGGTATCTCGGACAATAACTGAATTAGCGTCAATTCTAGCTAAAATTGGCGTAGTATAAGCAATCAAAGCGTCATAAGCCGTCTTGTAATCAACAAAATCGATTTGATTGTTCGTAGCAAATTCAGCTAGATTTTCATATTTGACTTTAATAGTCTCAATTTCTACAGAAACTGATTTTTTTTCAACAATTGAAAGAATATTATCATTTGCCATATCCTCTATGGCTTGGTTTACATCATGTACAGACGTGGTAACATCGACAATGCGTTCTTCATGGTCTTCGGTGACCTCTTCTAAGTGAGTCCCTTTCGATTCCTCGTAGGCACCTACTTCGGCTGCTGTTTCAGGCGTTGCTTTGACCCAACTAGTACCATCCCACGTTTTGACAATGTTTGGTGTTTTAGATGTATCCACCCAAATCACGTTTTCAGTTTCAGACGGTTGTACATCAGACCGAATATATTTTGTCTTGGCCTTGACCTCTTCCTGCATTTTTTCAACACGTTCTTTGAGCTGTTGTGCCAAGTTTTGGAGATCGATTTCGATACGTCCTTCTTGGATCAGATAATCGCCCAGCAGCGCTTCCGCACGTTCATCGGCATAATCATAAGAAAGCTCTAAAACACGAGCCGACAAGTAAAGTTCCGTCCATTCATCCACGAGATTGATCGTATCCCCCACATGAACTTGACTTGGAAAATCAGCGATTGTCGCCTCATAGTTGACGGTAGGCTCATTGATTTCCTTCAAGTTCCGCAAGGCATTATCTAATAATGTTTTTTGATTGGTGGTTTCGTAGGTTTTGCGTGTTACAATGTGTGCACGATCAGGCGCTGCATTTACATTAGAAAGTAATCTACTCCAGCGCTGAACCGCAACTGTGTCCCACAACTGACCACCTGAAGTGATTAAGTACCGTCCTTCTGGATCCGTCCACTTATACCCTTTTAAAGTCACAGGAGTATCCTTGCCTTCCTCTGTGCCTCCTTCTGGGTATATAGCTGTGGCTAGAGAGTAAATATCGGTGTTAGTAACAATGTGGTCAATTTGTTGGCCGACATATAGGGTGACGTTATGGGAGCCACCTCTTTTTTTATAAATATTGATGTATTTTTTAACCACACTTAAGCCTTGTACATCGAAACTAAAGTCAATCTCTGCATTATCGAACTGAGTGGCCACACTAATGATTCGCTCAAGAGTAGTAGTCGTCGAATCCCATCCTGATAATTTTCTTTTTAGATTAGAAATTTCATTCACGCCTATTTCAAAGCCAGAATCATAGGTAAATCTCTCTATATATTCGGCAATTGTATATTGCTTGTCAGGCGTGTAGGGACCCACCAACTCATTTATTAAATCGATTCCTGCATCCGTTCCTGATATTTCAATACTATTGTCAGAAGGATCGAAACGTTGCTCTTCGATGGTGATCCAGACAGATTGCCCTTGCAAGTCCTTGTAAAGGACAAAATTACCCACTTCAGTCATTAGCCGAGCGTTTGTCATTGCCTCAGTAGTACCTTCGAAACAGATTATCCCTTCAAAACTCCGACTAGACGTTTCGATAGATTGCTTATCATTTACCTTTGAAAAATAAACAGAACCGCCCAAGGTTGCGGCGATTCCAAGCAAATTGTATTTTCTATCTGTAAAATAATAATCCGTCATTTAAACGCCTCCTGATACTCTACGCTGACTTCTGGTACATTTGCCCATTCATTGGTGACAACTTGCATTTCACCATAAGATTGATCAATCAAAAACTGGCTCCATTGATTGTCAATTGTATGGAATTCAGTTCCGTTTTCAATGACACCATTTAGAAGAAGTTGTTTCTTCTGAACATCAATTTGCAAAACATCTCCATCGCTGATCACATTTGGAATGTTACTCCAAGTCGGTGTATTGATCCATGTAAAATTACTATCCGTCCAATCAAAGTACTTAGGAATTGGACTATTGCCAAGCTTTTCAAACCAGACTGACATGCCTGTAACTTGTCTGGCAGATTGACCGGCTTCTCTTAACTGATAAGCTTCCACAACCGATCGGACAGCCGCATTCGTATTCGTCACTGATTTCACTTGACCGAAATCCCACAGGAGATTATCCCCCTGACGTCTAAATTTAAATTCATGCCAGTGCCCGTTGAATTTCTTTCTGTTTAAAGCCACAGATTTGACTATCTTTTGGGAGTTATGGAATTCGACGATTATTTCTTCTTTGTTGGCATTAGAATCCCTCACAACACCGCCCATGACTACTTTTTTATTTTCGTCAAATAAAAAGAACTCCATACGTCCCATCTGGTTTTTAGCGTTTGTTCCGAAGTCCAAACGGTTTACCCACTGAAAATCACCAGTATTGCTGTTGGCATAATTTTTATCGATCGATTGCCAAACACGCGGGCCATGCCAAACCTTCGTTGAATCGTTAATAAAAATAGGATTCATGACATGAATGGCTTTTGTATAGGTAATACTCCCCTGAACTTTATTTGGCGTATTGGTATTACTTAGATAGTTCGGGTAATGAGTAGTACCACCGCCATTTAAAATTAAATTTGTTTTGGGGCTATTCCCATAAAAAGAATAATTGATAATTTTGTCTGATCGAACCCCCGACTGGATGTCTGAATCTTCAGGATTTCCAAATTGCAATACTCCACCTTTCGAGTTTATAAAAGCAACAAAACCCGCTTCTCCATCGAAAGTAGCTGTAATCAACGGATAGCTTGGGTAGGTACCTGTATATGGCAATGGAATGGTTTCTAACAGGTGTTTTCCATCTTCAGCGTATGGTTTTAAGGTAGCCCCCAAATTCATCTGAAGCTTACTTATTTCGACAGATGCTTTGCCTCGAATAAAAGGCTGCAATAGAAGATATTTTGTTGAAGCAAATTGAATTTTATAGTTTTCGATTTTTAAAAACGTCCATTCACCTAAAGAAGTTACTTTTACTGGATAAGAACCGACTGCAATTCGTGCTTGCCCTACCACTTCAAATTCTTCAATAGATAATTGAAAACTATTTTCTCCAGTCGTATCTCCTTCGTTGAATGAATTAAGTTTTACCCAACACCCAGCACTGATTGAATCACCCTTTTTGACATTCACTCTTCGCCGGTTGATATTAGAAACAGCTAAATAGTTCCATTCTTTAGGATAAAGTGTATCGTTTGTCTCATCTAAAACAGCAAAAAGGACATTAGAACCCTCGTACGTTTCTTCATCCCGATACGCATACGGCATCCAATATTTTTCTAAATTCTTGAATTCAGGATCTAGGACTAAATTTTCATCTCCAGCACCTGGTTCAAAGTTAGTAGAAATAGTCGAGTACAAGGAATGAGAAATGCCTTCAGGGATAAGAAAATGAAGTGTGAGAGTTCCTAGCTTTTCAGTGATGATGTCTATTGCGTCCTCTCCATCAAGTCTGCCTACCCAATAACGATCAGGAAAGTCAGAAAAGACGATCCGAAGATCGCCTTTTGTGTTCAATCGTTTTTTTATAAGTTCATCGAGATCCTGCACACGCATAAAGTCGTTCGCTTCATCGCTAACTAGTGTGCATTCTACAGTGATCGTTCCTTCTTTCAGACGAGTATGCAGCAAACGTGTCCCATCTTCACGAGAAATATCGACCTTATTATTTTCCACTGTATAACTAGGACGAGTTACCTTGTTGATGACCATGAAATTATCAAAAGGAAAATCATCGACTTTCATTGTAATTCCGCTTGTCACGATCTGACCCCCTTGCTATTCCTCTTCTTGATCAAAGAAGATTTTTCCGAAAACTCTTCATCGTATTTCCATGTTGCCTTAGAAAAAGCACGACCATCCATATCAAAATACATCACTTTTTCTTGAGTTACCAATTCCTTTACGAGTTGAATCAAGTCTTCTAAGCGACTGGATTCATTAACCGCCATAGAATTAACACTCGTTGCATAGGCTGGTTGATACTGACGGTTCAGAGTTGCATTATAGCCATCAAAGGGTAAAGCACTCGGAAGCTTCATACCCATATATTCAAGGGATTGTGCAATTACCTCCAACGCACGATTTGGCTTAGTTAGTGGAAGTACTGCTTCTGCTCCTCGTTCTCCGGCGAACCAAGTTTTGTGTGTTACAAAGCCGCCATTTGCATAGCCGTGACCATGGCCAATGTAATCCAGCATACCTAAGCGGCCATAACGACCAATGGCATATTTAATACCAGCCAGTAGGTTGTCTAAGCCATTCCAAACATTACCATGCCCAGGGAACTTGTTAGCGTAAAAGGTGCCAGGCTTCACTTGGACAAGCCCCATGGCATTACCATCGGCCAAGCCGTCATTACCGCCCATTAGACTAGCGTTTCCACTTGATTCAGTTTGAATTTGACGTAACCACGCATTCACATAAGCACTTGATGTGGGCAACCCATTCATTCTTAAAGCTTTACGAACAGTACCTTCCCAATTACCATTTCCAGTATTAGAACCACTTCTGGCAATATCAGCAGAACCTAACAAACCATTGATGTGTAAATGGTCAAAGTGATCGTTATCAGGCCATGTTACCCAGTTTCCACTAGAGCCTTGACCAGAAAACCCAGAACGGTCACGAACCTTACCTTGCGTAATGACATAAGCAACCGATTTTTTAAATCGATTGAACACCCAATTGGCTGGATCAAAATACTTACTAGATCCATTCATTGAAGCTGGGTACGCAACATCAATGGCTTGATGACGTCCGTGGTAATATGGATCGCCTTCACGATAACCAGAAGTAATCCCAGACATTCCGAATTTTTTAATCACTTGATTCGCAATATCTTCCAAATACTTATATGCTCCAGATGAGCCTAGTTGTCCATCAAAACTTCCGTCATCACCATATTTGTCGAATAAGCCTTTGACCCAATCGACCATTTTATCTTTAGCTGTACCTACAAAAGCTTTAGCGGTATCTAGATAAAAACCAGAACCAATGCCATCAAAATTGATAAAATTATCAATGACTTTTTTGACCAAAGAACTTGGATCACTCATGAAGTCCCAAACATCTCCGACAACTTCTGTGACCTTGTCTTTGACGTTTCCGGCAAAGCTAGTAATTGTGTTCCAGATGCCTGTACCACTAGCATACTTAAATTTAGGCGACGAGTAGCCCATCAATTTTGCCGTATTTTCGGCATTGATGACTTGCATGCCTTTTTCCATGTTCGGAACAAAGACATTACGACCTTGTGGAATAAAGGCTTGCCCATTTGGTCGAATCAACATTTCTGCACCACGACCATCATTGACCAAAGCATTACCACCGGGGTGACCGTTTTTAGGGGTGCCTTTTGCATAACCAGTACCAGGGTTCCATTCTTTTAACGGATCCGCACCGAATTTTTCAAGTACCCAGGATGCCCCACCAATGACTAAGTTGACTGGCTTTTTGATGATACTAACTGCTTTATTAAACATCGATTTAAAGGCGTCTACGACGTGGTGAGCGTTGTTCTTGATTCCATTGGCAATGCTCTTAGGCAAGCCTTTCATCTTATCAACGACCCAATCAATACCCTTTTTAAAGGTATCTTTCATACTTGTCCACATGCTCTTGATGCCATCGATTCCTTTGCCCTTCATATCTTTAAAATGCTTCAGAATATTTTTGACAAAATTTGCTACATTAGTCGTAACATTTTTTACGCCACCAGTGAACAAGTTCGTAATGTTTTTCCACATGCCTTTGATATTCTTGGGAATATCTCGAACAAATCCACCAATTGATTTAAACATCTTGCCTAGCCATTGTACTTGAACATAGTTGTAAATAGCTTTGATCGCACCAGAAAATATTTGTTTGATATCTTCCCACAGATGACTAAAGTTACCAGTAAAAATATCTTTGAAAAAAGAAATTACCCCTTGGAAGGTTTGAACAAAGCCCTCTGCTAATCCCAACAAGGCTGACACAAAATCACCAATAAACCCGATCGCGATTTTCACGACTGGTGTGATAAAGCTTAAGAAGTTCTTGACCGCTTCGATGATACTTTCACCATTTGCGTCCCAAAAAGCCGAAATACTTTCAAATAAAGCACTCAGTCGGTCACCGATTTCTTCGATCATCGGTTTAAACATCGGCACAACTGTATCTGCAATATAATCAACGATCGTTTTAATAATTGGAACGGCCACGTCATTAACGGATTTAATAGCGGTCCTAGCTTTATCAAAGACCTCTGCTAATTTTGTGGCCAACGTTTGAAAAGTATCTGACATAATGACTCGACCAACTGCATCCATAACAGTAGAAGCTACTTCTTTGATTCCGCCAAGATTATCTTTGATTGTTCCAATCGTATCATCGAAAATATTTTTAATAGACCCCATAATTGTATCAATTTTATCTAGGCCATCTTGGCCACCAACAAACATACCGACAAAACTATCCCCATCATACTTGGCATCACCTTTTCCAAAAAGCGAGTTAAAGACTAACTTCGCATTATCGGCCGCAGGCATTAATTTGTCTGATACAAAGCTATTGACCTTATCTCCAAAACCATCAAGGACGTTGGTAAAATTACCAACTAGTCCTGTGATCTTATCCATACCGATCGTATCCAAGATAGCTTGGATCTTGCTGACGACAGTCGCTTCTAAGTTACCGACTGCTCCTTCCATGGTCTTAGTAGAGGTGGCAGCTTCTTTAGCCGCATCGGTCATACCAAGATCAGTGATGGCATCGGTAAATTCTTCAGCTGTGATTTCGCCGTTGGCCATTGCCTCACGAAAATCGCCTGTATAAGCGCCCGCTTTAGATAAAGCTTCTTGAATTTTTCCGGAAGCCCCGGGGATCGCATCTGCCACTTGGTTCCAGTTTTCAGTGGTCAGCTTTCCAGCTCCGACTGTTTGAGTCAAAGCCATGGCTACTGATTTAAAGGTATCAGCGTTCCCACCAGCAACAGCATTCAAGTTACCAGTTGCCTCGGTCAATTCTTGAAAATTATCGATTCCGTTAGCGGCAAGCTGTGCTGAAGTGTTGGAGATATCATTCAATTCGTAGACCGTGTCATCGGCGTACTTTTTGACTTGCACTTTGGCCTTTTCAATGGATTTATCATCAAAGCCTGCAAAATTCATTGTCGAACTGAATTTTTCTAAGGCATCTGAACTATTGATAGCTTCACCAGCTAATTCCTTGACTTTATCCATTGTGCTAGAAATGACGTTCTGAGCCACTCCTGCGATCGCACCAAAGGCTAAAGCATTTTTTAAACCGCCTAAACCAGTCTTGAACTTAGAGAGCTTTCCTTCTGATTGTTTTGCCTCGTTTCCGAATTGTTCAAGCCCATTTTCGGCTTTGTCCATGGCACGATCCATGTCCTTGATTTGATTTTCGGTTTCTTGCGATTCACGCTCGAATTTATGTAACTGCGTATTCGCATCTCTTACTTCATTTGAGGAGTCCCCGAATTCAGCAGCTAATCTTGAAATAGCAGCCTTTTGTTCTTCTGTCGCCCTCTCTGATAAAGCAAGTTGTTTTTTCAAACCTTCTTGCTCGACTTTTAAGGCTCCTGCACTATCGCCAGAATGTCGCAAGGCATCTGCTTGCTGTTTGGTCGAAGAAGCATTTTTATCCATTTCTTGCGTCAATGAACCTAGTTCAGTGGAAGCATAGGCTGCTTCTTTTTTCGTTTCTTGCAGTTTATTTGTGTAAGTATCGTACTTATTTGAGGCATCAGAAATTTTTGCATTTAGCTCTTGAACTTGCTTTGATTCCTTACCGTAAGAGTCAATGGCTTTATCACGAGCATTAGTCATCCGTTGAATTTTTGCATCTTGGTTGTCGATAGCCTTGGTCAGTACCTCTGTGCGTTGAGAAAGTCCATTGAGCTGCTTTTGGCTTTCTCCAGCACCGTTTGACAGCTTTTTAAACGAGTTGCCTGCACTTTCAGTCCCTTTTTGAATGCTGTCTGTAGCTTCTTTAAAACTATTTTTCAAGTCTTTGGAAGTTGTTCGGCCTTCACTTTTGACCGAATCCATTGAATGATGGAACTTTGTCATGTTGGCAATAACATCCACAGATAAAGGTGCTAATTTCAGTCCTCCACCAATTTTAGCCATGTTTACCGCCCCCTTTCCTTGTTAAATTCTTGAATCGCTTGACTATCTGCCTCTGTCTTTTGCAGGCGTAAACAAGCTTTCATGAATTCCCGTCCTTCGTCTGACTGGCTCATATTAGCTACCCAAGAATCATGCCGATAAAGCATATAAACGGCATACGGGAGATCTTCCAAATTAAAAAAAGGCATGCCTGTGTAATCAGACATGGCCTTCAATGTAGAGGTTTGACTTGTATTGATCTCCTTTTGCCATTCTTCAATATCGAAATAACGTTCCACGAGCAGCTCACCTATTTCACCATCAGGTACGGGAACTAGGAGTTTGGGTGGTTATCGACTTCTTCTTTGAAATCGATCACCTCACGGATCACGGCTAACATTTGTTCCATAGTCAAAGCTTCAATATCCGACGTTTTGAATTTACGAGCACTCGTATTATTGTTCAAAACAGTCAAAACTGCTTTTTCCATTTCATCGATATCATATTCGTCGATTTGAACAATCTTTTTAATAGCTTTGAAAGTTGGTTGATTCAGTGAAACAACTGAGCCATCTACCCAAATGATTTGAATCGATTTTTCGCTTAATTTTTGCAAATCTAACATTTCATTTCCTCTTTTCGATTATTTTACAATGATGACTGCCCCATCAGTCGTCGGTTGTACTGATTCGATAGCCGGGGGTGTTACTCCCCCACTTCTATCTCTTCCTCAATAGATGCCAAGAAATCTTTGACAACTTCGACGGCTGTAATTTCAGCATCGATCACCGTTTCTTTATCACCAGTAAATGACATGGTAAATCCATTCCCAGCAGTTCCGACAAGAGTTAACCGAATCTTCTTTTTGTCATCTTTTTCATGCACAAATCGAATCAATACGTTTTGCATTGGATTGTTGCCACCAAACGTCAACTTGCGGATTTTCTTTGTTGCATCTTCATTGACTGTCGCTGTGGTCAACAAAGCAATTTTGTTCAGATCCCAAGTCAATAAGCCTGATTTGAAGGTACATTCTTCTTCAGTTACCACACGTTTGACTGTTTTACCATAGCTATTTTTGACTTCGTAAGGAGTTGGTTTGTATTCAAAGCTTGCCCCGCCTTGCGTATGTCCGACATTGTTTGCTTCTGTTTCAATCGTTGCATCATCCGGAATTTCTGTCCCTGCAAACTTTTGCATGTACAATTCACCGGCACCCAAGATGATTTCATTATTTGTAGTATCTGCCATTTAAATTCTCTCCTTTGTGTGTAAGATAAAAATAATCGTTAGTTCCCACATTTGCAGATCATCACGATACAAAAAACCACCACCAGATAATTCACCAGTAAAGGCGATTTCATCTAAAATAGCGGCTGTTTCCCTATTAAAAATTTGAATCAATTGTTGCTTGACTTCTTCGGCCTCGTCATAGTCATTACTGATCACGCGCAGCTCCAAGTTGTCTTGGCTGACCTCACCACCAGCAGGTGTAGAAATTAGATAGACGACCGAGGTCTGATCTATCTTAGTGGTAAACCCAGGATAAACACGATCTTTTAGATCAGGTATATTTGACTCGATCCATTGTTTAATATGCTTGCCTTTGATCAATTTATCCACCACCTAACAATTTTGTGACTTTGCCTGCTTCGGATTCCACAGCATTTTTCAGATAAGGATTTGGCTTGGAGCCATGTGTCCAAATCTTCTCACCTGTTTTAGGATCCGTATAACTCCACGGCGTTTTCCGTCCATTACCTTCAGCCGCATAGATCCCAGTCCCTTGGTGATGATAAACTGCATAGTCGAGAGTGTTCCCAACCCGACCAACAATTTGATCACCTTCGACCTCAACTTCGGTCTTGATATCAGCTTTCAAAGCACCACTATCGACTTTGACATTTATTTTTGCTTGACCAGCGATCACGTCAACGGCCATTTGCATATTTTCCGCTATCAGCTGATTATATTCTTGGACAGCTTGGTCGATAGCTGTATCAAAATCTGATTCATTACTCATTTTGCAACACCACCAAAAATAATTGAGCCAAGCGGCCTTTATTGTTGACACCTTTTATCAGATAAGTACGATTTCCATCCACAAGCTTGTAATCGTCTGCTACAAGCGATTTGGCCTTGGTCAGGCCCAAATAGTCGTACTGCTTCACACGAACGCCAGAAGCGCCCATTGTCAGCTGATTCTGGGCACTCTGGTCATATAGAGCCACACGAACGGGAACCTGTTTTACCCACTCGTGTTTCTCAGCACCAGACGGGGAAACGGTGACTTCATTTTTCCACAATTCTACCAGCTGAGCTTTTCTGCGTGGATTCATCATTCCCACCTACCTAGTCGCGTGTTACGATTTATGATCGCCTGTAGATTTTCTGGTAAACTGTCCAGATATGACGTAGATACACCAGAATATCCTTCAGAGGTCAATCCTTCTGTTCCTAGCCGATTAACATATAAAACGACACAACCGACAATCACACGTTCCAGGGAGCTGTTTAACTTCTCTTGGTTGGTCCGCGCAAGTACCTCGTCAGTCGCATCGTAAATAAAGTCATTCAGTAGGTCGTCAGACAGGTCTGTGCCTTCCAGTCGCGTTTTCACACGCTCTAAAAGTGTTCTTTCTGCCATATACGATCACCTAACCTTCTGCGGGTGGTTCGGTAGGTTTTGGATCAATCGTTAATACGCTCGTATCGGTCTTTCCACCATCCGTAGTTTTAACCGTGGTGGTATAAGTCCCGGCAGGTACATCTGCAGTCCAGTCGACTTTCCCAGCAGCACTCACAGTTAAGCCTGCAGTTGTAGGCGCAATCGTATAGCCAACGGCCTTATTGTTTGCGTTGCTCGGCGCTACAGCAGCTGCTATGGTATAGCTTCCGGCGGTACCTGCTTCGGCACTGTGCGTCTTAGGTGACGCAGTGACACCGGTCGGATGAACAACTGGAGTAGTTACCGTCCCCTTACATACGGCAGTTTTGCCACCATCGGTCGTTTTAACTGTTAGATCAGCTGTACCATCTTTCAGCATTTCCCAATTTCCAGCATTGTCAATTTTAATGATATCAGCCGCAGAGCTAGAAAATGTAAATGCCTTGTTGCTTGCCGTGGTAGGTGTAATAGTAGGTGTTAGCTTGCCTTTATCCCCGGGCTTACCAGAAATGGTTGTCTTATCAAGCATTACGCCAGTCACTGCAATTGGTTTCGTCTTAAAAGCAGGAATAGCTATTTTTTCTGACTCACCGTCATCAGTAACTCGTGATACTTGGTAAGTACCTTCAGCTACTTCGATATTGGGAGCAAGCCCCGTAACTTTTACAGGACTTGCACTATTTCCAATTTTTTTACTATCTTTGTATAAATTAAATGTGTCTGCCAATCGAATCGCTCCTTTCTTTTATTTTACTTCGATTGTTGCCCCATCAGTGGTAGGCATCACGTTTACCACTTCAGGCGGGGCTACGCTTTTTTTGAGATCTTCACGATACGCGTTTCATCGACTAAGGCAACAGAATAATGTTGGTCAGCGTTGAATTTGGTTAATTTATGATCGATATCGCGTTCTTTTTCAGCCATTAAACCGCGTTTGATGTAGGTTTTCAAAGCACCAGTTTTGACAGCGATCCCGTTACCTTCTGTTAATTTCTTAGTCCGAACAATTTCCCAACCTAATACTTCGCCAAAAGCCCCAGAAATCAAGATGTTATCGCCTAAATCACTGGCACGGGTCCAGCTTTCTGCGGCAGCTTTACGCATTTTAGCCGCATCTTTGTAAGAGAGGAACAAGACGCCAGTCGCATCCGTCATTGCATCTTCAAAGGCATCTGGTGCATCTGTGAATGTGTCTTCCAATTGGTCGATCAAGTCCAAGTTGACGTCTGCCTTCACTTCTAAAGTTGCTGTTTGGGCTTCGGCTAAGATATCATTATCGATTTTTGATGCCAAAGCTTGGCGAATTTGTTTTTGAGCTTCACCTTCAGGATCTCCATAACCAGATAAAGCCGCTTCATCAGTGATTTGAACGCCTTTGGCAGCCTTTTTGATCGTGTGTTGCGACTTTTCAGTGGTCAGTTTCGTGTAGTCAATTGCTGCACCTTCTGCCACATCTTCCGCATCACCAATATAAACATATTTGGGAATAGTGATGGTGGATCCTGGTTGACCTTCTAAGGTGGTATCGATTGGCGCAATGCCTGAAAACTTGATTGCTTGGGGCAATTGAGCGCTGATAATTGGCGCCATTACCTCAGGATCGACTAAGTTTGCTAAAATCGTTGTTTCATTTGCCATAATTTATTACCTCTTTCTATTTTTGAGTAATTTCTTTAAATTTTTCCGGGTCTTTTTCCCGCAATTCTCGTAACTCTTGTGGCTTCATATGAGCTAGGTCGTACACTTTCCCATCCGCGTCGTTTTTAGGTTTCTTCGGCGTTTTGTCCCGCATGATTTCATTGACCACTGATTCACGGTAAGCCGCTAAAGTCTTGGTAAACTTATCTAGCTTATCCTTGGCCACGTCTTCCTGTGTATCAAAGACGAAATCAGCAAAATCAGACGGCAATTTCGCATCAGATAACGCTTGACGAGCCTTGTCCTTGGCATCACGGCTAGCCACATCGCGTTCTAACTTTTCCAACTTCTTGATCCGTTCTTGTTCTTTTTCATCAGCCGTTAGCTTGGACTGACGGATTTCTTCGTCTTTGTCCTTTTGCCATTTGGCAAACTTCTGATTGATAATTTGATCGAGATCAGCATCGGAATATTTCTTATCAGAATCGACAGGCGGTTTAGGATCCTCCACTGGTTTATCTTTCTCTTTTGGATCAGCTGGGTCTGCAGGATCACCGTTGCCTTTATCCTCAGGCTCCGCAAAGAATTGCAAATTCATCGGTAAAAACTGTAATTTTTTCATTTTCAACATCCTTTCCCATCGCTTTTAGTGAGATCAATGCTGGCTCATTTTCCATAGCTTTTAACGAGGATCAATGCTTGCTCGCTTCCGTAGCTTTTAGAGTCTTCCACGCCTGGACAAAATAAAAAGCCCTATTTCTAGGACTCTGCTTTTATATACTCAGTTCTCGCTTAAACAGACAATAACATCTTCCAAATACATTGATTTGAAACCATGCAATTACTTTATGGTTTCCTTTTTCATCATAATATTTTGTAATGTAATGATGCATTACGCTCAACTCCTTTCTTATTTTTGGGTACAAAAATAGCACTCAATCAGTTTTCGTGATCGGGTGCTTCACTTGTTCTTAACTAAATCATCTTGGCTTAATTTGATGCCTTTGTTTCTAGCCTCTTTAATTTTTTTTATATATTCTTGGGTGATTACCAACTGATCCTCTGATGCTTTGGGTGGATTGCCACCATATTCCTTCATGATCAGCCGATTATTTTCCGAAATCAAATCCGTAATATCAGTTAAATCCAATTCAGCATTAGTCAATGGAATCACTCCCTTTCAAATATACTTCAATCAATTTAAGGCTTGCCTCTGTATCCAAAAACATATTTCCGTTAGGCATCATCTGTGCACCTAAGCTTTTTGCGTAATATTCAACAAGATTAGTTTTAGGTGTAAAAGAAACATACCCATCATTTCCGCTTTTGAAACTTTCCTCAGCAGCAATGGCAAATAAATGGCCACCCACACCTGCATATCTTTTATTTGTTCCTCTATTATTCGGAGCTGATTCAACCAAATCAACAAAGGTGAATCCTTCTCTGTCTTGAAATGTAACAAGGCCTTGAATTTCCTTCGACCCTTTTAGATTCAACTGAATTAGCCTATGGTCGTTATACCGAGACCAATCAAAGAGCCAGCCTTTACTCTTCAAAGCTTTTGCCTTTTTAGAGGATATATTTGTTTTACCATACTGAGTATCAACCAATCGGCCTGTTTTCATATCTCTCAGACAAGGCGTAAATTCATCAATCTCTATGTCTATTGTACCATTTCCAAGCGGTTCAGTCGACATATTTACCAGCCTTTCGACTTTTTCTTTCGCCTCTTGCAACTTTTGAGCCCGTTCCCCGATCATTTCATCGGTGATTTGAGGAATCCATGTACAGCGACAGTTCGGATGGGCTGGTAAATCTGGAAGGTTGTCGATGTCATATACTTTATTATTTCTACCGTGACACGTGTCACAGCCTCTATTATCCATTGACGCCGACCACATCAGCTTTTTATAGCCTTGTTTTCGGTAGGTTTCCACTTGTCCAGCGTTTAAGGCATGCATGTATTCGGTCCGGACCAGTCGTTGGGTGTCGCTTTTCCCGACGTTCATTCGATCGTCTAAACGATTGGCAACTTTGTAAATACCATCGCCTTTGACGATCCCGGCTGTGAGTTCGGACTTCATGGAACTGATCAGTTTTGCTTTGTTGTTCCAGATTCGACTACTAAAATCACCTTCTGCCCAAGGATGCTTGACCAACTGATCAACAGCACTCTTATTCAGCATCGGTGCTCCCAAGGTGTCTGAAACCGTCTTGGTGCCTAATTGAATGCCACTTCGGATTTGGTCTTCTGTAAAAGAAGCCTCTTTTTTACCGATTGAAAGGACTGTATTTTCGATTTGGTGTTCGATCTGTTGCAAGTGATCGCGTCGGTAAAAATCTGAAATCAGCGGCTTCTCTTTACCGATTTTCTTATAGACGTCCAAAAGCTCGGAATCTATGTCTTTTTTGGCACTCTCGTAGACTTCTAGCCACGCCTTGACTGATTCCTCATTTTGATTGTAAGCCTCGTACAGAGGATTCTGGAGCCTCTTCTTCCAGTACGTCTTCGCCATCTTCATCATCCTTTGCAGTAGTCATGGTCGGTGGAATATAGCCATTGGCTGAATTATGTTCCTTTTCCTCGTCGATTTTTTCAAGTTCTGCTTGAACGTCCGGAACGATATCTGGACCCAACTGTTGTAGCTGAGTCGCTTTAGACGTTATTCCAGTCAATTGACTGACGAACTCAGCAATCTCCGTGCTATTTTGTGGTAAATTCGCCTTGAACGTGATCCCGATATCCAACGGATCAAACGCCTTGCCTTTGGCAGTTAGAAAGCCTGCAATCATCTGCAAACGCGTGAGAAGCCCCTTCCTCATCCACTTGATCTTTTCTAGGCGTAATTGTTCCAAGGCTAGCAACTTGTAGCGTATGGCCACGCCAGAGGCATTTCCTGCGAATTGCTCATCAGACATATCTGGAACGAAAGAAAACTTGTGAATATCGTTTTTCAGTCGATCCTTAATGTGTTCGGCATAACCGTCGTTGACTTCTTTAGTCAACCAGTAGATATCACCATTTTCTTTGACCTTAAATCCGCCTGCTTCGACCGCATCTTTGATATCTTTCTGGGTGGTGGCGTCTAAGTTTTTAAACACCATCATGGCATCCGTGTTATCCGTCAAGTCGTTCACACTGTTTGAGACGGACAGGTTATATGCATCAATCTCAGACATCACTGTTTCGAAATCGCCTTGACTCCAGCGGTTATTTTTGATTTGTATAACTGGACATTTGCCCATCATGTGCGGCTTTTCTTCGATGACTTTAAACGACGCCAAAGCTTTATCTTCGGTCTTTTTACCTTCTTGGTAAGCTGCATTACTTTCAACGTATGCATAAACACGTCTCATCGTATCATCGTAGCATGTCATGGTGACTCGAACCTGATTACCCACAGAATCGTCCACATCAAACACAATCGCATCTGTGACCTTCTCACGCATGGTCCCATCAGTGATGACCATGACAGCCATCGGGTCCAAAGCTTCAAAGCAATAATGGCCACCCTCATCTAGCCATTCTAACTCATAGGCTTCTCCAAAAATGGATAAAAATAACAGTAAATCACTGTCTACTGACGACTCACTGTTAAATGCAAAAATATCTTTCAAATCTTCGTTTTCTTCGAGATTTGAGTAGGTTACATTTCCCGTATAGCCAGTTGTAATGGTCGATATATACCGTGGGTAATTATGAACGACCTTCGCATCGATTTTGCCCTTACGATCGGCTTTTTTCAAAATGACGTGATCACCTAAATAGTAATCTAGCATCTTTTTAAGCCGTGGTTTGCGGTTTTGCTGGTGGCTTTCGTACAATTGTCTTGCTTCTCCAAATGTCAGCATTGTTTCAACTCCTTATCTAAATCCTAAATCTGATATATCAATGGCTTCGACTTTTTCACCAGTTGCCATCGTTTCCGCGATCCCTGTCGTTGCATCAGGTGCATCATCATGTTTATTTTTTCCTTCGGCCTGGTACGTACTCATGGCTTGATAATACTCCGGCCAGCGGATCGCCCAGTCAGACGGATATCGCACATTTTGCTCGATCCAGGCACTGTTTGAGTAGATCCTAGCTTGCTTGTTGTTCGACTGATAAAAGTCATCAATAGCCGCTGCACACTTGCCACGTACCTTTTCTTTGACGGCACGTGCAAACGATCGACCGCCATTGTTTCGTTCGATCCGTACTTGATTCACACGGTTATTGATAACTTGATTAGCAACCGCTGTTTCCGTGTACTCCATTGGCTTTTGTGTGTAAATGACGTCTAAAACGTCACACATGCCATCGTCGCATTCGCCCCAAACGATTGAGCACAAATAATCGGCACCAGTATCAGCGGTGTCGGTGTAGGACCAGATTTTCTTGTAAGAGGAGCGTGTATCGTAAGTTAAAAAGCCTTTGTACAGACGTCCCTTGATGTCAATTGGTTGCTGTTGATAGTTGGCAGCCGCAATATCAGCGCCCATTGTTTTGACTTTACGCTGATAATCTTGCTTAGAAAGGACTTCGTCACAAAGCATGGTGTCAGTTTCTTCATCATAAGCTTTAAGATTGATATGCTTGACTCGATACCCACTCATAGGTAACAATTCTAAGGCTTTTCCAGCTAAGTCGTTTGTGTGCCACCGTGTCATAATAATGGCGATTTTTCCGTTTGTTTCCAAACGAGATAGCATCGTATTAATGAACCACTCCCAATGATTTTCAAGGACTAAGGCATTGTTGGCTTCCTCAGCGTTTTTAATAAGGTCATCGATCACGATGATGTCAGCACCAAAACCGGTAGCGGTCCCTTTTGGAGAAGTAGCTAGGTAGTTATTATAGCCATCTTCCAAGCTCCACAAATTCATGGCACCATCACCATATTTGATTTTGGCGTCAAAGATATCGGAATAGATGATTTTATCTTTGTCGGCTTTAATTTCTTGAATCGTATTTCGGACATTTTTAGAAAAAGTTGTTGATAGCGTATCGTTATACGATCCAGTCATAATCTTTGCTTGATGATTATTGCCAAGTAGCCACTCGACAAGCTTGCCTAGCGTCCGTGACTTACCGTGACGTGGTGGCATATTAAAAATCAGCACGTCATGGTCGTCATCGTTTAAAAAGTGTTCTAACTCGTCGCATACGGTTTTAAGATAGGCATGATCAGGCTTATAAAAATCAGGTGACGTCAAATGACAGTAGTCAAAGAAATGCCGACGTGCCAGCTCAATCTTAGCTCCTTGACGTGCTAAGGCTAACTTATCCACTATCATCAGCGAGCTTTCTCAGCTCGTCCTCAGACAGATTGGCGTATGGATTTACATTCAAACCGCCAGAGATTTCGGTTTTATTGACATACACATTGTCCATTTTATTCAAAGTATCAATTGCTTTGATCTGCGTATCTTCTTTTTCAGCATTTTCAGCAAGCTTAGAAAGTAGAACCATTCGGGCTTTACGAGTGATTATTGCTTCATCTTGTGCCTGTTCCTGCAATTCACTGTACCTTTCCCGAACCTTACCATCTCGAAATAAAGTAGAAGCCTTAGAATCGACTGTGGTATCTTTCCAGCGCTTTGATTGTTTGAATGCTTCGCGGTAGGATTTTCGTTGACTCATGCCAGATATTAGGCACTGAACGAACTTTTCATACCTCGCATTTTCTAATACTGGCATTTTGTCACCACCTTTACTGATTTTATGTATTAAAAAAGCCACCGTGCTATGCCACGATGACCGTATATAATATTGCATAGATATAGTTCACTGACTGTTTCCGCAGCTGTCACTGGCAAGTTAAGACAAGCGCCATGATAGACTGTGACGCAAGGATTAAGTATTTTTAACTTGCTATGTACTAGGCAGGCCGTCCAAAGCCTGCCTAAAGAAGAATAATCTCGTGAAACGATCGGAGGAGATGCCTCCTCTCTGTTTTTAGGTTATGTGTGAGTAGCCTTAAGATCACTCTCAATTTTTTGACAATATCATAATAACTCGTTTGAAAGGTACCTAACAGGTATCTTTTAGGTATAAAAAAGACAGTAAATAGACAATTATTAGCTAAATATGACTAATTCTAGCGCTGAAGCGAACTGAACGATAGCTGTGATTGATTCTTGCTTTACCGTTTCTTCGCTAATGTGGTTTTTTTCAGCTACCAGGTAGATAGCCATGCCTTTGATATACCGATCGTAAAATACTCCCTTTCTGCGTTGCGAGATGTCTGGCTTGAAAGGATGCTGAATTGCTGCAAATCCTTTCGTAAATAGATCGCTTAGATAAGTGAATTCTTCCTGTGCTTCCTCGTTTTGAATCAGTATCTGCTCTGCTTCACCTTGATTCGCATTTCTGGTACTAGGAGGAACCAAGGAAAAACTCGACGTCACTTTTGGCTCACGAGGTTGGCCAACTCGACTTCTTGCCGATTGATAGGCACTTAGAAACACGGCCACATTGTGTTTTGTCTTATCCATATCTACATTTTTGGGATCTGGGATCTCATACTTACTAACATCAAAAAGTGCCATTTTCCGATTCCTCCTAGTGTGGTATAATAGCTCTAGTCGTAAGCTTTACCACAAGTCGGAGGAATCCGGCTTTTTTTGTTATTTCTGGCGTTCCTCAAAAATCACTTCGAGAATCAAATACATTTTCCAAAGAATCTCTGATTCTTTAATACGGATCGGCTTCGTTTTCTCCATCTTCTGGTTCTGGTTCATTGTTATCAACTTCTGTCCCATCGGTCACATTTTCCTCTGTTTTGGACAAATCCGTGTCATTTTCGTCCGTTTCGTTCTCGAAATCGTCTGTTTCGTTCCGATTTTCAGCGTTTTCGTTCTTTTCTTGGAAAATCACTTCATTCCGTTTTTTGTCCCACGCTGCGGCATATGGTGCATAATAAGCACGAGCCCGCTCCAGTTCATTTACCACATTGATTTCACTCATTTCGTAGCTTTCAGCGATTTCTTCCATGCTTTCTCCATCATTTTGACGAGTAAGGACGTCGCGTGGATTAATGTTGCCAGGAAATTCGAGTGACTTAGCAGCTAAGATGAACTCATCAACAACTTCTTTTGTGACTTGAAATTCGCGGTCCTCGATGTCGATATTGCCTTGATCGTCAATTTCCAGTTGGGTTTGTTCCTTCTTGACAAAATCAATAGTACCGTCATTATTGACGACGTACTCTTGAGTTGGTGCGTTGGTGGATTTGTCAAAAGGGATCGTGTATGCATACGATTGAGGTACGATCGAGAGGTTGACGGTTTGGCCAGAAAACTTCCGGAGCTCGTCAAACTTGCCGTCCAGAGATCCGTTTTTGACCTCTAAAGTAATCTTTGTTAAATCCTCACTTGCAATATTGATCGTTTTGATCGTTGGTCTAAAATCTAAAGCCATAATAAATTCCTCCTAATTTTTATAATTTATGTTAAATTCTCGCTTAGTAATTTCAAACGAAAATACGACATAGCCTGGTTGTTGATTGTAATTCGTGATATACGTGATTACGCCTTCAACGCTGTTGCCGGAATATCCTTCGCCTTCCGTCCACTCTCTTAGCTTGATGAAGTCGCCAACTTCAAAGCAGCGGTCATCTTTGCGAATCTCGAAGGTTTTGATCCCTGTGACGACTGGAACGTAAAACTCTGGCAAAATCTTTAAATCATGGATCATTTTTGCCCCTCCTTGTACAACAAAATCTCTTGTAGACTGGTCAACTCTTTATTGAGTCTATTAATCTCATACTGCTGTTCTCTGATCGTGGCCTTGTAGCCATTTGCTTTGACTATGTGATAACTAGTTGCTAAAGCCATCACAGCCGCGATTATCACCGCCAGCATCATGACGCGTCTTCCTTTCCTTGACCAACTCATTCGATTACCTCTTTCAAGTCGTCGCGTTTGGCAATGATCGAGTAAGCTCCGATTATCTTTGCCACGTCGTCCGGAACACGGACAACCATTGAATAGCCTAAGTCAGCTAGTTGAGTGACCTCAAATTCACGGCCAACTTCCGGAGTATCTTTCCCGCTGTACAAATATTTTTTCTTGCTCATTTCATCGCCTCCCTGTTTTCAGCAGCTTGTTCCCGCAATTCGTCTGGATCCTCGAAAAGCAGACTCTTTCTTTTCCGATGCTGGGTCCCATTTTCGATTGCTTTCTTTTCAAGCCGGCGCTTTTTCTTTTTGATCTTAGATTTTTTGTTCATCTTCTACCTCCTCAAAAATCAAGCCTTTCCCCTTGCCATTTTCGATCAAACCTGCTCCCAAATAAGATCGAATCGTCTTTTCGTTCACATTGAGCCTTTTCGCAGTCTCAGTGATCGAATTAAAATGCTGCTTGTCCCCATTTGGAAAGATGATCACACATTTAGTAGGTCCTCTGTGATTGTGGCCATTGCTGCTTCTGCCATCACTGATATGCATCTGTTCTCTCAATTCCTTGATCCGTGCCTTTTGCTCAGACGTTGGATCATCGATTTGTGTCGTTAAGATCTCCAACTCCTGCAAAGGTGTGATTTTAACTGCCATATTCTAGCCTCCTAAAGCCTATTTCTTTGAAATAGCTGATTTTGTACGAGAGATCGTCGTAATAATAATGAACTGATTCGACACCAGCAGCGACGATCTGCGCGTCTTTTAAAGACATCATTTGGTACGTTTTGTTAGCATCGTCGGCGACAACCGCGTTGGCTCGATCATAATAAATTCTAAGCATTCGACCGCCTCCTAATACCTGGTCGCGTCACGCCAGCTGTAATCAAAGTTATCAGTGATAAACGGCTCTTCTTCATTGAGCTGCTTAGTGACGCCTTGCGTGATCACTTTAAAATCTCTGGTCCTCACGACCACAGCCTCTACTGGTATGCCATACTCCATGGCGAAAAGCCGAAATCTAAGCTTGTTGCTTTGATCGATACCATAAGCTCCAAAGCTGTTTTTGACGTCGATCACATGCTTCCAAAAGCCGTGCGTGTCCTTAATGATGAAATCTGGCGTGTAAACGATCGAGCTGATCTTGCCACCTGGTATCTCACATAGCGGTTTTAAAACGAATCTTGGGTGGACCTCAAAATCAAGACCGCAATTCTTGACGAATCGTTGATAAAAGTTCGCTTCTTTCACAGAATCAAAGGTATAAGTGTCAATTCTTACCTTGTTTCCGCGTTTATTCATTGCTGTTGGACTAGTCATTCTTCTGATACCTCGATTCCATCAAAGACTGCTGCTAGTTCGTCTTCAATTTTTTTCATACTGTCTTGGATCTCCTTGATCAGTATCATGGTTATTCGAAGATTTGCCACGGTCCAATCGAGATCTTTGACCAAATTGACTGAATAAAACAGTTCTTGCCTCGTTTTTTTGCTTTCCAAGATTGCCGGGGTTGTAATTACTAACTCATTGCAATTATCAAAGTTCAAGCTGTCTCTGTTACTATAAAAATAGTCACCAAAAGGTTCGACATGATCGAATTCTAAAGCTTGAAGAAAATCTGATAATTCATTGTATTGCCTTACACGCTTTTCGTAATATTTGGCGCAGGCTACTAGGTTTTCACTTAATGCCATCGTTTCTTGATTCCTCCTTGTTTTTCAAATACTCTTGCAATCGTTGATTAATCTCAGCGACTTTTTCCGGATCATCGGTATCGACTTGTGGCTTATCTGCCCAGTCTGGTAATTTTTCTTTTCTGATTGGCTGTCTTTGATAAGAATTGCTTTTTTTGTGATACTCTCGATTGGCTTGAGCTGCCATTGTGTCATATTTATCACGTAGCTTTTTAGCGGATAAGACGACAGTGGACCAGAAAGAATCTGTCGTACACCACTCGATCATGTTGGACACCTGTGAGTGTGATCGTTTGTCGATTTTAATCATCTTTCGAATGTCATCTGCCCAGCTATTTAAATTTGGCTTTTTGATGTTTTGGTTTTGAGAAATCTTTCCAAATAATTTATTGGCCAGCTGATAATAAATCGAGTCCTCGGCATAAACGTGGGTTTTGCGTTTTGACGACGATATATTATTATTCTTATCATTCTTATCATTCTTATCATTCTTGTATGTGGACAAGTGCTGGACAGTTGATGGACAGTCGCTGGACAGTTGTTGGTCACTCACTTGGTACTCATTCCAATTATTTATTGATATGATGCTATATTTCGTGGTTGATTTGATGGACAACATTTGCTCGTTCTCAAATTTTTTCATCCATCTCCATAACGTACGACTGACAACTTGCTGGTCACTCTGAGTGCCTTCGTTGTATTCTTTTCCCAGTGCGTCGCGCCCTGTGACGAATTGACCGCTGGACACGCGTATTTCTTGACCATTGAATAAAAATCTCCTGTCATCGTGACTAGCTTTCATCAAACAGAGCATCCAAAGCTTAAACATCTGTGGATTCGTCCAAACGAATGAATCCATCACTTTCCGATATAACTTTATATAGCCATGGTTCATTCGTAGCACCCCCCTAAGCTATATAGACCGGAACGCCAGTCAATGCCTGCACCTTTTCTCTAAACTGTTCTGCATTGCTATTGGCATCAGACAAATGGATCAGATAAATCTCTTTGAGTTTGTTACTCTTGTTGGCATCGATGAATTTCAAAGCATTATCAAAATCAAAGTGACTTTCCATGATTCGAGTCTTGAGTTTCTTTTTGTAGCCATCAGTCATGCTTCGTTCCATGATTTCGCGATCATAGTTGGCTTCGACCATCATATGAGTGACATTTGGAAACTTGTACTTGACATAGTAACTGTCAGTAATAAATACCAGACGATCACCAGACTCGTGATCAATTAAAAATCCGCAGGGCTCTTTGACATCGTGCTTGGTCTCAAAAGCTGTGACGTACCAAGGACCTATCTTTTGGCTGACTTTGTACGTTAAAAATTGAAATCGATAGCCGCTAGTGTATTTGAGCTTGAGCATCGGATCCTCGAACATGGCCTCAACGGTCCCTTTAGTTGCATAGACATCGGCACCAGTAAAATCAATAAAAGGCCGGACATATTTGCAGTGATCTCTGTGCTCGTGACTGATCAACACACCGTCAAGTCTTGAAAAGTCATGTTGCATCTTGTTTTGTACACGATTGAATCGGACACCAGCTTCAATGATCAGCTGGGAGCGGCCATCATCTAACAGATAGCCATTCCCACTGCTGCCGGATCCAAAAACAGTGATTTTAATCATCAGTACGGATCCTCCTCAACTTCGTCTTTTAATAAATTGGGTTGTTCTGATTTCGGAAGAGGCTCCGAGCTTACTGGTTTTGGTGCTTGCTTTGCTGGTTCTTCGTGCCTCGGATCAAAAGTTTCAGTATTGGCATTTTCATTGATTTCTTCGACGATCTCAGCCTCTTTTCGCTCATTCTTGTCTTGATACTCGTTTGCCGTCGTGTTGTTGATAGCCTCGATTAAAAGATCACTGTCGTCGCTGGTATTGACGAAAGCTTTCGCTGCTCGACTGATGACCGTCCGTTTGGCCATCTCTTGCGGGAATTTGTTTTGAACATTCTTGGTCTTCGCTTGGGACCAGGCAGCGTCGATTTCCTTTTTGGTCATGGTGGTCAATACCTGCTCGCCATCTTCTTTTTCGATGATCGCATAGACGCCTACGATCGCATTATCACGATTTCCAAAAGCTGTCTTGTGTTCTTTCAACGTTTCACGGCCATTGACGATTTCGATGGTAAACTCGTCGCCCTGGTAGATCACATTCGCCCAAACATCTTTGACATTGGCCAGACGCTTGAGAACTGCTTGCGTTCCAAAATAGGATCGCGTCATCTTCAGTTGTTGACCATAAGGGATGAAATAGCATTGCGTTTTCGCTGGACTCAATCCTTGGACAACCATGTCCAATAGGGAGTTAGCAATCGATTCAGTGGTGCATTTTTCTAGCAGATTACCGTTGCTAGAATTCGTCATAGCAAAGAAAGCCGACTTTAAAGCATTAGCTGGGCTATAATTTGCTGGTAAGGCAAGGCCTTCTTGCCTCATCCCTTCGACCTTACGATTGACTTGATCAGTGATATCCTTTTGAAGTAGTGCTGGTGTTTGATTTTGGTTCTGAACTTGGTTTGTCATTGCTTTTTATCCTCCTAAAATCTAATTTGATAAGTTTCCGTGCCGATCAACATAAAAACTTTATTTTTGTATTGCTCTAATTTTTTATCAGCTAAAGCTTCAAGGACGTCTTCCTCGATGGTTGAAATTTCAGTAAAACTACCGACAAATATTTTCCTATCTGCTTCAGCTTTTGCATAAACAAATATGCCGTCCATGTTCTATCCCTCCACATTCAGTTTTTCGTCTTCGGTCACGATCAATTCGATCGTTTGCGATTGAATATCTGTTAGCTCGTTGACCGATTCCGCGTTATCAATAAACACTGGAAAGTAAAGATCCAAGGCCTTCGACAAGGTGTTGACGATGTCCAGGTCACAGTTGATTCGAGCCCCATTGTTCAAGCCGCTGGAGTACTCAACGCCCTTATAAGTTGCCTCACATGTTTCAGCAATTGCCCCGTTTTTCTGAACATCAAACAATTTCCAAACCACATTTTCAAATCTTTCGTTGATCGATTTCTCGATTGATGACACTTTGATCCGCGTAAATTCATCGATCAGCCACAGTTTGCGTTCGACTTCTTGGTTTTTGTCCTTCAGATCCTTGTCTTGCTTTTTGAGTTCGGCGATTCGAGCTTCTAGGCCGTCAATTGTCTTGCTCTCTTGGACTTTTGCTTGGAGATCGACAACTATGCCTCGTAACTCGTTGACCTTGCTTTGAGCCTCTGAGATAGCTTCTGACGAATCTTCTTGCGCTTTGCTGATTTTATCTTCGGCAATATGGATTTGATCCATGATTTTTTTGTAGTCCTTGCTATCCTCAAACTTGCCTTGTTGGTCTTTCTCAAAGTTGAGTTCGGACCAGATTTTATTGACTTGGTCTTCAAACTTGGCAACTTCTGCTTTTTTAGCTTCCAGCGATTGTTTTAGCTTTTTGCCTTGAGCTTGGAGATCGAGCAAATCATTCTTCGAAACTTTAGCTTCAGCAACTTTCGCCATATTAGCTTCGATTTTATTGGCTTTCGTCACGTTAAACTTGTTTCGCAATTCGTCAATCTGATCAGCTGGCAAGTCTTGACCACACGTCGGACAAGTAGTGGCATGCTCATCAAAAGTTTCGGCATCCAAAGTGTGATATTCTTTTAGCATTTGAGATCGATACTCATGCTTTTGTTCAAAAAGTCGATTGATCGAGTAGATTTCCTCTTCCAGATCACGCGCTTCACTGCGTGCCTTTCTAAGCTTTTGATCAAGCTTATCTGCATCCTTTTGCAAGTTTTCCGTCGCAAAATTGGCATCTGTGTTAAATTGATTTCTAGCCTCGGATAATTTAAGCTTGGCCTCTGTCAATTCCTTTCTTGCATCGAGTGACGCATCGCCATTCTTCACGGTTGCCGCTTTTTCTTCAGCGTCAGCAAGTTCAGATTGTTTCACGGCTAATTCATCATTAATTTTTGAAACGTCTCCTAGGCGCTCTGAGAGGCCTTTAATCGTGTCTGTATTTTCTTGGATCCGTGCCGGAATTCCGTCAATGTCTTTTTTGATGTCGGACTTTTGAGCTTTCAAAATCTTTTTGAGCTCGTCGATTGAGTGATCTCCTAACGCTTGACTCAGCTCCTGGAGTTTCACGTTGTCTTTGATGATCTGATCGTCCGTGACACCAGATAGTTCCATCAGTGTTGATCTACGGTCAGCCCAATTCAATTGCATAAAGAAAGCCGAATTGGAAAGCATTTGGAGGTCCTTCTCGCCGCCTAGTTCTTCCAGGTAAGCCTTCCAGTCCTTCTCCTTGGTCGGTACGCCATCGATATAATAGTTGGTCGTGTCGCTGCCACGTGTCTTGTCGAGTTCGCCACGCTTTTGGACCCAACGTTCTTCCAGAACTCGTTTCAACGTGACTGGTTTATCATCGATTAGCAGCTGTGCTTCGACTGTCGGATCTAATCCGAGCTTTTCGTGATTGTCCGCGTCTAGTGGCTTAGGATTGATCTTGGCGCCATTCGAATCTTTACCGAACAAAAGCCATTGAAAACCGTCAGCGAGCGAAGTCTTTCCAGCTCCGTTACAACCGCTGATTGATGCATCGTTGCCATTTAAAGTAAGTGTGAAATCTTCCAAGCCTTTGAAATGCTTGTACGTGATTTCGTCAATTTGAATTTTTGTCATTTTGTGTTAAACTCCTTTTGTGTAGTGTTTTTAGATCTCGTTTGCCGACGAGGTCTTTTTTGGTTTTCTGCATAGATCACATAACAGCTTGGTACCAACTGACCATCCATTTCTTCTGGCTGAATATTTAAGCCAGCTGATAGATAGGACTTCACCAGCACTAAATCCTTCACTTTCAAAGGCCTTGCCGCACTGATCACATCTCATTCCACTGTAAAATGTCATTCACTCACCACCTTTCATCATTTCTAATTCGAGCAATTTTTTGCTTGTTATGGTCAGATCCAAACATCTCTATTCGAAGACACCAAGGCTTTTCCCTAGAAGTCCATTCTGGATCGCTATAAATGTCCAAATCATCTGGTGCAATATCGTAACTATTCATCAACACTTTTCTTTTTGTTTCCGCTTCTTCCGCTGTCGAAAACCAATAGTCCTCGATTATTGCTACATCTTTAAAATTTTTCCCCATTTTTCTCACCTCTTTTTCGTATCTCCTACGCGCTCGATCCCCAACTTACGACACCAGGCATCAACATCAGCATCAAAAACCTTGCGGAACGCCGAGTGAGCTACCTTTTCGTCTTCCGGATAAGTCTTCATCCATAGGAGCAAGCCATTTAGGACCATGTCTTTTTCTTTCTCGGTTAGCGTAACTTCTAGCTTCATTTCGATCTCTCCTTTCTCCAAACGTTCACGGTCCCATTCCCGCCAGCCAAGTACACTCGATCAGCTTGTGTCTGTAGGTCGATCTCGCCATCGTTTAGTGGCTCCATATTGAGCAAAACTGCTACGTGGTGCCTATTTAGATACCAAATACAAAAATTCTTGATCATTCCCTGCACCCCCTAAACTTGTTTTCCGACTTCCACCGCAAAAATTCTTCAAACATCTCAATATCAATCAATACATAGCCACCGGTTGGATTGATATAGCCTTCTCCAAATTCTTCGCTGGATTTGAATTCTTCCAGGTATCGACTAAAGGTTCTTGCGCTCTTTTTGGCAAATCCGAAGTAATTCATAGCCTGCTCTTTGTTAGCAAACTTTTGAGTGACTGGTTCGACTTTGACTTTTGTGATCTCCATTAGGCATCACTCCTAGCAAGAAACCTGTTTACGAAGTATTGTTGGCCTTTGCCAGTAACCTTCGGCGTTTTATTGACTGTCACGTGGCCATCAGAATGAGTGATCGATGTTTCTTTGACCTTGAAAAGTCCAAGATCCATCGCCTTTTGAGTTGGCATATTGTAGCTTGTGCCTTTCCGACTGATCAGATAACCTTCTTTGCGTAAAACCTCAAACAAACGGTTTTGACCGATATTCACGCCGTTACCTCTTAAGACTTTTGCTAGATCACCAATCAAAATAGTGGTATGGCTTGCAGCGACCGAATCGGCGAAAAGAGCTTTAAGCTTCATCTCTTCATTCTGGATTTTCAACTGAGCCTTTTCTTCTTCGAGGTCGGCCGCTAGGCGCAGAGCTTCGGCAAAATTCGCCGGTACATTTGAGTAGCTACCTGTTTTTCTGATTTGTGGAAGGACTTCTTCCATAACCCAGTTTTCAAATCTTTCTGCATCTGGCAATTGAGACTTAATAATTAATCTGTATAGGTCAGATTCCGGAATCACTTTGAACTTTTGACGACGACCTAGCGAATCGCTACCCCATGTCGTTGTTGCCTTTTTACAATGCTTATTAGTAGCGTCACTTGGGTTTTTATATCCCAACACTCTTGCAACATCGTTTGCTACAAAATACGGAGTGTCGTTTATCACGAAAGTCTTGACTTCGTTTTCTTCAAAATTAAATACTTGCAATTCATTCATTTTTATTGTTCCTTTCTGTTGTATAATTGATTAAACAGGAGGCGTTGTATGGAAAAAAGCATCGATGGCATATTCTTTATGCTCAAAAAAGCCGATAACCAGAAATACTTCTTCGTTATCAAAAGCTCTAAAAACGAAATATTAATGACTAGCAGATTCTATGACCAAAAAGCATTAGCAAAGCTTGACATTGATTTAATCAGATTTAATTTGAGAAATACTTTTGTCCTCGATACCACTGATTTTCAGTAGTTCATTTGCTAAAGTAAGAAGTCTCGCTGATTCTTCCACTAAAGCTTCAGCGACCTTTTTTATTTCATTCATTTCACTCATTTCGCTTCCTCCTTTCCTTTCTCCAACTCAGCTAGAACAAATTCAATAGGTTCAATTTGCTTTGCTGGGCTACGACGTCCATTCATAATGTCTGACATGTATGTGCCGGAAACACCGATTTTGTCAGCGAGCCAAGCTTGACTCTTATTATGCTTAGCCAACGCAACACGAACCTTGATAATAAAATCTTGCGACATTTGATCACTTCCTTTTTAAATTTGATATAATCTCTTTATCAGGGTGACAGGCTGAAATAACTGATAAGGAGGTGTTAAAGGTGAACCAAGAGACTTTGGGAAAAATCATCGACGAGGTGAATGAAAATATTTATAAAAATGATTTATCTCCAGAAGAAACTCAAAAGAGAATAGATAAATATTGCGACGACAAAGGAAAAATGGATTTGTATGCCGTCCAAGCTTTCACTGCGCAAGAAGCGCGCGATTATACAACTATGTTTGTTAATGATTTGTTGCTGCGCCTTTTTGACGAAGGTTATCTAAAGATTGATAATTAAGCACTTTAGCCAAATCAGAAACGGTAATTTTTGCCTGTTCCTCGCTGCCATTAGTAGCCTGGAACAGTTTTTTTATTTCTTCTGCTGTCCCTTCGATTTTCATTTCCATCCTTCTCATCTCACTTTCCTAAAATTTTATAAGCTAATAAAATACGCTAAATTCCGTTGACATTTTTATGCAAATGTTTTAAAATCAATTCATAGCTTAATAAGCCTAGAATTATCTTATAAAAACAACATTTCTAAGTTTGGCGACGTCGAATTGTTATATTTGTATAAGTAATGGTTCTGAACTTATTAGCGTATTAAATTAGCTTACACAAAGTATATTAAAACATTTGCGTAAATTTGTAAAGACTTTTTATGCATTTATTTTAATTATTTTGAGTAGCGTATAGGAGAATGTTGATATGACGCTATTTGATAGATTAAAATATTTAGCTAATAAACAGGGAAAATCAATCAATGACGTAGAAGATGACATGGGATATTCAAAAAATACTCTTTATCGTTTAAAAACAACTAATCCCAGTGCAGAAAAAGTTAAAGAAATTGCTGATTATTTCCATGTCTCAACGGACTATCTTTTGGGTCGTACTGATGACCCTTCTCCTTTTTCCGAACAACAAAAAGATGGAGAAGATATTGCAGCCTTCTTTCGTTTGAACACTGCTAATATGGATCCAGACGAAAGAGAAGAGATTGAATCTGAGCTAAAAGATTATACTCAGTTTTTAATTCAAAAGGCGTTGGATAAGAAAAGAAGAAGACTAGACAAGTAGGTGTTGTGAAGTTGAATTATGTAAACGAGGGACTTTATTTTGAAGCATCAAACTTGGCAAATTCTTTATCTAAAGATGTGGGTAGATATTACAATTTGCCTGTAGAAAAAGTTAAGTGTTTCCATATTCAAGAATATATTGAACAGGTTGAAGATGTTGAATTTTTAAACATTGATTTTGGCACACATTTGAACAAGCTTATGGTCGGTTCTATAGCTAAAGTCTATGATGAAGTTTTGGTTTCTATAAACAAAAATGTCATGCTCGAACGGCAACTGTTTACTTCTATGCACGAAATTGGGCACTTTTATTTTGATTTGCCTGATCTTGAAAAAGGATCCCCTCTTTCTGACATGCTCAGTGAAGATGGTTACTTTCCAGAAGATTTGCCACGTGAGTATAGAGCAAACGTCACAGCTAGTGTTCTTATGGCTAATGATGAAGCATTGAGATATGCAATTAATCGTTTTCCAAGTTATCAAAACGTATGCAATTATTTTTATATGAGTAAAGCGGCGTTACAAAATCGATTGGTTGAGTATCTGTCCTATGTTCAAAATTGCACGTCACAGTACGCTTTTAGTTTGGTAAATGATTATAGGTATTCCGATGGAAAAAAGTTTAGAAATGTTTTTTTTAAATAGTATTTTAGCCGGCTTCATCGCCGGTTTAAATAAAAATAATTTGAAAGAAGGAAGTAAGAAATGGCAAAGAAGATCAAGGGTGAGGATGGGAACTACTATAAGGTAAAAAAACCATTCTACAAAAAAGTTTGGTTCTGGGTATTAGTGGTTGTCTTAGTTATTGGTGTCGGTGGTGCATTAGGTGGTGGAGATGATTCTTCTGCTTCTAATGGTGGCACTAAAGTCGAAAAAGAAGAGCCAAAAGCAGAACAAGTTGATGCTAAAGCATCTGAATCTACTGTAGAAAATACAACTGTTGAAAGCAGCGCGCCAAGTATTGAATATTATCAAGTTGGTGATACCGTCCAAGTTGGTGACGCCGAATACACACTGACCGGAGCTGAATTGACCGACGAAAGAAACGAATTTGATGATTCAAATCCAGCGCAAGTTGTTAAAATTTCTTATACAGTTAAAAACAATGGTACCGATGATATTCCAGTCGGAATGGATGTTGAAGTTTATGGTCCAGATGATAAAAAAGCGGAAGAATATCCAAATGATAATACCATGGGATCAGTTGCATCTGGAAAGCAAATGGATTGCGTTCAACACTTTGGTATCAACAGCACAGGCGACATTGAAATTCATTTTGCTCCAATCATTTCACTTGAAGATTCTGCTATTTTTAAAGTAAACGTACAATAATAAAAAAAATACACACTCACTGCTATCTTGGTGGACTGCGTGAGTGTGATCAAAATAAACCAAGTATGGCTTATTTAGCTATGCCTATTTTAACAGAAAGTAGGATGAATTACCATGTGGATGGAAAAAAGAGGACCAAAAACATTCATTTATCGTGAATATTACATAGATCCCTATACTGATGAATCAAAAAAAGTGTCCATTACTTTGACTAGCGGATCTAATCAAGCTAAAAAACAAGCACAGCAACTGCTCAACAATAAAATCGAAAAGCTACTCAAAAGTAAAAAGATGAGTGATCACACGACCCAAGAATTGCTTGACGAGTGGTGGGACTTCAAAAAGCCTTCTGTACGAAACAACACGGTTCGAATCTACGAAAGTATCATGCGAATCATGAAGCGAAGCCCTGATATTGATTTGACTGCTAAAATCGCTAAAGTAGATACGCAGTTCTTCCAAAAATACTTCAATACCCTATCGCTTTCTCACAAGCAAAATTTAAAATATAGATCCGTGTTAAAAATGGCTTTTGATTATGCGGTAAACATGAACCTGAATGATTTATGAAAAACTGTTGATATTTTTTAAATCGATTTTACAAGCGTTATTTATCTCGAAAATCATTCGTTTTTTTATAGATCTCACTTCTATAACTTGTTGTTATTTTATACAATGGAAAGTTTTGCAAAAAAGCGCATAAAACCCCCTTGGTATAAAAAAGCTTCAAAAAAAACGGTGTTTTTATAAAGCTGTAGCCATCTCAGATGTTTAATCGCTGAATATTGGCGAGTACATTCCAGAAAAGTGGATCATATACGTTTGCGCTAGAAAGATGTATTCTGATCTGACGTGCATGTTTAGTGACTTTACCAGCGATATGAAAGAGTCTAAAGCGGATAGTATCAATCACAGTGTTCTTTTCTTTTTCTGGAAACGTGAGATGTTTCATAAGATGCATCATATTATAGGCAATAAAACTCAATGCCAATCGAGCAGAATTTTCAACAAACGTATGGCTATCTGTTTTTGAAGCAAAGAAGCCCGACTTCATTTCTTTGATAAAATTTTCCATATTTCCACGTTTTTGATAGATCTGAAAAATCAATTTGGCCGGAAAGTTTTCAAAGCTGGTCACTATAAATTGAAAATCGTCAAAAAGCAGTTTTCCAGCATGGCGTGTTGCTTTTACAGCTACCGTTCGCGGCTTCTTCCATGATTTTGCTTGATACACAATATTGAAATATTGACTTTCGGTTTTTGTAAAGTCGGAATCTTTCCTATAATATTGCACTCGACTTTCAGTCATAGCCGTCAGACGTTTGTTTAATTTTAACTTGATGACATATTTTATGTTTTTGTCTTCACACAAATCATAAATGTCTGGTGTGGCAAAGCCACTGTCGCCGCGAACCATCAGATAGGGAGCACTCGTCATTTCGCTATAGTGATCGATCATTTCTGCCAGATAATCTTTGGCCCCTGTCGACGTATAGACTTGACCACGACGGTTGTGTATATCCAATGCTAAACCGGTAAAACCGTCAAAACAAACGAAGGGATGGAGGCCATAGGCTCCATAATGACTGATATATTGTGCTTTTTCTTGTTTTCCATAGGTAAAGCAAGCGGTGGAATCTACATCCAGAATGATATTCTGGGTCACTTCGTGATTCATCCATAAATCACCGAGCTCTTTAGCAACTTGAGAAAGTTGTTCGACATTTTCTGCCGTCAAAGTTTTCAACAACTTAGAAAATGTCGATTGAGAACTAAGCGTTTCTTGTTCTAATGCTTGTTTAAACAGCTCATCATATTGAATGGTATTGGCATCTCGATCCCTCGAGTAGCCTGCGATCAACTGAAAGAGCCATTGCTTGATGACCTCTAACCACTGATGTTCTGGTGATTGACGTTTGTCTTCAATGTGAACGCGATTTTTAAGAATTTCATCAAAACCAATCTTTTTGAGAAATTCAGCAACTAACACGATACCAGCATCATTTGTCAACGTTCCGCCATCATTGGCTACAAGAATTGTTTTTTTATCATTGAAATACAGTTGTTTTTGGTGTACATTACTAAACATAGAACTCACTCCTTATTGTTTATGTTTGGTAGCTTTACAATATCACGGAGTGGGTTCTTTTTGTACACCTAACGGGTGATCGTATAAAAGTCTTAAAACGTTGGTAGACCAACTGTTTGATATATTTTGTTCAATATCATAAATCATTCAGGATGAATTACTTGCAAAGTAATCCAGTTGAGAAAGCAAAAGTCCCAAAGCCTGTACAAAAGTTGGAAGATTACACAAAAGTGGAAGATATGTATCTGGAAAGAGAGGAAGTCGATCGTCTGCTGAAATGCTACAGAAGCGCCTATCAGTCCGCTAGAATGGCAGACTTGATCGAGGTGATGTATTTGACTGGTATGCGAATTGGGGAAGCTATCAGCCTAACTGGCAATGATTACCATAAAGAGAAAGCCTTACTTGATATCCATGGGACCTTAGACTATTCTCACGGCTACGACAATGCCAAAAAGGAACTGCCTAAGACGCCTAGCTCCTATCGTGAAATTGGTCTGTCGAATCGTGCAATAGAAATCTTGGATCGAGTGATCTTGGAAAATCAGCTACGCTTTGACGATTACTCAAAGGACAACTTTATTTTTTTAGGAAAAACAGGAAAACCGATCCAAGTGAATACGGTGGCCAGCTCTTTAAAATATACGAATGAAAAACTGGGCAAGAACAAAATAAACAAAGACATCCACTCCCACATGTTTCGCCACAGTCACATCTCACTACTTGCCGAAATGGGAGTACCAATAAAAGCGATCATGCAGCGTGTTGGCCATAAAGATGAATCAACTACTTTAAAGATCTATACACACGTCACGCAAAAGCAGAAAGCCGATATCGTAGACAAATTAAATAACCTAGGACTATGATCCTAGGTTATTTTTTTAAGTATGGAATTTATCATTGCTTGCCCACTTTTTGCCCACTTGGCTGTTATTTAAGTAGTGGCAGGCGCTACAAACCTTGATAAATCAATATATGTATCGGACACATGGAAACCGCTGCTTAGTGCTGCTTCCTTCCAGATCTGACACGCTTCACAACGTTCCCATTGTCCTAGCCTTAACGGCAATAATTAGTATAACGTATTTTTATAAAAATTACTAGCTACTTTTGAAATTTCTTTACTTTTTCCAAATATAAAAGTTACTATTTACGGCCGAATTTGAGCTGACGCTACACTTACACGTTTGTGTCTGCTACTGTCAGCCGATCTCGTAGTGTAGCGGCTGATGTGGCCATGAATTGTAATCATTTACTCGCATTACTTTTGAAACGCGATACACGCTAACGGAGAAGCGTGCCAAAATATTGCTGGAAAGTGACTGCCTTTTCAGGCATGAGAAAGAGTTTAGGCAAATGGCTTTTAGTTAGACAAGTCATAAGTGCTAGCCCATTTTTTATTGGTTCAAATTTTATCGACGACGCGATTCGGATGACTTGATTTGATATTCTTGACCACAAATGCCGTAATCACCATAATGATCGGGAAAATGATTGCAGCAAGAATACCGATCTTTAGCTCGTCATGGGCTTTGTTAGAAATAAATCCGACCAAAGTGGGACCTAATGAACATCCTAAATCGCCGGCTAAAGCCAAATAAGCAAACATAGCTGTCCCCCCATTTTTGATGGTCCGTGAAGCGATGCTGAAAACACCGGGCCACAAAATGCCTACTGCCGCTCCGGTCAAAGCACAACCCATAAAACCTAGAATGGGGCGCTGGGTCAACCCGATCAAGAGGTAGGAACAAATTGCTAATAGACTACTCAATATAATAAACCGTTCTAAATCGATTTTTTGACCAAATTTACCGTAAAAAGTGCGCGACAGGCCCATCATCATAGCAAAACTGCAAGGCCCAGCTAGGTCCCCCACCACTTTTGTGACACCTAGGCCTTGTTCGGCAAACGCTGAAGCCCATTGACTAACGGCCTGCTCGCTGGCGCCTGAACAAACCATCATCACTAAAAACAACCAAAATAATTTATTACTAAATAAAGCGCGCATAGACAGGCCGACTTCGCCTGCTTCGATCAGCGTGGCTATGGGCACTTTGGTGAACGCAAAAGCATTCAGTAAAGGCAGGACCGCCCACAAAAGAGCTAAGATTGGCCAATGCTCGATCCCTATGATCACAAAAAATAAGGTGGAGAAAAGCACGACCCCTAACTGCCCCCAACAATAAAAGGAGTGGAGCAAGCTCATCGTCCCAGCCTTATTTTCGGTAGGACAAGCTTCCACGACAGGACTGACTAAGACTTCAAGTCCACCGCCACCGATCGCGTATAAAACTACTGCCAACAAAAGCCCCGCGTAAGCAGAGGGAAAAAGATAGGGAAAAATGGCCAATCCGATCAAACCAACAGCCGCAAAAAGGTGGGACGCAATCATTGCTACCCGATAACCGATGCGATCAACCAGAAAAGTCGCTAAAAAATCAATGCCTAATTGCACAGCAAAGTTGATCGTGATCAGTAAGGTGATTTGAGAAAGTGGGATCTGAAATTGGCTTTGAAAAGTCAAAAATAATAAGGGCGCAAAAGTATTGACGATAGCTTGGACGATATAGCCCACAAAACAGGCATTGATCGTTTTTTGATAATTCTTAGACATCTGGGCCTCCCAATTCGAGCTTTTGCTTCTTTTTTTTAGCTTTTTTTTGCCGCTTTCGGATATCTCTAAAAAATTCTGTCAATAAATGAGCACATTCCTCTTTTAAGAGATCACCTTCGACATAACACCAATGGTTGAAACGTTCGTCATGTAACAGATCGACCAAACTCCCACAGGCCCCGGCTTTTTTATCCCAAGCACCAAAATAAACTTCTTCGATCCGTGACTGCTGGATCGCCCCACTACACATGGGGCAAGGCTCCAATGTCGCAAATAGTTGGGCCCCTGCCAAACGCCAAGAGTCAACGGTTTGACAGGCTTTTTTTATGGCGACAAGTTCAGCATGAGCGGTCGCATCTTGACTACTTTCGCGCAAATTATGGCCCCGCCCAATGATCGTCCCATTTAACACAACGATTGCACCGATGGGGACTTCCGCTTTTTCTTCACTAAGTTTGGCTTCTTTGATTGCCTCACGCATAAAAAATTCTTTTTCTTCTTTTGTTAAAGAACTCTGTTTCACGATTTTCTCCTTCTCCTTTAGCACGAAAGAAGACCGTCATCTTTGTCTATAAAAGATGACGGCTTCAGTTTTGAAGATCACATCAAATGGTCAGCCAAATCATATAACTTATCGCGCAGGGCTTCACTGCTATCTTTGATCGTATCACCATATGAAGCAACGGAATCTTTCCCAGCTTTTACTTTTGCACTGACTTTTAATAAGGATTCAATATCGTGATCATTTAGATGATCGACAATATCAAGTAACGTTTCATTGCCATGAAATTTATCATTGACGAAAGATTTTACTTTATGCCGATTGCTTAATGCTTGCACTTTGTTGATCACTTTATCAGAAACAACGATTGCCGTAACTAGACCAGCTGCTGCCGTGACACCTAAACCAATTGAGATTTTTGTCGATGTTTTCATAATGATTCTCTCCTTTGTTTTATTATCTATTGCCTATAAAAGTTTTAAAAGATGAATATCCCTCTTAATTTATGATACCATTTCAAGCGAAAAATGAACACTAAAAAGGTAAACTAGGATCATCTTCTACGATTATTATTTCCAAACAACAGGACCAGACGCAGGAGTTGTAAAGCCGAGCTGATCATCGCGGCCACATAGGTCAAAGCTGCGGCAAATAAGACTTTTCGGGCCAGGGGCAACTCTTCCTCCGTCAAAAGATTCCCTTCGCCAAGGATTGCTAGAGCCCGGCGTGACGCATTGAATTCAACAGGTAAGGTCACGACTTGGAACAAAAAAGCCAGTGAAAAAGCTAAAAGACCGATATTTACGATCAAGTTCCCACTTTGACCACTGATCAAAGCCCCAATCAAAATCAAAGGGATCGCGATCCCTGAGCCAAAATTTGCTACCGGTACGATGGCATGACGTAAGCGCAAAGGAAAATAATTTTTGGCATCTTGTACCGCATGACCACATTCATGCGCGGCCACGCCGATCGCTGCTACCGAAGTCGAGTGAGCGGTAGCTTCAGACAAACTCAACATTTTTTTCGAGGAATCATAATTATCCGTCAAATTGCCGGCGATCTGCTTTACCCCAACATCATGGATATTTTGATTTTGCAAAATATACTTGGCCGCGTCCGTTCCGGTCACATTATTGCGACTTCTTACCTCATCATATTTTTTAAAGGTCGAATTGACATAACCAGAAGCTAGCATTGAGATGATAAGTCCTATGATCACTAAAATATAAGTCGGATCATAATAAAATCCATAAAACATAAAACTCCCCCCTTTTTCTCTTTATTATAGCAAATATCAGTGAATATTTTGTGAAAATTTGCTTATAATTCTAAATCCTCGTCGCAAATTGCCCCTTCGACTACGACCGTTGT
The DNA here is from genome assembly GCA_041859945.1 of Tetragenococcus sp. GTDB lineage: Bacteria > Bacillota > Bacilli > Lactobacillales > Enterococcaceae > Tetragenococcus. The sequence goes on from JBFLGC010000013.1 coordinate 53,692, forward strand.
TGCGCCACTTAAAAATAGCTCATTTTCTTTTATTTCAACTTCCAACAGGCCGCCTAAGGTATGCAAAGTGATCTTATTGTTTAAAAGCAGCTTTTTTTGGTATAAAAGATAGGCAGTTGAACCTGCTCCAGTCCCACAGGCATAGGTAAAGCCTTCTACCCCGCGCTCAAAAGTACGCAGTAAAACTTCCCGATTTGGCAAAAGAGCATAGAAGTTGACATTAGCGCCTTTAGGTAATCTTTTCCAAAAACGTAGCCGCTGAGCAATTTCGACTAAATCTTTCCCATCAGTGGTAGCAAGTTCAGGGTAATGGACCACTAAATGCGGCACGCCCGGTTCACCTAATTCACAATAATCCACCTTCTTTATGCCATCTTTTACATATTTTAGATCACTTGCCACCTTGCTAGGTGAATTCAACTGAACTTTATAATTTCGTTCATCTAAGCGCCAAGCCGGAACCAGGCCGGCTAAGGTCTCGATTTTCATAGTAGCTTGCGCTAGTCCTTTTTCATAGGCATAACGAGCCAGACAACGGGCGCCATTGCCACACATCTCGGCCTCCGTTCCATCGGCATTGTAAAAACGCATGCGGACATCACCCGCATACTGGGGAGAATCGAGCGCCATGACAGCATCTGATCCGACCGAAAAATGCGAGCGACAAACGCGCTTGGCTAATGTTTGCAGCTGTGCTTGAGTAAAACCTAACGCCATATTATCGATCACAATAAAATCATTGCCGGTCCCTTGCATTTTCCAAAAAGGGATTTTCATCATTTCAATTACCTCCTAACGATTCTGGAACCCGCTCATTTTGAATGAGCTGCGCATAACTTTGCCGAGCCACTATCAGCTCTGCTTTTCCCTGATCTACTAAAACGGCTGCTGGGATCGGTATTTTGTTATAATTACTGGCCATCGAATAACCATAAGCACCCGTGGTAAAAGTCGCAAAAAGATCTCCCGGTTCGATTTGTGGGACTGCTAAATCTTTGATCAAGATATCAGTGCTTTCGCAAGCTTTGCCAGCGATCGTGACCGTTTGCGTCACAGCCTCTTCAGCACGATTGGCGATCATACCGCTATATTGGGCTTGATAAAGTCCTGGTCGAATATTATCGGTCATTCCACCATCGATGGCGGCGTAGGTCCGCATCCCTGGGACTTCTTTGATACTACCGATCGTATGCAAACTGAGGCCCGCTTCAGCCACGATACTACGACCCGGTTCGATCACGATCGTCGGCCGTCTTAAGTCCTTTTCTTGACAAAATTGGGTGATTTCAGCCATTAAAGGATCGAGAAAATAGGCATAGGGTTGGCGCACATCTTCTTTGGTATAACGAACGCCAAAACCACCGCCGACATTTAATTCCTTGACCTCATGATCAAATCGCCGTTTGACTTCAGCAATGATCGTAAGGGCCGTTTTGGTCGCAGCTAAATGGGCTCCGTTATCAGAAAGCTGACTGCCAACATGAAAGTGCAAGCCGTAAAAATCTAAATGAGGAGAATCGAGGGCTTTTTTGATCATGGGGTAAAGAATCGAGTCCTCTAAGGGCAGGCCAAATTTAGAATCTTTCTGGCCTGTCGAAATATATTGATGGGTTTGGGCTGTCACTTCTGGCGTAATGCGAAAAAGGACCTTGGTCGTTTGGCTTTTTTGCCGACAAACAGCTTCTAGTCGCTCAATTTCTTCTACGCCATCCACAATGATCCGACCGACGCCATAATCAAGGGCCATCACTAACTCGTCTAAGGACTTATTGTTGCCATTGAACTCGATTTTTTCAGCGGGGAAATTGGCCTGGATCGCCGTATAAAGTTCGCCTCCTGTCACGACATCTAGACACAAACCCTCTTGTTCCACTAATTTGAGCATCGCCAACGTATTAAAAGCCTTCGACGCATAGGCTACGCGCACCCGTTCATATTTATCGATAAAGTTCGTCTGTAGTTCTTGGCAACGGGCCACGATCGCTGTTTTCGAAAAAACATACAGTGGCGTTCCATACGCTTGTGCCAGGTCGACCGTATCACAACCATCCCAGAAAAGGTGGCCATTTTGGATCATTTCACTCATAAATTCACTCCTCATTTAAAGCGGCAATCAAGTCGACATACACTTGAAGACCTGCTAATAAATTTTTTTCATCAAATTGTAGGTGACTACTATGAAGGGGATAGGTATAACCCTTCGCTTCATCGCGGATCCCCACAAAGAAAAACAAACTGGGGACTTTTTGTTGATACATCGAAAAATCTTCCGCTAACATGTAAGGAGGCGTTTCAACATAACTAGCGCCTGCCACTTTTTGCAAGGCTGCGACCATCTTCGGATCATTATCGACCACGCGATACATAGGTCGAAATTCGACGGTAGCTTTACAACCATACGCTTTCGCGATTTCTTGAGACAAAGTAAGAACACGTTCTTGCATTGTTTCATAAACGTCATCGCTAAAAGCCCGCATCGTCCCATCGATTTTGACCTGTCCCGCGATGATATTCATAGCCTCGCCACCGGTGATCTTGCCGAAAGTCAACACTCCGGCATCTAAAGGACTGATGTTACGCGAAAGAATACTATGCAAGCCTTGAATGATGGCCGCAGCTGCTAAGATCGCATCGTGACCTTGTTGCGGTTGAGCCCCATGTGCACTTTGCCCTTTGACGTAGATCGTGATCTCCCCATTGCGAGCCATCATCGCCTGCGGACGGCAAGCGATCACCCCTTCTGGAAATTCTGGGAAAACGTGCAAACCGATCATTTGCTCGATTGCAAAACGTTCGAAAAGCCCCGCATCGATCAATAGTTGGGCGCCACCTGGTCCTTCTTCTGCTGGTTGAAAAACGAGAACGATCGTGCCACGGATCACTTCCTTATGTAAGCTCAAATATTTAGCCAAACCCAATAAAGTCGCCATATGACCATCATGGCCACAGGCATGCATTTTGCCAGGAAATTTTGAAGTAAAGGACAGACCCGTCTCTTCTGTTACCGGCAGGGCATCGATATCTGACCGAAAACCCAAAACTTTTCCCGGTCGGTCACTACGAAATACCACGATCGTCGCCGTCTCAAGCATGGGATAGATTTCTTTGACACCAAAATCAGTCAATTGTTGTCGAATATACGTTGTTGTTTGTTTTTCTTCTAAGCCTAATTCAGGGATTTGATGAAGCTTTCGACGAAAGAAAATGATATCTTCTAATAGTTCTTGCACCGCGGCAGTTATTTCCACAAACCTCTCTCCTTTGAAAAAATATTCTCATGAATTTATTATCTTTTTCATTTATTGCTTATTTTCTATTGGTATATTTTAACATTTTAAGCTATAATTTCAATCATCTATGCTTAAACTTTTTACGATATCATTTTCTCTTCGTTACAATTCACGGCCGAATCAGCCGCTACACTGCGAGATTGGCTTGCTTAAAGTCAGCCGTGGAACCGCCGTGAGCCAATCTCTACGTTACGCTAGTTTTATCTAAAATTTGTTTAATCAGTTAAAAAATAAAATTTATGCCATTTGATTTCTTAAAGGAATAATTTAACCCGTTCCAATGAGTTGTTACTGCTAGCGAAACGAATGTGGCTGCGACGTCGCCGTGAAAGAGGAGCCAATGTGAATTGTTTTGAATCACTACTCTGTCTCTCTTAGCGAGACAGAGTAGATGATGAAAAATACCTACTGGTACGGTGACTAAACGCTTTAGCGTATAGTTCCAAGTTTGAAGCGTGGCAGCCCTGAGACCATGGCTCAGGGAGGTCCCACGCAAGACTCTAGCAGACACACAGCTAAAGTGTAGCTCTGGATTGGCCGTAAATTGTAACTCTTTCTTCTGGCCGACTTTTGATCAAAGAGAAAAAGCGTAAATTTTAAACTAGACTGCAATCCTAAATTGAAAGGACGTGCGTTATATGACGCTATTTCAAGGCTCTGGTGTGGCTTTGATCACACCAATGAAAAAGAATGGCACGGTTGATTTTGAACAGTTGCAAGACCTCGTAGAATGGCAAATCGCTCAGGGCACAGATGCTATCATTGCTTGTGGGACGACTGGGGAAGCCTCTACTTTAGACGATGATGAGCACATCGCCGTCATCCAAGCCGTAGTCGAAAAAGTCGCCGGTCGGATCCCAGTGATTGCTGGCACTGGCTCTAATAACACGAAGCATGGGATCCATCTTTGCCAAGAGGCGCAGCGTGTCGGAGCAGATGCTTTACTGATCGTGACGCCTTATTACAACAAAGCTACGAATACTAGCCTTATTGCCCACTATGAAGCTATGTGTGCCAGCGTCGAATTACCCGTACTTTTATATTCCGTGGCTTCTCGTACCGGTATGAATTTGACTTTTGATTTGGTCAAAAAGTTAAAAGCGATCCCTAATGTGGTCGGCATCAAAGAAGCGAGTGGTGATATCAGCCAAATCGTTGCCATCGCGAGTCTGATCGATGATGATTTTGCCCTATATTCCGGAAACGATGACCAAGTGATCCCACTGCTTTCTGTCGGTGGATCTGGCGTGATCTCAACTATCGCTAATATTTTACCCAAAGCAACAACAACGATGGTCCATGACTTTTTAAAAGGACGAACGCAAAAAGCCTGCGCCGAACAATTCAAGCAATTGCCGCTGATCCAAACGATTTTTTCCGAGGTCAATCCGGTGCCGATCAAAGCCGCCGTTTCTCTATTGGGCAAATGTGAGCTGAACTATCGACTGCCCCTAGCTCCACCTGAAGAGAGCACCTTAGAACGTTTAAAAAAAGAAATGACCGCTTATGGAATAGGAGGAATCACTCAAAATGATAACGATCATACTTAGTGGTAGCCAGGGCAAAATGGGGCAAGTTTTGCAAACTAAAATTGAAAACATCCCCGATTTAAAAGTTGTCGCCGGGATCGATCGCAAAGAGATCCCTACCAGTCCTTTTCCCGTCTATCAAAAAGTCCAAGCTATCAAAGAAACAGCGGATGTGGTGATCGATTTTTCGCATGACACGGCCTTAGCTGATCTATTGACTTTTTGTTTAGCTAAAAAGCTCCCACTTGTCGTAGCCACGACCGGTCTTAAAGCAGAAACCAAAACCTTACTAAAAGAGGCCGCCCAGACGATCCCCATTTTTTATTCGGCCAATATGTCCCTCGGGATCAATGTTCTGATCAAAGCCCTACAAGAAATCACCCCTGCTTTAGAAGCTGATTTTGACATCGAAATCATTGAAAAACATCATGATCAGAAAAAAGACGCCCCGAGTGGAACGGCTTTGTTACTTGCTGATAGCATCAATGAAAGCTGTCAAAACAAAAAAGAATATGTTTACGGTCGCCATGGGACTGAACTTGAAAATAAGCGGGATCAGCTTGGCATCCATGCCGTACGTGGGGGGACTATTCCTGGTGAACATACTGTTTTATTTGCCGGCGAAGATGAGTTGATCGAAATCAAACATACCGCTTTATCGCGTGATATTTTCGCCAACGGAGCGTTAAAAGCCGCTCGTTTTCTTTACCAGAAAGCCCCTGGTTTTTACGCTATGTCACAACTGATCGAGGAGGAAAAAGATGGTCTACACTGATCCTTATGCTTTAGCAAAATTTATCAAAGACGCCACCAAACAAACACCTGTCAAAGTTTATATCGAAGCCGATCTTGAAAAAATCGATTTTAGCGGTGTTCGCCACTTTGGCAATATCATTTTAGGGGATGAGAAAGCCGTCCAACATTTCCTAAAGCAAAATCAAGGCTTCATTTCTGACTACTATCTAGAAAATGATCGCCGGAATTCAGCCGTGCCCATGCTTGATCTGACAACTGTTGACGCCCGGATCGAACCAGGTGCCCTGATCCGCGATCAAGTGATCATTGAAAAAAATGCCGTGATCATGATGGGGGCAGTCTTAAATATCGGCGCTGTTGTAGGTGCCGAAACAATGATCGATATGGGCGCCGTTTTGGGTGCTCGTGCCACAGTTGGTAAGAGAGCACATATCGGCGCTGGAGCCGTCTTAGCCGGCGTCTTAGAACCACCTTCTGCTGCGCCTGTCATCATTGAAGATGACGTTTTGGTCGGTGCGAATGCCGTCGTGTTAGAAGGGGTCCACGTCGGTCAAGGAGCGATCATCGCCGCCGGTTCCGTCGTCACTAGAGACGTCCCGGCTAATGCTGTTGTCGCCGGAAGCCCGGCTAAGGTCATCAAAAAAAAAGATGATAAAACAACTGCTAAAACGCAATTTCTGGATGATTTACGAGGCTGATTTTTTACTACTTGCCAATAAAAAAAAGCGACTGATGAGGAAATTTTTCATCAGTAGCTTTCTTTTTTAGGCTCTTGCTCGTTTTAAGTGCAAACTCAAAATAACGCCAGCAATCATTAAAAGTGAAAATAAGGGGATGGAATATAAGGTCAACAGACCCAAAACACCCAAACCGATTTTCAGCGTTGTGTTCATCGTTTCTCACAAGCCTCCTCATCTATAGCATATCTAATTACAGTGTAACCCCTTACCGAGCATGTGGCTAGCTTTCTGTTCATTTCTTAGCAAATTATTACTTTCATTTAGTGTTTTATAAGAAATAGGGTAGAGGGGAAATAAATTCCGCCCCTCCCGACGTTCCGTACGTACGGGTCTCGTATACGGCTCTATCCTTGT
>JBFLGC010000140.1:0-555 GCA_041859945.1 Tetragenococcus sp.
TGGAATTGCAGATGCAGAAGGCATTGATGTAGATAAAGAATATCTTCACAGAGAAGCATTAAAATGGGCAAGATATCAAAATGCACGTTCACCAAGAACAGCAAGACAGTTTATGAGCTGGCTTGAAGGAGATTTGAAAAAATAATTATTATTAGAATAGCTAAAGAATTAGCTCAATAGACATTAGTTTGGCTGTTGAGCTTTTTTATTCAGCTAAATCTAAAATACGGCTATGCAAATAATATAAAGTCCTGTATAATTCTAAGAATAATTGCTATTTGGCAATAAAATATGTATAGGTATATGTAGGAGGATAGTATCTTGAAAAACAGCCTATGTCTTGACTTGTTCCCTAATCCGGGTCTGCCAACACAAAATAAATACCAGCATTTTTCTAAGGATATGATTAAGAAAAAAGTTGGTAAAGAAAAAGAGTTGGAGTCTTATATTTCGGAGGATTCATCGTATTGTGTTAATCCTAATATGTTTGCTCTTTATGATTTTAAGAAGGAGCCACTATTGGGAAAATATCAGAGTGTGATTGTAGATCGGAAG
>JBFLGC010000141.1:0-553 GCA_041859945.1 Tetragenococcus sp.
CCGAGCGCCGCCTGCCCGTCGATGCTTTTGGTCGCTTCCCCCACGGGAAGCGTGGATTGAAATCGTTGTTAGTATCAAATTCATACAGGATGATCGGCGTCGCTTCCCCCACGGGAAGCGTGGATTGAAATTGATTTGCCATTGCCGTGCGCCGCCCAGCTGTGCGTCGCTTCCCCCACGGGAAGCGTGGATTGAAATCTTTAATTTCACAAAATTTATCATATGCTTCACGTCGCTTCCCCCACGGGAAGCGTGGATTGAAATAATATCGGTTGCCTGCTGCCTTGCGGCACGTTCATCGTCGCTTCCCCCACGGGAAGCGTGGATTGAAATATGCGACATGCACCGGCACCCCCGTCGCCTCCTCCAGTCGCTTCCCCCACGGGAAACGTGGATTGAAATATCCTGCTTTTCTTTTGTAAGATCCTGCCAATAGGTCGCTTCCCCCACGGGAAGCGTGGATTGAAATAACATAATAATCTGCAAACGCGCGAATCACTGTGTCGCTTCCCCCACGGGAAGCGTGGATTGAAATCTTTTCTGGAGGTTTTGG
>JBFLGC010000142.1:0-355 GCA_041859945.1 Tetragenococcus sp.
CAATGTTCACGTCTCTTTTCAAGATGACTTTTTTCATAAGCTTTATTGCGGATACGAATTTTCTCATAATTTTTTAGATAATATTTGTGATCATATTCAGCTTGGTGAAGTCTTCTTTTAAGCCCAGGAGAATCAAATTCAGCATCAATTTCTGCATCAGCCTTGCGTATCTCTTCTAGTTCATCCGCTGTGAACGGCATTCTTTTTCACCTCCTCCCCCAATAAGTGGTGAAGCTGTTCATATAACTGCTTTGCTTTGACGGAGTCCCGATAATTTTTGTTAAAGTCCAATGGAAAATGCTGAATTATCGTGCATAGCGTATCTAGCAAACTTATGTATTTCACCTTTTCCTCC
>JBFLGC010000142.1:365-552 GCA_041859945.1 Tetragenococcus sp.
CAATGTTCACGTCTCTTTTCAAGATGACTTTTTTCATAAGCTTTATTGCGGATATGAATTTTTTCACGATTTTTTAGATAATATTTGTGATTATATTCAGCTTGGTAAAGTCTTCTTTTAAGCTCAGGAGAATCAAATTCAGCATCAATTTCTGCATCAGCCTTGCGTATCTCTTCTAGTTCATCCG
>JBFLGC010000143.1:0-551 GCA_041859945.1 Tetragenococcus sp.
GGTAATGATTAAAAAAATTAATAATGATAGGAGTTTTTTATGACAGCTTGGTGGAAGAAAGCAGTTGTATACCAGGTTTATCCCAAGTCTTTTCAAGACAGCAATGGTGATGGAATTGGTGATATAAAAGGTATTATTTCAAGGTTAGGCTATTTAGAGAAATTGGGGATTGACGCTATCTGGTTATCACCAGTTTATAAGTCTCCCGGTGTTGATAATGGTTACGATATTTCGGATTATGAAGCGATCGATCCGCAATACGGCATCATGGAAGATATGGATAATTTGATTGCTAAAGCAAAGAGGCACCATATTCGGATAGTTATGGACTTGGTTGTTAACCATACGTCAGATAAAAATAAATGGTTTGTTGAAGCTCGTAAAAATAAGGATAATCCTTACCGTGATTTTTATATTTGGCGAGATCCCGTTGATGGTCACGCACCAAATGATATGAAATCTGGCTTTTCCGGTTCCGCTTGGCAATATGATGAAAAAACGGGTCAGTACTACTTCCATTTGTTTGCTCCCGGTCAACCTGATCTAAACTG
>JBFLGC010000144.1:0-546 GCA_041859945.1 Tetragenococcus sp.
ATTTCAATCCACGCTTCCCGTGGGGGAAGCGACTTGCAAACCATTGGGAAGTCGCGTTACCTATCGGATTTCAATCCACGCTTCCCGTGGGGGAAGCGACTCCCCCGCGTGGGGTACGGCCACCCAGAGTGGGATTTCAATCCACGCTTCCCGTGGGGGAAGCGACGCGGAAGGATTATTTCGTCTGGCTGGGGCAGCTGTATTTCAATCCACGCTTCCCGTGGGGGAAGCGACGTGCGCCTTTTAGAATTGCGCGCTCCCAATCCGTATTTCAATCCACGCTTCCCGTGGGGGAAGCGACACAGAACAATGCAAGCCATATCAGGTTGTTTTCATTTCAATCCACGCTTCCCGTGGGGGAAGCGACGTATGTTACCAGCCACTACGGTATCCGACGAAACATTTCAATCCACGCTTCCCGTGGGGGAAGCGACCGTAGCCTGCTTCTGCAGATCCTCCGGCCGGAGCATTTCAATCCACGCTTCCCGTGGGGGAAGCGACACCCGAAGTTTTATGCCTTGACCGACAACCTGACCATTTCAATCC
>JBFLGC010000145.1:0-281 GCA_041859945.1 Tetragenococcus sp.
TGCCGCTCGACTGGCGACCATTGAAGAAAAAGAGAAAGTTTTGGTTATTTTAGGATAAGGAATAGCGAGACTTTAGGAAAATGTTGATGATGGAGAGAGTAAAATTAGATCAAAATAAAGTAAAGGGACGTTTCATCTATCATTTTTTTAAACGCTGTCTTGATGTTGTAGCAAGTGCAGTTGCTTTGATCTTATTATCGCCACTATTTTTAGTGTTAGCGATCAAGATCAAACATGAAGATGGTGGCCCAGCTTTCTATTCGCAAGAGCGAATCGGTAAG
>JBFLGC010000145.1:291-543 GCA_041859945.1 Tetragenococcus sp.
ATTGAAGAAAAAGAGAAAGTTTTGGTTGTTTTAGGATAAGGAATAGCGAGACTTTAGGAAAATGTTGATGATGGAGAGAGTAAAATTAGATCAAAATAAAGTAAAGGGACGTTTCATCTATCATTTTTTTAAACGTACTCTTGATATTGTAGCTAGTGCCTGTGCACTAATCATCTTGTCACCATTATTTTTAGTGCTGGCAATTTTAATTAGGCATGAAGATGGTGGTCCAGCTTTCTATTTGCAAGAGCG
>JBFLGC010000146.1:0-540 GCA_041859945.1 Tetragenococcus sp.
GATTGAAATGCTGTGCCGCCCGCAATCAAAGTCGCGATGGCATGTCGCTTCCCCCACGGGAAGCGTGGATTGAAATGCGCTGATGTGCAGCCTGCGGCAATCGGAAATCGGTCGCTTCCCCCACGGGAAGCGTGGATTGAAATGAAACCAGAACTTACGCATCTGCTGGAAAATGGCCGTCGCTTCCCCCACGGGAAGCGTGGATTGAAATCTACAGAAATTATTCCGTTTGAAGAATATATGAGGTCGCTTCCCCCACGGGAAGCGTGGATTGAAATATGTTGGAACGACCCCGAATCTGGGGCTTCCCGTGTCGCTTCCCCCACGGGAAGCGTGGATTGAAATAAATCCCAGCGCCCGTTTAATCAACGCGTTTTCGTCGCTTCCCCCACGGGAAGCGTGGATTGAAATATGCGGGAAGTGTGCATTTTCGGCTGGGCCTTGTGTCGCTTCCCTCACGGGAAGCGTGGATTGAAATAAGTTCTGGCAACAGGTCAGCGCGATGATGCTTAGTCGCTTCCCCCACGGGAAGCGTGGATT
>JBFLGC010000147.1:0-537 GCA_041859945.1 Tetragenococcus sp.
AGGTTAATTAATCGACGGCTAAATATTCAATTACCAGTTTCCGAGGTCACAGCAATTGCCATGCATTTTGTCAATTCTCAGACTAATGATTTAGCGACCAATTCAAGTGTAAATAGCGACGATGAAATGATAAAAATCATCACAAAAATTATTGAACAAGAATATGAGCTTAGAATCAATCAAACCGAATTCACATACAACCGGTTTGTCATGCATTTACGGTATTACATTAAACGGATGAAGAAACATGAGCAAATTTCTGAAAATGATAATTCTAAATTATTCAATACGATGAGGCATGATGAGCCTGAAATTTACTTGGTAGCAAAGCGAATTGCAGACTACGTTGATAGTCAACTTGATACTAATAGTAATGATGATGAACTTTTCTATCTAATGATATATGTTAAAAGAATCGTTAATAAAATAAATACTCAAGCGTAACCGTTAATTAATGGAGGTGTATGCGACATGAAAAATAAGGATAAACAGTATGAAAAAGTGGCGAATGGTGTACTGGAAGCAGTTGGTGGTAGT
>JBFLGC010000148.1:0-536 GCA_041859945.1 Tetragenococcus sp.
ATCGCGTGGACCCGGATTTTCCCGAATGGTGATGAGAGCGAGCCTAACGAAGCTGGTTTGAAGTTTTACGATGACTTATTCGATGATTTATTATCGCATGGCATCCAACCCGTTGTGACCCTGTCACACTTTGAAATTCCATACCACTTAGTGAAGGTTTATGGTGGTTTCAGCAACCGTAAGATGATCGACTTCTTTGTTCATTTTGCGAAGACCGTCTTCAAGCGCTATCAGGATAAGGTCAAGTATTGGATGACCTTCAACGAAATCAATAACCAAACAGCTTGGAGTGATCCGCACCCATTGTTACAAAATTCCGGCCTGCAACTTAGCAAGGATGACAATTGGGAACAGGCGATGTATCAAGCAGCTCATTATGAATTAGTAGCGAGTGCCCTAGCTGTGCAAGCGGGCCACGCAATCAATCCTGATTTTCAAATCGGCTGTATGGTCGCGATGTGTCCAATCTATCCACTAACAGCTAAACCAGCGGATGTGATGATGGCGGAACGGGCCATGCAAAAACGGTATTGGTT
>JBFLGC010000149.1:0-536 GCA_041859945.1 Tetragenococcus sp.
ATTGAAATTAATTTTCAGTATCCGCAAATTCATGCTGAAACTTATGTAGCAAAAAAGCACTCAAAATTGAGTGCTTTTTCTTCGATGTCACACCACGGACCCGGTCAATGCAAACATGTTTCGTACATCGTTTTCTATTAAGCGGTCTGTAAGTGTTATTCTATAAGCGTTTGTTGAGCTTTTCTGCCAAGTCTTCGTAGCCCGGTTTGCCAAGGAGCGCGAACATATTTTTCTTGTTAGCTAGTTATTATTTAGACATTTCACTTAGTTAACTATTTTTAAAAACGTTGATATATTAGCCTTTTCAGTCACTATTTATTTTTTGTCTTTTTTATCATATTTAAAATAGGTACCACCACAGGTACCACCACGAAAAAATCAATTTTTATGATGTTAAGTTTCCGATTGCATCACTTTTGTGGGATCTTTTTTTTGCAAAAAAAGCCACTCTCCTTTGATTAGGAAAGTGGCTTTAAAACACTGCTGTTGATTCTGTTACAAAAATCGATAAAGTAACTTCTGCATGTTCATTATAA
>JBFLGC010000014.1:0-57451 GCA_041859945.1 Tetragenococcus sp.
TTTTCAAAAAATTTGATATTTTGAAAATTGGACAAGTGTTTACTTTTTTAAAAAAGGCAATTATGAAATTAGCTCAAGTAGCTGCCGTTCATTACCTACTTCTGTTTTGCTAGACGATCGCTTTTCAATTTTGGGTGCCTTTCATGCCGTCATAGACACGACGATCCAATCGTAGTGATTCCAAATCGATCATATCGGTCCTTGACCTAATGATTTCGTGATCATATGTCCTTTCTTTTCAATACTTAGGTCACTTGACGCCAGCATATGTCCTTTCTTTCTAATACTTGGAGCACTCTAGATTGTCAAGTGAGCGTACCAAGTAGTACGCTTCATCATCTACTCTATCTCGCTACGCAAGTCAAACGTAGTGATTCAGAATAATTCACAGCGAATTTTTGAAGCGATGGCAGCGTAAGCCTACCGCTACATTCCACTAAGTCGCTAAATTTAGCTTAAATTTATTTAGTTATTTTAAAAAAAAAGCAAAATATGTTGCAAATTTTTGCGCTACTTTTTTTCTTCAATGTGAATGATTTGGTCTGTTTCAATAAGATTTTTACACCGGCTAAACGAAACTAATGCGGCATTGACTAGTCGGTAAATTAGGTCGTAAATTGTAATTCCGATCTTTTTTATTTTCAAGAAATTATAGACATTTCTTTCAATCATTTCTTTCTTACGCTACAATAAGGGTAACGATTTTTAGGAGGCACTTATGATCAAATTATTACATTATGCAAAAAATTATCAGAAACAAATCATTTTAGGACCGATTTTCAAATTTTTAGAAGCTGTTTTTGAATTGATGTTGCCCTTACTTATGGCTTCTTTAGTCGACGATGGCATTACCCATGGCGATTTTCAAAAGGTAAAATCGGCTACTTTATGGATGCTGCTTTTATCGATCGTAGGCTTACTTTGCGCGGTGATCTGTCAATATTTTGCATCGATTGCTTCCCAAGGCTTTGGGACCGAGTTGCGTAATCAATTAATGCGCAAGATCAATCAGCTTTCCCATGAAGACTTGAATATTTTTGGCACAGATACCTTGATCACGCGGATGACAAATGATATCAATCAATTGCAAACAGCATTAGCTATGTTGATCCGGCTAGTCGTCCGAGCGCCGTTTTTAAGTGTCGGCGCTGTGGTCATGGCCTTTTATATCGACTGGCAAATGGGGATCATCTTTTTATTGGTCCTACCGCTATTCTGCCTCTTCTTATATGGAATCATTAAAAAATCAGTGCCTCTTTATCAAAAAGTACAAGCCAAACTAGACCGGCTCAATGAATTAGTCGACCAAAATTTGAGCGGCGTGCGGGTCATTCGCGCCTTTGCCAGAAGAAATACAGAGCGCCAACGTTTCGATGAAGCCACCGACGATCTGGCTAAAGTTTACGTTAAGGTGACCAACTTATCGGCTTTATTGACACCGGCAACGACCCTTTTAATGAATCTTGGCATCATCGCTATCTTTTATATCGGTGGTTTCAAAGTCGATACCGGTCGGCTTCAGCAAGGCCAAGTATTAGCTTTGGTCAATTATATGAATCAAATGTTACTGGCTTTGATCGTGGTTTCAAATTTGGTCGTAATCTTCACCCGAGCAGCAGCCTCAGCCGAGCGCGTCAATGAAGTTTTTGATACAGTCCCTAAAATCCAAGATCAAAAAGTCAATGAGCCAAAAGAAATCACAAGCTCGATTCGTTTTGAACACGTCGATTTTCGTTTTTCAGAAAAATTTGGCTTAGCCCTTTCTGATCTTGATTTTTCGATCAAAGCCAACACAACAGTCGGTATCATTGGCCCAACTGGTAGTGGCAAAAGCGCCTTGACTCAACTCATCCCCCGTTTTTATGATGTTGCTTCAGGTCAGGTCAAGTTTTCGGGCATCGATGTCCGTCATTGGTCGCAAGCGAACTTGCGCCAACAAATCGCGATGGTTCCGCAAACGGCAGTACTTTTTTCGGGAACGATCCGCGAAAACTTACAATGGAGCAAAAAAGCGGCTACCGATGACGAATGCTGGGAGGCTTTAGAAATTGCTCAATCGCGTGACTTTGTAGCGGCCCTACCCAAAGGACTAGATACGCCGATTTTTGAAGGGGGCAAGAACTTTTCCGGTGGTCAGAAACAACGCCTGACCATTGCGCGCGCTTTGATCGCCAAGCCAAAATTGTTGATCCTAGACGATTCCTTGAGCGCACTTGATTATCAAACCGACCTGAAGCTACGCCAAGCTTTGAAAAAACTCCCCGGAACAGTCCTGATCATCTCGCAACGGGTTCGTTCGATCCAAGATGCCGACCAAATTTTAGTCATGGATTCGGGACATTTGACAGGTGATGGGACGCATGACAAGTTGCTTGCGACGTGTCCGGCTTATCAGGAAATCGTCGCTTCACAAGCTGAAAATACGCAAGGAGGCCTTCGTCATGAATAAGCAAAAAATCGACTGGAAAAGTTTGCGTCGCTTTATGTCTTACTTGAGTCATTATAAAAAAGAAAATATCACGGCCACAATCTTAGGTGTTATTGCGGGTTTGACTTCTGTTTACATGACCTATTTGATTGGACGGGCGATCGATCAGATGGTAGGTGCAGGTGCGGTTGATTTTACTGAACTAGCGCAGGTGGTCTTCCTTTTTGCTGGTATTGTCCTTTTGACATTGATCAGTCAATGGTTGATCCAACGCCTCGGTAATCGTGTCGCCTACTTTTCAGTGGCGGACTTACGTAAAGATGCCTTTGCGCACCTGAATCAGTTGCCCCTGGCTTATTACGATCAAACTTCGCATGGCAATATCGTTAGCCGCTTTACCAATGATATGGATAACGTTTCGATCGCCGTCTCGGCCCTTTTTAATCAACTTTTTTCAGGTCTTGCCATCGTTTTACTGGCTCTTTTTATGATGTTTCGTATGAGTGTCCTTTTGACAGTCGTCGTTTTGATCAGCACACCGGTCATTTTTCTGGTGAGCTGGTGGGTCGCTCGTACTTCTCAAGCGGACTTTAGTGCCCAACAAAATATCGTGGGCGAAGTGTCCGGCTTTGTCACTGAAATGGTAGGCAATCAAAAAATCGTCAAAGCTTTTCAACAAGAAGGATCTAATCAAAAAAGGTTTGAAGCTTTAGACCAAGAACTCTATATCAAAGGACAAAAAGCCCAATTTTCTTCTTCCTTGACTAATCCTCTTTCACGCTTTGTCGATCACTTGGCTTATATCGCGGTCGGTTTTGCGGGCGGTTGGTTGATCCTATCGGGCAGTGAACTCGTTACGATCGGTGTCGTCTCCAGTTTTACCATTTATTCGACCCAATTTTCGAAACCTTTTATCGAAATCTCAGGGCTGATGACCCAGATCCAAACGGCCTTGGCTGGTTTGACACGGACTTTTGACATTTTTGATGAAAAGATCGAATCTTCCGAAACAAAAGCAGTGACCTTGCCGCCGATCAAAGGGGAAGTCCGCTTTGAGCAGGTCGATTTTGCTTACGATCCCAAGCAACCCTTGATCACAAACTTCAACTTTACCGCTGCACCTGGCGAAACGGTTGCGATCGTCGGTCAAACAGGCGCCGGTAAATCGACTTTAGTCAATTTGCTCATGCGCTTTTACGATGTCGATTCTGGAAAAATCACGATCGATGGTATCGACATCCGTCATTTGAAGCGGGATGAATTGCGGCAAAGTTTTGGCATGGTACTGCAAGATACTTGGTTATTCGATGCCTCCTTACGTGAAAATCTGACCTATGGCAACGAAAAAGCCAGCGATGAAGAGATCTACGCCGCTTTGAAAAAAGCTTATATGTACGATTATGTCATGCGCTTGCCACAACAACTCGAGACCCAAATCGGCCAAGAAGGGATCAAGATTTCAGAAGGACAACGCCAGTTACTGACGATTGCTCGAACGATGATCAGTGATCCGCCCATGTTGATCCTAGATGAAGCAACCAGTTCTGTCGATACCCTGACGGAACAAAAGATCCAAGATGCCTTTTTACAAATGATGACCGGCCACACCAGCTTTATCATTGCCCATCGCCTGTCGACCATCCGATCGGCTGATACGATCTTAGTCATGGATCACGGTCACATCGTCGAACAAGGTCGGCATGAAGAACTCTTACAAAATAAAGGCCCTTACTACGGCCTCTACCATGCACAATTTGAACATTAAAAAAAAGAACTGATCATATGCTTTTTCAGAGAGCTTTTTCTTTTTTGAAGTGTTGCTTTGTTCTCCTACATGGGGTCGTAGCCTTGCCAAGATTGCTCGTCTTGTATTGGTAACCGTCCCTTTCCTTGACAAGATCGGACAGCTTGTATTGATAACTGCCCCTTTCCTTGACAAGATCGGCCGGCTTGTATTGGTAACTGCCCCTTTCCTTGACAAGATCGGCCGGCTTGTATTGGAAAACGCCTCTTTCCTTGCCCAGATCGTCCTTCTTGTATTGGTAACCGCCTCTTTCCTTGACAAGATCGGCGGTAACTTTGATAATATCTTTTTAAAGCTTAAAAGGCCAGTAATGCAATCGAAAGCATTACTGGCTCTTTTGTTATTATCCAAGATCGTCCTTATCAGCTTCAAACCGCATAGGCCATAGCTTTTTTTGCTAGCCAGCGATTTCCCTAAATTCGAATCCTAGTCCTTCAATATTTCCTTCCCGTGAGCCATCATTTGGATACCATTTATCAGGCAAAATCATCTTTAGAAATAAACTGAGGCAACCATTGAAAAAATGGGGGATTCACTTTGCTAATTTCGGGGCCACCAAAAGGGATATACCTTTGATTCTCTTGGCATATATGAGGCTATAAAAAACGATCCCTAGCCTTTCTTCACTGTCAGGTAGCAGTCATACTATTGTCGTCCCTTACTTTAAGATTTAGCCAACTAACGCTTTTTTCACAGCAAGGCATCCGGAGATTCCGGCAGAATCTGTCCGCCATCAACGACCAAGGCTTGGCCAGTAATGAAACTTGCTTCTTGACTTGCAAAAAAGACGGCGGTGGCTCCGATATCGGCCGGCTTGCCCAATTCATGAGTGGGAATAGTGGCAGCCATTTGGGCTAAATATGCTTCGCCCTGGGCTTTTAAGCCTTCTGTTTTGATATTGCCCGGTTGGATCGCATTGATCGTTATACCATCTCTGGCATATTCCAAGGCTACACTTCGCATGAAACCAAGGATTCCTGCTTTGGTAGCACCATAATGGGCCCAACCAGGATAGCCGGTGATAGGTCCAGTGATTGAAGAGGTCAAAATAATACGCCCGGACTTTTGCTTTTTCATGATTTCAGCTGCTGCTTTGACCGTCAAAAACATTCCTTTCAGATTGACCGTCATCACTTTGTCCCAATCAGCCTCTGTCATATCTGCCAAGCGTACTTGCGGATAGATCCCGGTATTGGCACACAGTATGTCTAGCTTTCCATATTTAGCCACGATTTTTTCAAAAACTTCGGTGACTTGCTTAGCATCTGTCACATCCAATTCAAAAAAATCGACTCCCAGTTGTTGCGCTGTTTTCTGGCCCACCTTTGCATCGATATCGGCGATCACGACTTTGGCGCCCGCTTTTTGTAGGCTTGCGACGATCCCGCGTCCGATGCCTTTGGCGCCTCCAGTAACTAAGGCAACTTTTTCTTCTAATGAAAACATATCCTCTCCTCCTTCATTTTACCGATAACCTAACTCTTTGATAACTTTTTCCACCTCTTTTTTATTTTGAGACGTGGCTTGACAATATAAGACTGTTTTACCAAGACGTGCGACAAAGGTATAATCTGTTTCATCCGTTAAGGAATAGAAGGCATATTGTGCCATCGTAAAATAATTACGTTCAAAAATAGACGGCTCTTGGGCGACTAGCTCTGCTTTGGCACTGTCATAGGCTTCTTCCGTACTCGCTTTATCGTCAAAAGCATAAAATTCTAATTGACAATTAGGGGCTTGCGCGAATTGAACCGTAGTTGCCTTGGAAAAAATCCGTCTCGCCTTTCTTTTCTTCAAAGAAAAACCTTGTGCTTGAATTTCATCCTCAAATGCTTCTGCACCAAGACTGTCTTTTTCATTAGGGATGAGATTTCCAAAAAGAAAAAAAATTGCCAATACAAAGGGGACGATACTTAGAAAAAAGGCTAATAATAGTTGTATTCCTTTATTTTTTAAAGGTCGTGGATCTTGTTCATCGAGCATTTTTTGAAAATCAGCCGCTGCCTCACTCCCAAAAGTCGTGGTCACCCAATATGGATCTGGTGCTTTTTTCTGATAAGACAAGCTACTTGTTCCGTGGTGTAAGCGCCGCGTGTCACAATATAAACAAAAATAAAGTAGAAGGGGCAAAAGCTCTTCAGACCCGGGAGCAATATGTAAATAGAAAATCGCTAAATGTTGCTTCGATCGTAAAGGCCGCGTCAATTGGGCCACTTGTCGGTCATTTTCAAAAAAAGCGACTCCTTGCGTTTGCTCGTCATAAAAAGTTGTCCCACAAATTTCCTTACCATGGCTTTCCAAACGGATCCCATCCGCAAATTTTCCGGAAGGTTCAAGATAAAAACTGCCTTCTTTGCCTTTTTCACTAGTAATGAAAAGTTGGTAAAAACGGGGACCGATCGCATTGATCTGCTCTAGAGAAAGCACCGAACCATGCTGGTCGCTCACCAGGCGACAACCGGTGTGAAACTTACTCCGGCCGCTTTCATCGTAAAATGAGATTTTAGCCAAGTCTTCCATATGGCAGACTTCCAAGGCCTTTTCCCAAGGTGTTTCGATCTTTAAAAAAGCGTTCCCATCTTGTTTTACATTAAAACAACGCCATTTCTTACCTATTTCTTGTTGAAGCGTTACTAACATCGTTTTCGCTTCTTTCTTATTATTTAGTTTCATGTTCAGTATACCACAAGTTTCATGATTTTCGCGAAAGGTTGAGAAAGTAGTCGCGATTTCTCAAAAGCTTTGATGGCTAACTCAAATGTTTAACTTAGCCAAAACAATAGATAAAATTAATCTACAGTCAGTTTGTTAGTTACCACAACAAAGGCACTCGGTTTTCGATTTCTGGTGCCTTTCACCTTCTTAGGTCATTTTCTGCCAGAAGCTTACCACTCAAACGCTTTTTCGCACTAATATAACTGATACACCAAGCTTTAAACGTTACCCAAAAATATATACTTCCTTAATGGTAAAAAAACGTCGCCTTTTTCTAAAAAGACGGTGTTCTTATTAGTCTATATCAAGTAGTTGAAGTTCTTTTTTCCAAGACAAGACCCGATAGACCGATTCATCCAACTCTTTCTTGCTATATGTCCCTGCTTGCACAGCTTGAATGACAAAAGGTATCTGTTCTTTATAACTAGAGGACATCACTAAATCATTACCAGCTTGCAAAGCTTTTAACCCAGCTTCTTCTTGTGAAATGAAATCCGCTAAGCCCGCCATGTCCATATCATCTGTCATGATGACACCAGTAAAACCTAACTCGTTTCTTAACAACTGATGGACAGCCGGCGAAATCGAGGCCGGTTGATTGCTATCGATGGCCGTCACGATATTATGAGAGACTAAAATGCTATCTGCTCCCGCTTTGATACCCGCTTCAAAAGGCAAGAAATCAGATGTTTCAAAATCGTCAAGTGAACGATCATCAGTCACGATCTCCACATGCGGTTCTAAGTTATTGCCATAACCGGGAAAATGTTTCAAAGTAGAACCACTATGATGGGCTTTTAAAGCTGTCACGACTGTCTGCACGTATTGACTCGTAGCCGTAGCATCAAGTCCGATCGTCCGGTCATAGATGAAAGAATTGGGATCTGTCGCCACATCTGCGACTGGAAAAAGCCCCGTATTGATCCCTAATTCAGTTAAGAGCTGGGCTTTTTGTTCAGTATCTGCTTGAATTGCTTCCCAACCACCACTAGCAAAAAGCGCTTGTGGCGAAGCAAATGGCGTTGCTACTAAATTGGGTTTGCCGCTGATTCTAGAGACCGTCCCCCCTTCTTCATCGGCTCCGATAAGCAGTGGGATCTGACTCGCTGCTTGATAACTAGCTATCTTTTCTTGCAGACTTGTTTGGCTTTCATTTTCAACATCGCGACCAAATAAAATATAGCCGCCGAGATGATAGTTTTGAATATCTTCTAGCTGATTTGCTTCTGGCACTCGAACGAAAAAGAGTTGTCCTACCTTCTCCTCTAGTGTCATGTTGGCAATTTGTACTTCGAGTGGATCTTCTTTGGTAACGGTCGAATCAATCGTTGATACAGTCGTGGACGTATTGATAGTTGACGATGTTTCGGTAGAACTTGAAGCAGCCATTTCTTGTTTGTTTTGCACAACAAAATAGGTGCCAAAACAAACGATCAATAAAACAGCTACTAACAGACCAATGATCAGTTTACGATGCATCGATTTTCACTCCTTTTCTTTAGTATAACACGGAAGCTCTCAAGACAAAAAATAAAGAAAGAGTCAATTTAATTTCACGTTTTTGGTCAATCGTTTCAGTGGGATAATACGCCCGATTCCCTCATTTAACGCTGTTTGGATCGGCAACATGACCAAAGCTTTGAGGAGCCTTGGCGCCCAGATCACCCAACTGGTCAAGGGCTGATCATACATGATAGCAAGCCAGATCGGCGTCAAAATCAGACTGACGACGATCGTGTTTACTAAAGCACAAAGGAACGAATTTTTCCATGTGACTGGCTTTTGATAAAAGAAATAGCCATAGATCAAACCGGTGATAAATGCATTTAAAGTAAAGCCCGGAAAAAAAGCTGCGCGAGCAAAGAGCATCATCCCGATCGTATCTGCCAAAACCGAGCCGATGCCCGTCCATAAGGGGCCAAATAACATTCCCATGACGATCTGTGGTACAAAATCGAAGGAAATTTTGAGCAATTGCGTTTCAAAAGCCAAAAGCCGTGATAAAACGACCATTAATGCGATCAAAAGCCCCATAGCAGTGATCATGTGTACATTGATTTTTTGTTTCATAATGAGCCTCTCCTTTTGAGCAACTTTTTGTGATAAAAAAAGCCGCTCTTTTTCCTAGAGCTGCTACATAGGTTGGTATGCAGCGAATGCGAAAACAAAACCGCGGATTTTTGATCCTTCGTCCAAAAGACAACATCCCATTCTTCTGGCACTTAACGCTTTGTTTCCTACTCTGATTTTTAGTGGTTTCCCACAAAACAATTGTAACATAGATCGCTACTCAACAAAAAAATAGCGACTTAAGGCTCTTTGTAAAATTTGCTCCAAATGTTTACCTGCGCTATAATGAAGCTTAGAAAGATGTTCGTCACTAAAGTATTGGAAAGGAAGCCCTTTTATCATGACTAAAAAAGCAGCAATCATCCTTGCTGATGGATGCGAAGAAGTAGAAGCCTTAAGTCCTGTCGATGTCATTCGCAGACTTGGTGGTCAGATCGATATGATCGGTTTAGATAGTTTGCAGATCACTAGTGCGCATGAAGTAACGCTGACTTGTGATAAGATCCTTGACGACGATTTATTAGATTATGATATCGTGATTTTTCCTGGTGGTACAACGGGAGCCGAAAATCTACGCCAAAACGATCACTTGATGAAGCTCATGCAAGAACGCGATAAGCAAGGGAAATGGAACGCCGCTATGTGTGCTGCTCCGATCGCTTTTTCGCGCTATGGCCTGCTAAACGATCGCACTTACACCGCTTTTCCAGGTTTTGAAGAAAAAATCCAAGCCGAAGCACCAGGAGCTAAATACACTGATGATATCGTAGCCATCGACAAAGACGGCCATTTAGTAACGAGTCGTGGTCCAGCTACAGCTTTTGCTTATAGTTACGCTATTGCAGAAGTCCTAGGCTTTGACACGACGCAACTTAAAGAAGCCATGCAGTACAATTATTTAGCCAAACATATCAATTAAAAAAACATCAAGTAAAAGCTTATGCTAGACTTTTACTTGATGTTTTTTATCAATTGGTCAATTTTGCTTGGATAAAGACGGGGATACGAAACGATTTACTAAGAGCCCGAACGACGAAAAAGGCGATGTTGTAATCGATCAAGCTATGAACAAAACCACCGATCCCTAGGAAGACAAAATAAAAGATAAAGGGACTGACACCGAAGGAAGTACCTGATACGGTCCCGACCATCGAAAACAAGATCACTACCAAAACTTCACAAATTGCATGGATCAAACCGATCACGACATTATAAATTTGAAATTTCTTTTGACTCAAAACGATATCCGGGTGTTTTTGCAAATAGAAAGAACCGATGATAGCAAAAATAATATGCGACAAGGCCCGCAAGGTAATGACAAGCGGTGTCGTCAACAAAAATCCAAAGGCTGTTCCTAAAGCGACCGCCACCGCAACTCCTGGTGAAAAAAACATCGCTACAAAAAGTGGGACATGGCTAGCTAATGTATAAGAGGCCGGTCCGATCACGATCTTAGGCATGATCATCGGGATCAAAACACCTAAAGCAATAAGTAACGCTGAGATCGTTAGTTGTTGTACAGAATTCTTTTTCATTTACTCTTCCTCCAATGTGTCAAGACACTTGCTTGATAGCTTCATTGTATAGAAAAGAGAGTGAACTGTCAAGACAGTTCACTCTCTTTTTTCTGAAATTTTCTTATTTATTTTCTTTTCTCTAAGGCATTACTCAAGGCCGCAAATTCAGTCAACGATAGCGTTTCGCCACGACGTTTAGGATCAATCGCGGCTTCTGCCAGACTTGCTTGCAACCAAGTCCTCGTTTCCGGATCTTTCCCGTAATGGTGTAGCAAATTATTCCATAGGGTCTTACGGCGTAATTCAAAAGACGCTTTTGTCAATTGGAAAAAGGCCTTTTCATTGATCACAGTGACAGCTGGTCGACTCCGCCTGGTCAACTTCAAAATGGCTGAATCGACATTAGGTTGAGGGACAAAAACCGTTTTAGGTACGATAAAAACCGTGCTTGCTTCCATGTAATATTGGACCGCGATCGATAGTGAACCATAAGCTTTAGTGCCGGGTTTAGCCGACACCCGATCGGCCACTTCACGCTGCATCATCACGACCATTTCGGCCACTTCCAGATCTGACTCCAAAAAATACATCATGATCGGCGTCGTGATATAATAAGGCAAATTAGCGACTACCTTGATCGGTCGTTGATCATCAAAAAACGATTGCGTTACTTTTATTAAATCTGCCGTCAAAATATCTTGATTCACTATTTTCACATTATCATAAGCAGCAAGTGTGTCCGCCAAAACTGGGATCAGGCGATCATCGATCTCAAAAGCTAAGACTTTTTGCGCGGCTTTGGCTAAATGTTGGGTTAAAGCGCCGATCCCTGGACCAACTTCGATCACGTTGGTTTGGTCATCGATACCAGCTGTGGCAACGATTTTGCGCAACACATTCGGATCCGTCAAAAAATTTTGTCCTAAACTTTTTTTCATAGTAAAACCATGTCGTGCCAAAATTTCCTTGGTTTTCGATGGCACCGCGATTTCTCGATGGTCTGTCACCGCATTTCCTCCTCAACTGTTTTCATAGCCTCTGCTAATTCTTTTTCAGTAATGCGAAACATAGCTAAACGTTTTTCCAATTGTTTGCCGTTGGTATAACCGATCCGCAAAATATCTCCCAATTTTTCACGACGCTTTTTGGCATCCGGTCCTGCTAATAAACCGTGGGCTCGTAAAATCTGCCGGTCGATCGGCGCTGCCTGCTCAGAAAAAGCTGGCGTGACGACTTTGTCTAAAGCCTCCAAAATCGCTTGATCAGAAGCATGTTCGACACCAAGACTGGCGCCGCGCCGTTTGCCTTTAGCTTGATTGCGTGGTAAAAAAGCATGTTTGGCACTAGGAACAGCTGCCATGATGATCTTACGGATCTTCTCGCCTGAAAAGTCAGGATCAGTAAAAACGATCACGCCACGCGTTTCTTCGGCACGAGCGATTTGCGCCAAAATATCTTCATTGATCGCTGAACCGATCGTTTCGATCGTATCGGCATCGACCACCTCTTGCAAACGTCGGGTATCATCTTTACCTTCTACAACAATGATTTCTTCAATTTTCAGCTTCATTTTTTTATACCGAACAAGCGATACGCATTATTGCGTGTCACTTTGGCCACTTCTTCCATCGGTAAATGACGTAAGGTCGCGATTTTTTCGACGACATAGCGTGTATAGCCTGGTTCATTACGCTTGCCTCGATAAGGCACTGGCGCCAAATAAGGCGCATCGGTCTCCACTAACATCCGCTCCATTGGCATTTTTTGGGCCGCTTCTTGGACATCGATGGTTTTCTTAAAAGTAACGACGCCACTAAAAGACAGATGCATCCCTAAATCTAAGAACCGTTTGCTCCACTCTTCATTTTCACCAAAACTATGCATGATGCCGCCGACTTCATGGATTTTTTCGTCTTTTAAGATCCGGTAGGTGTCTTCTACCGCTTCACGCATATGCACACTGATCGGCAAGTGCATTTCACGAGCGATCGCGATTTGCCGCCGGAAGACTTTTTCTTGAACCTCTTTAGGATCTTCCATCCAATGATAATCTAAGCCGATTTCACCTAGCGCTACGACTTTAGGCCTTGTCAATTGTTCTTGCAACCTTTTTTCGATCGTTTGATCATAATGGCCAGCTTCTGTAGGATGCCAACCAACAATACTATAAATATTCGGATATTCTTGACTCAATTCTAAGGTTTTTTCAATGGTGGGCGTATCAAAACCAACGACAGCCATCTCGGTCACGCCAAGCTCTTTGGCGCGTTCGATCGTTTCTGGGATCTCTTGCGCAAAGTCTTCCGCATTCAGATGAGTATGGGTATCAAAAATCATGCAAATTCCTCCTTATTCTCTTATCTACAATAGCACATTTTTACTTTTTACGAAACGCTAAAAAGTGATCTCCCCAATTTTTCACAAAAGAACGCTTCTTTACCGATACTGCTTCTCATCTCTTTGGGCCGTTTTTGTTTGAAGGAACGTTTACTTTATTTTTGTTACAGTTATTCACAGTTCAATTTAGCGACTTAGCGATTCGACTGTGTCTGCTACAGGACAAATTTGCCCCTGAACTCTCAAGTCTACCAAGCTTCACGCTAGCATATGTCCTTTCTTTTTAATATTTGGGTCACTTCACGCCACACTGCCAATAATGATCGCTAGCTGAAATTTTAAAATTTTATTTGACTCATCTGAAATGGACCCAGATCAGCGCTTTAAAATTTAAATTATCGTTTTAGCAACCAAACTTTAGGATCATTTTCGTTTGTAGTATCACTAATAAAACAAATCCCGTCCTTAGCGAAACGTAGAGATAGGCTTGTACTGCTGTCGTGTCAAGAATTCAAGCAAGCCCAGCTCACAGTGTAGCGTTTTATCAAAATGGTAATAAAATGAAACTTATTTTTATTTTCTTGAGAATTTTAACTTTTGTTCGATTGCTTTTTCACTAATAATCTACTATTCTATAAGAAGCAATACCTTTTAAAAAAATGTAAAGGAGACCAGAAAATGTACCTTCTTATTGGAATAGCACTCATCTTTTTATTCCTGATCATTTACATGGTCTTCATTGAACCGCGACGTTTGCTGGTCAGACATTATTTTATAAAAAAAGAAAAACAAAAAGTTCTTGATATCAGTAAAGCCTATGATCTTTATGAAGAAAAAACCGCGATCACGATTGCCCATCTAAGTGACTTTCACTTTTCAAAAGGCTATAAACCACGACGGATCAATCATGTGATTTCTTCTATTTTGGATACGCGACCAGATATCATCGTTTTCACTGGCGATTTGGTCGATAATTATGGCAAATGGCCCCACAAAAATACGCAAGCTTTAGTTGAGAAACTAAAAAAATTGTCCGCTCCCATGGGAAAGATCGCCGTTTTAGGCAATCATGATTATAAAGCTCATGGGCAATACTTTGTGGAAGAAGTATTGAAAGAAGCCGGTTTTACCGTCTTAAAAAACGAAGAGATCTTTGGTTCCAATGAAAAGATCTCGATCAATATAGCCGGGATCGACGATGTCTTACGAGGCGATCCTAAATTTGATTATGAACGGACGTTAGCCCAGTGGCATCTCTTGCTCGTTCACGAACCGGATAGCGTGGAAAACATCCCTCATGCCGAAGATTATGATTTGATCTTAGCTGGACATAGCCATGGTGGACAAATCAAATTACCTTTTTTAAGCATCAAACATCCCGGCGCGATCCGCTTTACCAATGGACTTTATCTGATCGGCAAACGTTCCTTGCTATCAGTCAGTAACGGCTTGGGAACGACCGTCGTTCCTTTGCGCTTTCGCGTGCCCCCAGAAATCATTTATTATCATCTTGAAAAAGAAGAACGGACGTCTGAAAAATAGACGTCCGTTACTTTCTTATTGCGCTAATCCTTGGTAAATATTATCTAAATTCCATTTCATCATGGCGTAATAACTATCACCATCGTTGCCTTTTTCAGCGATCGAGTCAGTAAAGATCGTTGTGTAGATCGGAATGCCACTATCACGTGAGACACTTTCCATCGGATTCGGATTGACACTACTTTCGACAAAGAGTGCTTGGACATCAGATTCTTTTAACTGATCTACCAAGCCCTTGATTTGATCTGGGGTCCCTTCTTCTTCCGTATTGATTTCCCAAATATAAGCAGATGGTACACGATAAGCTTTCGAGAAGTACTTGAAGCAGCCTTCACTGGTCACGATCAATTTGCGCTCAGCGGGAATCGAATCAAATTTATCTTTAGCTTCTTGATCTAAGGCCGACAATTTTTCTAAGTAAGCTTGTAAATTTTCCTTATAACCCGCGGCATTATCAGGATCTTTTTCTTCCAATACTTGGGCAATATTTTTCGCATAGATCATCCCGTTTTCTAGATTCAACCAAGCATGTGGATCCTCTTTCCCATGATCTTCGCCTCCCTCTAAATATAAGGCTTCGACCCCTTTACTTACCTTGAAATAATCTTCGTCTTCTACCTTATTCGCATTATCGACCAGTTTCGAGAACCAAGCATTGCCACCTGTTTCCAGATTCAAGCCATTATAGAAGTTCACGTCGGCATCCGTCGACTTTTGCACATCCTCAGGCAAAGGTTCATAATCATGCGGGTCTTTACCGACAGGCACGATACTATGCAGATCGATGTTATCACCTGCGATATTAGTCGTAATGTCAGCTAATATCGAATTTGTCACAACGACTTTTAATTTGTCATTTTCTGCACTGACGTTTTGTGAATGATGATAGGCCGTGATGCCACCGACGATCAAAGCTAGGAAGGCAACGACGGCGATCCAACCTTTGTTCCCATTTTTGGCCCGTTGTTTCGGTGACAAGAAAAAACCGATGACAAACAGCACAGCTGAGGTCAATACGATACTTGAGCCGGCCGCAATGTTAAAACTATAGCCGATGAACAAGCCGATCACAGACGACAAGCCACCCAGAATAGACGACATAATGATCATTTGTTTCAGCCGTTTCGTGTAAAGATAAGCGGTAGCGGCCGGTGTGATCAACATGGCTACGATCAAGATCGTCCCGACACTTTGCATGGCTGTTACAGAAACCAAGGTCAATAATAACATCAATAAATAATGATAGGCTTCAACGTTCATCCCAAATGCCTTGGCCATGTTCGGATCAAACGAGGTGATCAACAAGGGACGGAAAAATACCAAAATCAAGATGATGACGAGCGCCGCAATAGCTAAGGTGATCCATTTATCGCTATCTTGAACA
Source organism: Tetragenococcus sp. (assembly GCA_041859945.1). Taxonomy (GTDB): domain Bacteria; phylum Bacillota; class Bacilli; order Lactobacillales; family Enterococcaceae; genus Tetragenococcus. The sequence continues at coordinate 15,798 of JBFLGC010000014.1, forward strand.
GCCAAAACGTTCCCAAAAAGAATATGGAATAAATCGGTCGAGGAATTGGCGACGCCGATCAAAATGACTCCTAAAGCTAAAAATGAGGAGAAGGTGATCCCGATCGCCGTGTCACTTTTGATCGTACTATGTTCGGAAATATAAGTGATCAAAACCGAGGCCAAGATCCCAAAGACAATAGCGCCAATAAAGAAATTGATGCCTAAAATAAAGGACAAGGCAACACCTGGTAAAACGGCGTGTGAGATGGCATCGCCCATGAGTGACATACCACGTAAAATAATGAAACAACCGATTGCTCCTGCCACAATGCCGATCGCAACCGAAGTGATCAAAGCATTTTGTAAAAAGTGATAAGTCGTTAGCCCTTCGATAAAATTACTGAACATCTGCACCACTCCTTCTTACAAAAATTGAATCACCAAACGCTTGAACTAGATTCTTTTCAACAAAAACATCTTCGGTTTTTCCTTTAGCGATCAACTTTTTATTCGTGATCACGACCTCATCGAAATATTTTTCCACCTTACTCAAGTCATGATGGACAATAAAGATCGTTTTCCCCGTATGCTTTAATTGATGCAATAAATTCATAATAATATCCTCACTGGTCGCATCGATCCCAACAAATGGTTCATCTAGGAAAATAAAATTGGCATTTTGGACTAAGGTCCGGGCAATCAGTACCCGTTGAAATTGGCCGCCCGATAATTCACCGATTTGGCGATGGATAAAATCTTCCATTTTGACCAATTCTAAGGCGTGATCGACCTTTGCCCAATCAGTAGCATTTACTTTTTGTAAAAGTTTTTTATGCGGGTAGATCCCCAAGGAAACAACTTCCCGGACAGTGATCGGAAATGTGTGATCGATGGCACTTTTTTGTTCGACATAAGCGACTTCTTTTTGCCATTCTTTTAGCGGCCGCCCCTCGCTTGTGGTTTCACCACTGCCTTTGATCAGCTTTAATGCTGCTTTGATAAAAGTTGATTTCCCTGCGCCATTTGGTCCTAGAATACCAACGATCGCTGGGTTCTCAACTGTAAATGAGACATTTTCAACTGCCGTATAGACGCCATCATAACTGGCAGTGATGTTTTTGAACTGAATCATTTCAGCACTCCTTTTGCTATACTTATATTTTATTTTAGGCTTACCTAAAATTTCATTCAAAGAGTATTTTAGCATTGAACGATTTAAAATGCAACTGAAATAATTATCATTCTCAACAAATCTTCCAAGTTAGTTGTTTCCGAATAATGATGACTTCTTTTCCATACTTGTTTGCAACTGATCTTTGTCGGTCAACGACTTTACTCATGAGAAGTGCTGCCTAACATAGCTAGATTTATAAAAAGTAAGTGAGAATTTAGTGAAAATTTTTAAGAAAGTATTTACCTAGATTTTGTGATATCTTATACTATATTTGTGATAAAAAACACGAGGGGAAAATACAATGAAAAAATGGCTAAAAACAGCTACGATGCTGGCAACGTTTTTTTTGCTAGCTGCTTGTAGAGGAAATCAAACTGCTGATTCAGAAAATGCTTTTACTCCAAGCAAGTCGAGTGAAACAACAGATGCTCAATCCGGCGCTTCAGAGAAGGAATACACAGATCCCAGTGAATTAAAAGATAACTACGACATCGTTATCGTTGGAGCTGGTGGCGCTGGCATGGCAGCTGCGATCCAAGCCAAAGAAGCTGGAGCGAATCCTGTCATTCTAGAAAAAATGCCGATTGCTGGAGGCAATACTTTGAAATCTTCAGGAGGAATGAATGCTTCTGAAACAAAATTTCAAAAAGAGCAAGGAATTGAAGATAGCAACGATACTTTCTTTGAAGATACCCTAAAAGGTGGTGGCGGAACCAACGGCCAAGAATTACTAAGATACTTTGTCGATCATTCTGCTGAAGCTATTGATTGGTTGGATGGAATGGGAATCACTCTAGATAATATTAGTTTTAGCGGTGGTGCGAGCGTAAAACGAATCCATCGCCCTTCTGATGGATCTGCTGTTGGTGGTTATCTGGTAGACGGGTTAACTCGGAATGTTTTTGAACGCGATATTCCTCTTTTTGTTAATGCAGATGTCACTTCAATTAATCAAAAAGATGGTGAAATACAAGGAGTTACTGTAGAAATAGGTGGCAAAGAAAAACAAATTTCTTCTGATGCGGTCATTGTCACTACAGGTGGCTTTGGTGGAAATGAAGAAATGATCGTAAAGTATCGTCCAGACTTGAAAGGCTATGTTAGCACAAATTCTGAAGGAAGCATTGGTGACGGTATTAAAATGATCGAAGCCTTGGGTGGTCAAATCGTTGATATGGAAAAAATCCAAGTCCATCCAACTGTTGTTCAAAAAAATGGCATGTTGGTAAGTGAAACAATTCGTGGTGAAGGTGGCATTTTAGTAAATAAAGCAGGAAAGAGATTTTTCAATGAATTAGAAACGCGCGATAAAGTCTCTGCAGCTGTCTCTGCTTTACCTGAAGGATATGCCTATGCCGTTTTTGATAATGCCTTGGCTACTCGAGCAAAACAAGTCGACTTCTATAAAGAACAAGGTGTTGTGGTAGAAGGAGCTACAATTGAAGAATTAGCCCAAAAAATCGAGGTCTCAGAAGACGCTTTAACAGATACATTAGCTACTTGGAACCAAGCAGTAGCTGACAAAAATGACGCGGAATTTGGTCGCGAAACAGGGATGGATTATGACCTTTCTGAAGGTCCTTTCTATGCCATTGAAATTGCCCCTGGTATCCACCACACCATGGGCGGTGTAAAAATCAATACAAATACGGAAGTCCTTGACACTAATGGTGAAGTTATCCCAGGTCTTTTCGCGGCTGGAGAGGTCACTGGCGGCTTGCATGGAGATAATCGCATCGGCGGTAATGCTGTGGCAGACATCGTGATTTTTGGTCGCCAAGCTGGAAATCAATCAGCTACTTTCGTTAAAGAATAAGTTCATATAGAAAAAACTGCGGATCTTTAATTAGAGCCGCAGCTTTTTCTTGTTATGAAACTTTAGAATGCACCAAACAGCGGTAACTTACTTGATAGGCTACAAAGTAAATAAAAGCGATGATACCGATTGTACTCAGCAATAGTTGGAGAGTCGAAGCTTGAGCCAAAGTACTAAAAAAATGAATGAGTTGCGTCATTTGTTTCTGAGGTAATTTAGAAATCAAATAGGCACTGATGAGAATGACACCCATCAAAACAAAGAGAAAGAGTCGCCCCTGCTCTGCGCCATATTTCAAATACAGAGCTAACAAAATCGTTCCGAAAAGGAAACTGATCATTAGGCTAGCTACCACAAACATTGGGAGCCCATTTTCGCTTTTTTCTGGTGCGATCCAACTAATGAAAGTCATACTCATTCCTGAAAAAAGAGAAGCAACTAGAGCCATAACTAAAACTAGTGATACTTTTTGTTGCGCATAACTTTGCCATTTGATGGGCAATGTTTTTAAATAAGTTATACCATGCTCGTTTTGGTCATAAGAAACCGTCGTCGTTGCCAGTGATACAAAAAAGAAGCCCATAAAAAAAGCTAAAAATGCAAAGCCACTGTTATAACCATTAAAAACAGCAATCAAAATAAAGATCAACAAAATTTTCCATTGCTTCTTTAGCAGTAACCAATCTTTTAACCAAAGTCCTTTCATCTTTTTTTACCTTCTGTGATCATCAATAATAATTGATCGATCGTTATTTTTTCTACGACTAAATCAGGATAATTTTCTTCTACAAAATTTCTTTGGTTTGTTAATACTTCAAAGCCATAAGGAGTTTGTCGATAGCTTAATTGAAATTTATTAGGGACCTTTTCAAGATCAACTTGATTTCCCTTGATCAAACCATAAGTGCTTAACAGAACGTCAGTTTCTTCACTCAAAACGACTTGCCCTTTTTTTAAAAAATAAAGTTTGTCGCAGAGATGTTCCAGATCATCGGAAATATGTGAACTGATCAAAACACTCGTATTTGGGAAACGGTCAAGATAATCTTGCAAAAGATCTAGAATCACATAACGAGCACTGACATCTAAACCACTAGTTGGTTCATCCAAAACTAAAATCTGTGCTTGATGAGTCAATGCAGTGATTACTTTTATTTTCGCTAACATTCCCGTTGAAAATTCTTTTATTGGTTGATTTAAAGGCAAGTTCAGTTGTTTACAAAGTTGATCAAAATAGTCTCTTTCAAAATTTGAATAAAACCCCTGCAATAATTTTGCAAGCTCAGCAACCTTGAATAAGGGATTAAAAAAGGCATCTGAAAGAACCACACCAAAATTGTCTTTTTCTTGATCTAAAAAACAGTTTGATCCATTTCTTGAATCACTATCTTGCCAGCATCTATTTCGATCAAGCCTAATAAAGACTTGAACAAGGTCGTTTTCCCAGCTCCATTTTCACCTACGATACCGATGATCTCACCGTCAGCTACTGTCACTGAAGCGGATAGCTGAAAGTCAGAATAATGAACGACCACTTCTTGGATTTCAATCATTTCTCTTCCTCCTCAATCACTAAATGTATGATTGCTTTGATCTCCTTCTTGGTTATGCCACTTTGATAAGCTTTTTTTATCACTTTTTCTAAAGCTAATTGTGTTTGATAAAGTTGTTCTTCTTTTTTGGCAGTAGCATTGACCGCAAGTACAAAACTGCCCTTGCCGTGAACAGTTTCGATAAATCCTTCTGACTCCAACTGATCATAAGCTTTTTTTACCGTTAAGGCACTGATCCGTAAATCTTTAGCCAATAATCGAACTGAGGGCAAAGCGGATTCGGCAGTCAGTTTTTCGTTTAAAATTTGCTTTTTGATTTGATCCACGATCTGCTCATAGATGGGGATCCGCGAATTATGTTGAATGATAAGATTCATTCATCTCGCCTCTTTTCATAAACAGTATATAACAGTACATAACAATTGTAAAGAAAAAACACCACTTTTTTAGTGATGTTTTCTTTGCCTATAAAAATAAACTGGAATCCCTAAAGCTGTTATACCGATACCGATCACTACTAGTTTTGGCATGGTGATCGTGGTCATGACCAAAATAAAAAGTCCGCCTAAAGTCGCCACAAGGGGTATAAAAGGATAAAGTGGTACTCGATAAGGACGTACAATGTCAGGTCGTTTTTTACGAAAAATAAAGACGCCGATAAAAAGCAGTACGCTAAAAAGCCACATGACAAATACAAGCATATCGGTCAAAGTATCAAAACTACCTAATGTCATCATGATATAGGCTAATCCTAGTTGCACTAAAGCTGCTACATAAGGAATAGTGGCCTTTTTTGACAATTTTTTTAAGTACTTGCTAAATGGTAATTCCCCTTTTACAGCCATGGCATAAGGAACGCGGATTCCGGTCATCGTATAGCCATTTAAGGCCCCATATACCGAGATCAAGATCCCGATCGTTACGATCTTGCCACCTTGCTCGCCAAATAAAAGTTGGGCCACTTCGGATGAACTATTGAGATTACCAGAAATGGTGTCAACTGGTAATGTTTTAAAAAAAACAAAATTGATGACCCAATAAATGATCGTAACAAAGCTCAAACCAATAATGATGGCCTTGGGGAGATCCTTTTGGGGATGCTTCATTTCACCAGCAATATTTGTCACACCTAGCCAGCCGTCATAGGCAAATAAAGTTGCTAAGAGCGCGCCACTAAAACCAGCCGCCCAACTCTTCTCACCGATACTAAGATCGACAATCGAAACTGCGACGCGTCCTGGTTGAAGTAAGCCTATTATAATAATAGCTAGGATCGGAAGTAATTTGATCACCAAAGTCACTGATTGGACGTTAGCGGCAAATTTGGCGCCCAAAAGATTCAATCCTGTCACACTAGCGGCAGTGACGATCGCTAGGGGCAAAAGAAGCCTAGGATCTAATTGAAATAAATGGCTCAATTGAGTCGAAAAAATAATACTCAGTGCGGCAATATTGGCCGGAAAATAAATGACACTTTGGGCCCACCCTAATAAAAAAGCGAGTAGCTTCCCATAAATAGCTTCGATATGCTGGATCGGACCACCCGTTTCGGGGATCGCTGTGGCCAGTTCTGCGACCGTTAGCCCACCGCAAATCGTTAAAATCCCCGCAATTAGCCAGGCAAACAAAGTCGCACCAGCCGATTGGGTCTGTGAAACCACCGCCGCCGTTTTAAAAAATACGCCCGCGCCGATCACCGTGCCCATTACTGTTGACAAGGCCTCCGGTAAAGAAATCTCCTTTTTTAACTTTTCATTTTCTATGTCTTCCACCCCTGATTCAAGAAATTAGCCCTAGTATACGAAATTTAATGAGAAAAATCTATGAAAATTTTAATTTAGTCTCAAATTTAGCAATGATCGTCCGTGTTTTAAGTTTCTGATATCTTTTTTAAAGGAACGGTGCCTTAATTTTAGTTTTCTTTGTTAAAGATAGAACCACGCAATTTCCATTTTTTATATCCATTCGTTGCCAAAAATGTCTGATTTTCCACTATCGGACATGTTTCATTTCAAATCTGTTCGATACTCTAGTCTTGACCTTAAGTCACGCAAAAAGAGCCACGAGTACCGACATGGGGCCGAATACTTGTGGCTTTCATTTATCAGTTTGCTTTTTTGGCATAAGCTTGCCAGAGTTTACGAATCTTAGCCAATAGTGAATCTTTATCTGGATCGCTTGGCAAGAGATCCGGACTTTGATTATTTTCCATAAAATAGATTTGGGACGAAAAATCGTTGTCGGTACCATGGCGCTTGTAATGGCCATCATCTTCTAGGAAATAAGCTTTGCGGCGGTCTTTTTTAAAGGCTTCAAGCATGGTGACCAGTTTCGTTACCGTTGCCGGACTTTTAACGGGAGTCGCGACCTCGATACGTTTTTTCATATTGCGGGTCATGGCATCAGCAGAAGAGATCCACAGTTCAGGTGCTTGATCGTTGGCATACCAAAAACCATAGATACGGCTATGCTCAAGAAAGCGGCCAACGATACTGGTAACTTGAATAGTTTCGCTGAAATTTTTGATGCCTGGCTTTAAACAACACGAGCCGCGCACGATCAAATCGATTGGTACACCAAGTTGGCTAGCTTCATAGAGTTTGTCGATAATGGCTTTATCGGTCAAGGAATTCATTTTAAAGCAAATAGCGCCTTGCTGGGTAGTTCGATACGACTGCATGACGGCACCGATCTTTTCTAGCAACATGTCTTGGATACCCATTGGCGAAACGGCGATTTCCCGATAGTCAGGGATCTCACGATAGCCACTGAGATAGTTGAAGAATTCGGTAACATCTTCCACATAATCTGCTTTAGCGGTAAAGAAGCTGAGATCGGTATACAAAGTCGCTGTATCTTCGTTGTAATTGCCGGTGCCCAAATGGACGTACTGTTTGATCTTGCCTTGCTCCTTTTTAACGATCAAGGTCGCCTTACTATGGGTCTTCAAATGTTGCAGGCCATAAGAGACATAACAACCAGCTTTTTCTAATTCTTGGACCCAATGCAAGTTGTGCTCTTCGTCAAAACGTGCTTTAAGTTCGACTAAAACAGTCACTTGCTTGCCTTTCAACGCAGCTTTTTTCAAGGCGGCGATGATCCGCGAATCAGGTGCCATCCGATAGAGTGTCTCTTTAATGGCGATGGTATGCGGATCGGAGGCGGCACTTTCCAAAAAGTCGAGCACGACCTCAAAAGAATCGTAAGGATGTTGGAAAAGTAAATCATTTTTTTCAATGGCCTTAAAAAGGGTCGCCCCACGTAATTGTGCATGCGGATTGCCTTTATAGGGCGGATAAAGCAATTTTGGCAAGGCAGGCGCTAATTCTTTGATCAAACTAGAAACGAAAGTCAAATCAAGCGGACCGGGCACCCAATAGAGATCACGCGGCTTCAGTTTCAACATATCAGCCAAATACAAAACGTTTTTCTCAACAGCTTCACTCCAAACCCCGCCGATCTCTAGGCGCGAAGGCAAGCCTTTTTTGCGTTCTACGACGTATTCCTCCATTTGTGTGAACAAGTCTTCATCACTGTCTTCCTGGAATTCGAGATCATTGTCATAGGTGATCCGAAAGAAGAAATATTGATCGATCTGCCAGCCGACAAAAATTTCCGGTAAATGTAGTGCTATGATCTGCTCTAAATAGATATAGCTTTTGCCATCGGATAACTTGTGTAGTCGTTGAAACAAAGGTGGTAAAGGGATCACTGCTTGCTCGGTACGCTCGCCTTTATGGACTTGGACAAAAAGATGGATCTTTTTTTCGGCGATGTGTGGAAAAGCATGATAAGCATCGATGCCGATCGGTGTGATCGAAGGCAACAGTAGGCGCGTAAAATAGTCGGTCACTTCCGCACGTTGCTCAGCGGACATTTGCTCATTGGCTAAAATAGACACGTCATGGTCTGCCAATTTTTCGATGTTGCGGTTGAAATATTGATATTGGGTGTAGGTATTGTTCAGATTGATCTCGTAGAGTTTCAGCAAGACCTCAGCGTGAGTCCAGCCCGTGCGATCGTCTTTTTTCTGCGGGGCCACCCGTGCCAAACTTTGAATACTGGGCACGCGGACCATAAAAAACTCATCCAGGTTACTACTGGCGATCCCTAGAAACCGTAGCTGCTCAAGCAAAGGATTGCTGGGGTCTTGAGCTTCTTCGATGACGCGCTGATTGAATAAAAGCCAGCTTAGATCGCGATGGTAATAATTTAAGTTTGTAAATTCTGATTTTTCCATTCCTAACACTCCAAACGAGGCGATTGGCTAAAGTCTAAGCTCACATTTTTTGCAACGACATTTTCCAAATGTTTCTTCTGACGATTGGCTTGATACGTTTCGGCACTGGGATCAAAGCCCCATTCGATTTTTAAGAGCAGTTCCTTTTTCTTAGGAATCAAAGCAAAAGATCTGACTGGGTTGACCGCCGTGATATTCATTGCCTCAGTAAATTTGAGCAGACCTCCTGCCAAACGGATCAGTTTCAACTCGGATTCGGAAAACCATTTTTCAAAAGGGGTGGCAAACAGCTTAAAAAGCGATGCGTTCCTTGTGCGAAAAGCCATTCAAATTGCTATTGGCGATCAGATAAAACGTGTGAAAGGGACTGTCGTCTTCTTCGATCGCCGAACCAGAAAGATACAGTTGCGAGGCGTAATAGAGATAGCTTAGTAAGTCGCGCATGACATCGGGTCCCAATTGGTTGATCATAAGTTCATTTAGCAAGAGATCCAAAAGCTGGGTCCGACTTTTAGCCCGCTTGGCATCGGCTTGATAGGTCGCTACAAAACGCGCCACACTGAGATCGGCGACATGTACCGGATCATAAGCTGCCGGCGCCTGGTCCGTGATCTGTTCCAGTAAGAGCCCTTCGCGCAAGCCTTTATTACCGAAGATGAACTCAGGGGCTACGACTTGTTGCATCAAGGCAATAAAGGTCAAATTAGCCGGGATGATGATGTCGGCGCGGTCTTTGCTCAAGCCGTCTAGGGACTGCAAGTCCGCCAGCGACAAAGTTTTAAAAAGATCCAGCGTTTGCTTCAGGTCCGCTTCGTCCATTTCATATTGGTGAATGCCTACAACCGGAAAATCGGTGAGGCGTTCGTGCACGGTGGCAATATTACGGGAACTTCCTCCAATGGCAATGATGGGAATATCCCGGGGGATCAACCAATCAAGACTGGCAAATTGCTCTTTCACGAAAGACCTGGTAGCTTTTATAGCAGCGGGGTCATTGTGATCCTTGTCTTGAAAAAAGAGTTGTTTTAACGCCACGACACCAAATGGGAAGCTGTGGCTTTGAACGATTTCATTGTCCTTAAAATAAGTGATTTCGGTACTGCCACCGCCCATGTCGACACTATAAGCTTCTGATATGGCCATGGTGCGGGCGATCGCGTACTGACCATAAAAGGCTTCCTCTTGCTCAGAAAGCAGGCGCAGGGCAATGCCGGTCTGTGCTTGGACGGTAGCAATGATTTCCTTATTATTTTGTGCTTGACGAATGACCGCCGTGGCCGTAGCAATCAAACTCTCTAGCTCATAATGTTGGGTGATTTGTTGGAAAAGGGCCACGACTTCAACCAACTGATCGATGCCTTTTTGCGTGAGCTCATTTTTTTTATTCAAATATTGGTACAAACGGATCGGCAGCTTGACATTTTGCAGCTCACTGATGTTCCAGTTTTCATCCACCTGATACACGACCAAGCGGACCGTATTCGAGCCAATATCGATGATGCCGTAATTTTTCGTTGTTGCCATAAAATCCCTCCACACATGATTGCTGTCTTCACTCTTATTATAACGCATGTGCAACTTTATTGACAACGAAGCTACATTTGTTATTTTGTCGAGAAAAACCAGAGTCTGCAGATTCGTGTTGGTGCGGGTACTCTCAATTTGTGGCTAGCAAAAACCAAATTTGATAGCCAATTATTTCTTCCTGGCTATCGAAACTCAAGTTTGAGAACCGCAAATTCGGAGCTAACGAGCAAACTTTTTTAACCAGCAGTACCGGTCCAAAAAATCCCGCGAAATCAAGGGATCGATTTGACGGGATTACTTATTCAAGCTGCTCATTCACTTATTCGATCTACCTAAAAAGAAGGAGACCACAGCGACTACGATGACCGCTCCAATGATTGAAGGGATAACCGCCATGCCACCTATGTTCGGTCCGATGTCACCTAGTAGTGCCTGACCAATCGAGGAACCTACCAAACCAGCAATTACATTTGCGATGATGCCCATGGAGTTACCTTTACCGGTGATTGCACCAGCAATAGCTCCAATCACACCACCAACGATCAAGGTCCATATCCAGCCCATTTCTTATTCCTCCTTTTGAAAATCTATCTTTATATTCATTGTATGGGAAAAGTAGTCCATCGTCCATTTATTTGCTTAAGGGAGTAGGATATAAACAGCATTTTTGGTTACAAGTCACGGCCAATCTAGAGCTACGCTTTCACGTTTGTGTCTGCTAGAGTCTTGCGTGGGATCGACCTGAGCCACAGTCTCAGGTCTGCCAAGCTTCAAAGGGTGACTAAACGCTAAAGCGTTCAGTCACCGTACCAAGTAGGTATTTTTCATCATCTACTTTGTCTCGCTAAGCGAGCCAATCGTAGCGATTCAAAATAATTCACAGTGGCTCCTCTTTCACAGCGACGTTGCAGCCACATTCGTTTCGCTAGCAATAACAAATCATTCGAGTGGGTTAAATTACTCATTTGAGAAATCAAATAATGCAAAATTTTATTTTTTAAAATGATCATACAAATTTAAACTAAATTTAGCGTAACGTAGAGATAGGCTTGCGAGATCATTGTGTCAAGAATTCAATGTGAATTACTCTCAGTGGCCACTTTAGTGGTTACTGAGAGTTTGAAGCTTGAAAGTCGTGAGACTTTAGGCTCACAGCGGTTCCACGGCTGACTTTCAGCAAGCCAATCTCGTAGTGAAGCGACTGATTCGGCCGTGAATTGTAACATTTCGACAACCATAGATTTTTATGCTGTTGTCTTTCTCAAACCTAGTATTCCCTTCATTTTCTCGTACTAAAAACAACCACTCGCAATGAGTGGTTGTTCGTATTCTATGCTAGGCTTTCATGATCGCAAAGCCTTTCGGCGCAAGCGTAACGGTTTCTTTATTGGCGGTGGCTAAATTGTCGAGAAGGATAGTGCCGGTCAAATCGACCGTCACGGCTTTCTTACCCGTGTTGAAAGTGCCCCGTAAAGCTAAGCCGGCGTAACTACGTTCATAGATGATGACACCGGAAATTTCGTCGATCTGGGTCCAGTGGATGTCCCCTGCTGACAAGATGCCTTGGTTGGTCCGACGTAAGGCAATCAGGCGTTTCATAAAGGATAGCAACTTGCGATCTTGCTTTTCTTCGTCCCAAATCATACACTTACGACAATCGGGATCCATGTCGCCGGTCAAACCGACTTCATCGCCGTAATACAAACACGGCACGCCAGGTTGCAAGTAAGTAAAGGCTTGTGTTTGCTTGAAGAGATCTTTGTCTTCTTTGGTTTCAGTCAATAGCCGCGGGGTATCATGTGAATCCAAAATGTTGAATTGTATTTGATTGGTTTGATCGCGATAGAGCATCATTTGGTTATTGATTTCAGCCATCATCTTGCCAGCGGTGATCTTATCTTTGACAAAATAATCCAAGATCGCATCGGTATAAGCGTAGTTCATAACAGCGTGGAATTCGTCGCCTTGCAACCAGTTTTGCGATGAGTGCCAAATTTCGCCTAAGATGTAGAAGTCTTTTTTCGCACTGTCACACGTTTGGCGGAACTTTTTCCAAAAAGCATGATCGACTTCATTGGCCACATCCAAACGCCAAGCATCGATATCAAATTCCTCGATCCAGTAGCGGGCAATATTCAATAGGTAGTCTTGCACTTCCGGATTTGCGGTATTTAACTTGGGCATGTGGGGCGTAAAGGCAAAAGTGTCATAGGTGATATCGTAGGCATCTTCGAAATTACGACCTTCTTGATAAGTAGCCGGAAATTTATTGACATGGAACCAATCGGCATAACGCGAATCCGCGCCATTTTTCAAAACATCTTGCCATTGCGGCGATTCATCACCCATGTGATTGAAGACGGCATCGAGCATAATTTTGATCCCACGTTGATGACATTCAGTGACTAATTGCTTAAAAGTCGCCGCATCGCCAAAATCTGGGTCGATCTCTAAATAATCGATGGTATCGTATTTATGGTTGGACGTGGCTTTAAAGATCGGGCAGAAATAAATGCCGTTGATCCCCAACTCTTCCAAGTAATCCAAGTGATCGATCACCCCTTTAAGATCGCCACCGAAGAAATCTTGACGGTCGGGATCTTTGGAACCCCAAGGCAAGGTGCCTGCGGGATCGTTGGTTTTATCCCCATTGGCAAAACGGTCCGGGAAAATTTGATACCACACTGTTTCTTTGACCCAAGCCGGTGCTTTGAAACGATCGATTTCGTGAAAATAAGGCATGCGGAAATAATTATTCGGGCCTTTTAAAACGTCCTCTTCTAAAGGAAAGAGGCCATGTTCGCCATAAAAAGCCTGGAGGCCATCCGCCCCTTCTAAAGAAAAAGCGTACGACAGGCGTTTGAACGGTGCGGTCACTTCGACAAACCAGTAGTCATAGACGTTCGTTGCTAAAATTTTGGTCATCGCTAAGGGCTTTTTGTACCATTCTTCTAAATGTAGATTATAAGGATCGCCGTGTAGCAACCAAACTCGATCGATGTCTCCTTTAGCGGTACGCAATCGTATGTGCATGGTTTGGTTATCATATAGGTAAGCAAATTCGCTTTCCGGGCGATGATAAATCGCTGCTGTATTCATAGTATCTCTCCTTATTGCTTTATTGCCTTCATTATCACACAAGTTAAAAACACTTGCAAGTATTTTTAGCAATCGGTTGCGCTGCATTATCCTTTTGCCCCAAAAATAACTGAAAGCTCATGAAAGCATCAAATAATGGCCTTCAATTTTATTTTCATGGCCCTAAAATTGTGTGTTTCTAACCTATGAAGCTAATAATTTCAAAAAAATCACTTTTTTTGAATCTTTTGCTTGACTGTTTTCGCAATCGGTTGCATAATAAGCATGTAATCAAATATAAATTACTGGAGAGTACAAAGTAATGGAAAAAAATTGGAAGAAATATTTAGTCAACGGTTTAGTTCTGGGCGCCTCTACTTTACTACTAGCTGCCTGTGGTGGATCTAGTGATGACTCGAGCTCATCGAGTGCTACACCTGCTGGATCGAACGATTCCGCAACAGAAGATGTCAAAGTCGAAGGCGATGTCAAACTTTGGGTCGACACGGACCACATCAACACTTACAAAGAAATTTTGAAAGGCTTCGCTGAGGAATATCCCGATGTCAATGTCACGATCTCAGCTGGTAGTTCCGCTGATGCCCAAAAAGATGTTTCGAAAGATCCAAGTGCTGCAGCTGACGTCTTCATGATGCCGCACGATCAAGTCGGTCAAATGGCTTCTGCTGGTTTGCTTTATCCAATCGATAAAGATGCTGATACGATCAAAGAAAACAATGTCGACTCCGCTGTTCAAGGTGTGACTTGGGATGGCGACATCTACGGTTATCCTTACGGCGTCGAAGCCCAAGTTCTCTACTATAATAAATCCGTTTTGTCAGAAGATGATGTCAAAACTTGGAACAGCTTGACTGAAAAAGGCGTGATCGGTACGAACTTTGCTGAAGCAGGTGCGAACTACATCTTTGGTCCTTTGTTCATGAGTAACGGTTTAGAATTATATGGTAAAGATGGTGAAGATGCCAATGGGACCAACTTCAACAATGAAAAGGGCGTCGAAGTTTTGAAATGGATCGCTGCTCAAAAAGACAACACGGGCGTTTTACAAGCCAGCGAATCCGCTTTGTCCGATTTGGAATCGGGAAAATCAAGTGCCTTTCTTTCTGGTCCTTGGTCTAAAAATGATGTCAAAAATGCTCTAGGTGATAATATGGGTGTGGCTGCCTACCCTACGATCGACTTTGGATCTGGTGAAGTACAAATGAAAGCTTTCTTGGGCGTTAAAGTCTTTGCGATCAACCAACAAACACAAAATCCTTTAGCTGCGATGGCTCTTGCAAACTACTTGACTAATGAAGATTCGCAATTGAAAGTGTTCCAAGAAATGGGTGTTGTTCCTTCCAATGCTGCTCTGCAAGATAACGAAGAAGTCTTAGCTGATGATGTAGCCAGTGCCGTGGCACAAATGGCTCAACCGGAAAACTCCGTGGTTATGCCTAAGATCCCAGAAATCGTTTCTTTCTGGCCACCAATGGATGCCATCATCAACGATACTTACAAAGGCAATATCAAAGAAGCTGATTACCAAAGTAAATTGGATAAATTAGTCGAAGATACCGCTCAAGAACCTGAAGAATAAAGATTTAGTTTGAGCTTAGGGCAGTCTGATAGATCAACTGCCCTTTGCCTTATTTATTGAACGAAAGTGAGTGGAAGAAAAATGTTCAAGAAAAAGAAAACCAAAAACAACATCTCCTTCCTTGAATTATTTAAAAAAGGCGACATCGCGACAAAACTCTCTTTTGTCATTATGGGCAGTGCCAATTTCGCCAACAAACAATTTCTCAAAGGGATCATTTTCCTGGCCTCTGAAGTCGGCTTTTTGTTTTGGTTGATCCGAAACGGTCTACATAGTTTAGGAATGTTAGCTAGTCTGGGGACCAAAGAACAAGGGCTCGTTTACGATCCAAAACTTGGTATCCGCGTCTTACAAGAAGGCGATAATTCCATGTTACTGCTCTTATTCGGTATCGCATCGCTCTTGGTCTGTGCCGTGTTGCTTACCTTATATATCGTCAATTTACGCAGTGCCCGGCATATTTATGAATTAAAAGAAGCGGGTGAACCGATCCCTAGCACCATGGATGATTTAAAAAGTTTGCTCAACGAACGCTTCCATGCCACGCTCATGACGATCCCACTTTTGGGGGTACTCTTTTTTACGGTGCTCCCTTTGCTCTATATGATCTCGATCGCCTTTACCAACTATGATCACAAACATTTGCCACCAAAGAACCTCTTTTCCTGGGTCGCTTTTAAAAACTTTGGCAATGTCTTATCGGGTAAAATGTCCGGGACCTTCTTCCCTGTTTTAGGTTGGACCTTAGTTTGGGCCGTTTTAGCTACCATCACTTGTTTCTTCTTTGGGATCTTATTGGCCTTACTGATCAATACCAAAGGCTTGAAATTTAAAGGCGTGTGGCGGACGATCTTTGTCATCACCATGGCTGTACCGCAATTTGTTTCACTACTTATCATGCGAAATTTATTGAATGGTGCTGGTCCCATCAACAGCATGCTTGTGAATTCTGGTCTCATCAATAGTCCCATCCCCTTTTTGACCGATCCAACTTGGGCCAAATTCACGGTCATCATTGTCAATATGTGGATCGGGATCCCTGCTACCATGCTGGTTTCAACTGGGATCATTCAAAACTTGCCGGAAGATCAAATCGAAGCGGCGCGGATCGACGGCGCCAATGCTTTCCAAATTTTCAAAAGCATCACCTTCCCGCAGATCCTATTTGTCATGACGCCTTCTTTGATCCAACAATTTATCGGTAATATCAATAACTTCAACGTTATTTTCTTATTGACTGGTGGTGGACCGACCAATTCCGACTTTTACGGAGCCGGTTCGACCGACTTATTGGTGACTTGGCTTTATAATTTGACCGTCAACACCCTCGATTACAACTTAGCTTCGGTCATCGGGATCTTGATCTTCATTTTATCAGCTGTCTTTAGTTTGATCACTTACACGCGCACCAATTCATTTAAGGAGGGATAAGCAATGGCTAAAACAAAAAGTTATAAAAAACAACGTACGACAAAATTGACGATCGCCTATATTGTGCTTATCGTCCTATCATTGATTTGGTTGTTCCCGATTTTCTGGATCATTCTGACCAGTTTCCGTGGTGAAGGGGGCGCTTTTGTTCCCTACATCATTCCGAAGTCCTTTACAATCGAAAACTACAAGTCGCTTTTGACTAATCCTTCGGGAAGTTATCCATTTTTGACTTGGTTCAAAAATACCCTGATCGTAGCGATCATCAGTTGCTTGCTTTCGACGTTTATCACGATCGCTATGGCCTACGCCCTTTCCCGCTTGCGTTTTAAAATGCGCAAATCTTTTTTGAAAGTCGCTTTGGTCTTGAACATGTTCCCAGGCTTCATGAGCATGATCGCGATTTATTACATCCTGAAGGCTTTGAATTTGACAGAAAGCCTTGTCGCCTTGGTCTTGATTTACTCGTCCGGTGCGGCTCTGGGCTTTTATGTTGCCAAAGGATTTTTCGATACGATCCCAATGGAACTAGACGAATCGGCCATGATGGATGGCGCCAATAAATGGCAGATCTTCACCAAGATCACCTTGCCCTTGTCTAAACCGATCATCGTTTACACCGCTTTGATGGCCTTTATGGCACCTTGGATGGACTTCATCTTTGCCAAAGTCATCATGGGTGACAAGGTCGAAAAATATACCGTTGCCATCGGACTTTACACGATGATGACTAGAAACACCGCCAACTCGCTCTTTGTCGCCTTTACCGCCGGCTGTGTGCTAATCGCCATTCCGATCACCCTCGTCTTTATCTTCATGCAACGTTTCTACGTTGAAGGGATCACGTCTGGTTCGGTAAAAGGCTAAGCTTGATAGTTGAATGAGAAGCCTCTGGAATTAAAACTCCAGAGGCTTTTTTGCTTGATAATTTAAAGAGCATCTCTGGAAAAAAATCCCAGCGGTGCTAAGTGTTTTTTCTAGCTAAAATAACAAGTGAGCCACAGCGGTCACGGCCATGGTGACGACAATCCCTGTAATCGTAGGAACTAAGAAAGCAACGCCAGTCCATTTCCAGCTTTGTGTTTCTTTTTTGATCGTCAATAAGGTCGTGCCACAAGGCCAATGGTACAAAGTAAACAAGCACATGTTGATGGCGGTCAGCCAAGTCCAGCCATTGTCTAAAAGCAAGGTTTTTAATTGGGCCAAAGAATCATAATCAACAATGGTGTTAGTAGCTAAATAGCCCATCAGCATACAGGGGATGACGATTTCGTTGGCTGGCAGTCCTAAGATGAAAGCCATCAAAATGACACCGTCTAAGCCCATGAATTTGGCAAAAGGATCTAAGAAATCAACGAAGCCTTGCAACAGAGTCTGGCCGCTACCTGTATGAAGATTGGCCAAGACCCAAATCAATAGTCCGACGGGAGCGGCGGTCTTCACGGCACGCCACAAGACAAAGATGGTACGGTCAAAAATCGAGCGGACCACGACTTGGCCGATTTGTGGTTTCCGATAAGGAGGCAGTTCCAAGGTAAAGGAGGATGGAATGCCTTTTAAGATCGTTTTCGATAAAAGTTTGGAGATCATCATGGTCATCCAAACGCCCAAAACGATCACACCGACTAATAAAATAGCGGATAAAAAGGAGCTGCCAAATGTTGCTGAGCCACCGACAAAGAAGATCGTGATAACGGTGATCAAAATAGGAAAGCGACCGTTACAAGGAACAAAATTATTGGTAATGATTGCGATCAGCCGTTCACGTGGGGAGTCGATGATACGGGCCCCGGTGACGCCCGCCGCATTACAGCCAAAGCCCATGCACATGCTTAAAGCTTGTTTGCCGCAAGCGCCGGCCTTTTGGAAGTATTTATCTAAGTTGAAGGCAACGCGCGGTAGATAACCGAAGTCTTCTAGCAAAGTGAAGATGGGGAAGAAAATCGCCATGGGTGGTAACATGACGGAGATGACCCAAGCCACGACATGGTAGACACCTTGGATCAATAGTCCTTGTAACCAAGTTGGCCAGTTAGCGCTAGTAGTGATTTTCATCAGCCAATCTTGGATCGCAAACAACCCCTTGGCTAACATGTCAGAAGGAACGTTGGCCCCTTGGATCGTGAACCAAAAAACGGCAATCAATAATAAGAGCATGATCGGAAAACCAGTTGCTTTACTGGTGAATAATTTATCGAGTTTGCGGTCCTTTTTATCGTAGTCCGCTTTTTCATAAACAATAGCAGAATTGGCGATGGTGCTGGCCATTTTCATGATAAAATCGATTTGGGCTTCATCATCCTTGAAATCTTGCCGCAAAGCCTCTAATAAGACTGGATTAGTAGGTTCTTTCATCACTGAAATATTGCGCATCAATTCATCGATTCCGACTTTCTTGATAGCTGAAGTCCCAACCACAGGCACACCCAGTTTTTTGGATAGATTGTCTAAATCGATGGTGATTTTTTTCTTTTTTGCTTCATCTAATAAGTTCACACAAACCACGACGTTATCGGTCAAGCGCATAATCTGCAAGACTAGATTCAAATTTCGTTCCAAAGCGGTCGCATCACAAACCACGACTGTCGTATCTGAATCGTTGGATTGGATAAAATCGCGGGCCACCTCTTCTTCTGTCGAGTGAGCCGTTAAGGAATAGGTTCCTGGCAGATCGACCACCACATAATTTTTTCCTTCATAAAGGTAATTTCCTTGTGCTAGTTCGACCGTTTTACCGGGCCAGTTGCCGGTATGTTGCCGCATGCCGGTCAGCACGTTAAAAAGTGAACTTTTTCCGACATTGGGATTTCCTGCAAAAGAAATCACTTGATCAGAGGGACTTTGTTTTTTGATCTGAAATTCATCTACATTATCCATTCTGTGCATCCCTTTCATTCATGTACACGGTTTTGGCATCTTTGTTTCTGATTGCTATGATCGTCCCGCGGATCCTGTAAGCGACCGGATCTCCCGCCGGACTTTTTTGCACACATTGCACCTTGGTCCCGGTCGTAAAACCTAGGTCCCACAGTCGCTGCTTCATATCCGGCGCACTTGTAATTTCTTGCACAAACGCCTCTTCACCAACTTTTAAATCAGACAAACTTTTCATGTACCCACGCCCCTAATTTCGGTATGCCTTAATCTATATCAAAAGTATACCTAAACAAAAGAAAAGTCAATAGATTTTAGTCAAAGTTTTTGACTTTTTATGTTAATTGAGCTAATTTCATAATTGCCTTTTTTAAAAAAGTAAACACTTGTCCAATTTTCAAAATATCAAATTTTTTGAAAATCAAGCAGCTATTTCTTTTTTATTTTTCTTGTTTAATCGTTGTGTGGCAAAGGTTTTAGCATTGTATGCTAGTTGCATTAATAAAAATTCAGCATGTGCATGTTTATGTTTATAAAATCTTGTTTGGTTCAGTTGATAAGAGTCTTTTAAATAGGCATTGACACGTTCTACACTACTTCGTTGATTATAGATTTTTTGCCAAGATAAGGTACCCCTTGCGGGACGGTTATACATTCTAGAGCTTGTTTCTTGCTTGATCTTGATTACTTTTTGACATAAACCTTCATTTCGAAGAGGACATTCCCGACAGTGAGCTTCAGGACGAATGTATTTTAGTGCATTATAGCGTTTATCGTAACTATCATAGCTGTAGCCATACTCCAAAAGACAAGTGGGAGCACAGTTTTCATCGATTTCACCATCATTTTCGGCTAGCTGTTTCATGTCAATGATTGGCTCAATGTGCACCTCATGCATCTCTTCATAGATAGCTTGCGCATCATAGCCTTTATCCAAGCACCCATGGTGCTTTCCTTCATGATAATGGTCTTCAGTTTTAAAAGAATGCGTCAATTCATGAGTCTTTCGGATAACTGGAATAACCACACTTACGTCGGCTGTAAATGCCGAAGAAATCAACATTTGTAAAATATATTGTGATTGAGTCGTTACGGCTAAGGTAGCTTTATAGCCGAACCAGTAAGTATTTTTCCCCTTACTATTTTTCTTTACACCCCATGAAGGGTAGGTTGGGATGGTCGCTAAAATCTCTTCTGTAGACATTTTGCGTTGATCTTGGGTAGCTGGAAGTCTTGGATTCTCGGTCTTTTTATGTTTTGTCCGTGCTTCAATGGCAGTCGCATCGTAAGCCACGTTTTCTTCAAAAATATCAAATTCATCTTGAATGATCTGTAAAAAATCAACGTTGATTTCCTCAAGTAGCTCAAGATTTTGAGACAGTGTCTTCATAACTCGTGAATAGGTGGCTTCTGACGGGACTGGTTCAGAATACAGAAAGCCTAAACTTAGCTTAAATCGTAGATCACTATTTAAACGACTGATCAAGGCTTTCTGTGTATCGATTTTTTCATAGAATCGTGCCATGATTGAGCGAATGACCGCTGCGTAGTTGATATCAACAGGATGACCAACGGTCGTATTTTTGGAAAATAAATTCACGAGTTTATGCATTTGAACTGGGGAGAAAATCTCTTGATATTTTTCTTGAATATCTAAAGTTTCTAAAATATCAATGTCAAAAAGCGTCGGTTGTTGTATAATAGTCATAGGGAACCCCTCCATGTGATTACTCGTCTTAGTCGACACCATAATTGTAACATATGGGGAGGTTCTTTTTTTCGTTGTTTTTAAACCATTGATATATCAATAGCTGAGGATGCCTAAAAATTATGAAATTAGCTCAATTAGTTACCACTCCCGGTCAAGCTTGAGTGGCACATTTCGAAATAGTCTCGCTTAAGACGCCATGAAACGAACCCTCGTGAGCTAGCGGTATTTGTTCTGTTTTACTAGACCGTCATCTGTCCCTTCTTTTTAAAACTAGAAATGAAAAGTAATGTCCGCAATCGGCGAAAGCGGTCAAAAGAATCGAAAAGTAATGTCCGCAATCGGCGAAAGCGGTCAAAAGAATCGAAAAGTGTTGTCCGCAATCGACAAAAGCGGTCACTTTAGACCGTCATCTGTCCTTTCTTTTTAAAAGTAGAATCACTATTAGATAATCGAAATTTTTAAATTCTATTTGAGTAATCCTAAACATTTAAACAGAACTAGCGTAACATAACTATCATCTAGCGTTGTTGTCATGTTAAAAATTCAATGTGAATTATTCTGGATCACTACGATCGAGTTGTCACAAGGCAGCGAAAGTGATGAAGAATACCTACGTGGTACTCTCAATTACTATCTTTATCGTTAAATTTAGCTGTGTCAGATACTACCTGGATTTGACCTACCTTGAACTGTGAATTGTAACTCTTCATTGTATTTTCACAAAATTTTCAATTTTAATGTTTTGTCTTTTAGAGCGGAATATGGTACCGTTAGAGGTGCATTTGTTGATGAAGCAAACGAACTTTTCAGAAAAGAGTGAATGTATGTTAGAGCTTAAAGATATCAAAAAATATTACACAGTCGGGGGCACGACGACTAAAGCACTAGATGGCGTTTCGGTGGCCTTTCGTAAGCAAGAATTCGTAGCTATCCTAGGGGCGAGTGGCTCTGGGAAAACAACGCTACTAAATGTCATCGGCGGTCTTGATCAATACGATTCAGGCGATATGATCATTAATGGCAAATCGACCAAGGCTTTCAAGGATAAAGATTGGGATGCTTACAGAAACAATTCGATCGGCTTTGTTTTCCAAAGTTACAATTTGATCAGTCACCAAGGGATCATCGATAATGTAGAACTCGGCATGACTTTAAGCGGGGTCTCTAAAGCGGAACGCCGCCAAAAAGCGGAAGAAGCTTTGATCCGTGTTGGCTTGAAAGATCATATCCATAAAAAGCCCAATCAACTTTCTGGCGGGCAAATGCAACGGGTCGCTATTGCTCGGGCTTTAGCAAATGATCCGGAAATTTTACTTTGTGACGAACCAACTGGCGCCCTAGATTCGGAAACAAGCGTCCAAATCATGGAGCTCATCAAAGAATTGTCCAAGGAAAAACTGGTCATCATGGTCACTCACAATCCCGAATTGGCCAATCAATATGCGGATCGAATCATTGAGTTTTCCGACGGCCGAGTCATTGACGACTCCCACCCTCATATCGAAGGTCAGAAAAAAGAGGGGTTTGACCTCAAACACACGAAGATGAGTTATTTGACGGCTTTGCGATTGTCGTTCAACAACATCCGCACCAAAAAAGGCCGAACGTTTTTGACTTCCTTTGCCTCGAGTATAGGGATCATCAGTATCGCTGTCGTTTTGTCCTTGTCATCAGGTTTCCAAAAGCAGATCGACAACACGCAATCAGAAACCTTGGCGCAATTTCCGATCACGATTTCGCAAGTCACGGCCGACCAAGATCCAGAACTTTATGAAAATCGTGATTTTAAAGGAACTTTCCCTGATACCAAAGAAGTGACGGCCAAAATCAACGATGCTGATCGGGCCCAACATACCAACAAGATCGACGACGCTTATGTCGACTATATTGAAAATATCGATCCAAAACTCAGCAATAACATCGGTTTTTCGCGACTGGCCAATATGAATTTGTTACGCGAAGTCGATAATGAAGTAACTAGCGTGAAATTTTCCAATGATACCGCTGAAGGTAGTGAAACAGGCTCGATGATGGCGATGATGGCAGCACAAACCGGTGTCGGCGTTTCCGCCTTTCCTTTACAACTGGACGAATCCCAAGGAAACTATTTAAAAGATAATTATCGCTTGCTTGAAGGTGAATTTCCGCAAGATGTCAATGATGTCGTCTTGGTCGTCGATAACAACAACACGACCAATATCAATGCACTGAAAAATTTGGGCTTTGATGTGGCAGACGGCGATAAGATCGCTTTTTCGGATATCGTTGGTACGACCGTCAAACTGATTTATAATGACGCTTTTTATAGCGAACTGCCGACGGGTAATTTTATTCCTAACCAAGATCTGGATGCCGTTTATGACAATAGTGACAATGAAGAGCTGACGATCACTGGCATCATCCGCATCAAGAATTCTTCGACCATGGATCTGTTGGCACCAGGAATCGCTTATAGTGACGAACTTGTCCAAAAAGTGATCGATAAAAATAGTGCTTCGGCGATCGTCAAAGCGCAAAAAGACAGTGATGTCAATGTCATGACAAATGAAAAGATGGACGAAACGACCAAGGATAGCTTCTTACAGTACCTCGGTTCAACTGCCGTGCCTTACAGCATCATGATTTATCCAAACAACTTTGAGGCCAAGGAAAAAGTGCTCGATTACTTGGATGCTTATAATGAAGGCAAAGATAAAGAAGACGTCATTTTGTATAGCGATTTGGCTGGTACGATGACCTCTCTGACAGGTGGGATCATGGACGCCATCACTTATGTATTAATTGCCTTTGCGGCGATATCACTGGTCACTAGTATGATCATGATCGGCATCATTACCTACACCTCCGTTTTGGAACGGACCAAAGAAATCGGGGTATTGAAAGCTTTAGGAGCCCGTAAGAAAGATATCACGCGTGTGTTCGATGCTGAAACTGCCATTCTGGGAATCTTCTCGGGGACGCTCGGTGTCGTCATCGCCTACGCCCTTACTTTCCCGATCAATTCCGTCTTGTACAACTTGACCGATTTGAAAGGCGTTGCCCAGCTCAATCCGGTCCACGCTGTCATTTTGGTGATCATCTCGACCGTGCTCACCATGATCGGTGGTCACATTCCAGCGCGCATGGCTGCTAAAAAAGACGCCGCTATCGCCTTACGTGCCGATTAGATTACTAGGTAAACTAAAAGAGAAGTCCATTTTGGTGGACTTCTCTTTTTTTGGTGGCTAGAAGGCCTAATGTCTCCTCCGAATTTTGAATCGGTGGTGACTTTAGCCGCTAATGTACACTCGGATTTGGAAATCGGTGGTGAGTTTAAGGCTTAATGTCTCTTCCGAGTCGTGAATCGGCAGTGACTTTAAATTTTAAAGGACGGCCACTTCTCGTTTCCGCCGTCCTTTAACCGACCAAATGTACAACCGATTGCTGATTCCATTGTTTGTTTACTGCCTAAATGTACAACCGATTTTTATTTTCGTTGTTTGTTTATTTCTCCACCACACGCTTTATCACTTGTTGGTCTCTGATTTCGAGCCAATGATCAAAGCCGTGTGCTAGAAAATAGCGATCGTGAGTGACAACTAGCAAGGTACCAGTAAATTCAGCAAGCAGAGCTTCGATTTCTTCACGCATGGTGATATCCATGTGGTTGGTCGGTTCGTCTAAAATCAAAAAATTGATTTCATTTTGCATCAATTTTAGCAACTGCAAGCGGACTTGCTCGCCACCAGATAAGTCTTTGATGCGTTTGATGACGTCATCGGCATAAAAGCCATAGTGAGCCAAGAGGCGGCGCGCCGTTTGAGTGTTACCGGTGATCGCTTGGGCAAAGTCGAGCAACCTTGCGTCAGGCTTTTCAAAAACGATCGTCTGTGGCAAATAGCCGAGCTTAATGCTGGCTCCCAAGCGGATCACACCTTCGTCTGGTACCAACTCGCCGAGGAGCAATTTGATCAACGTCGTCTTGCCGGAGCCATTTTTACCAACAAGTGCCAGTCGTTGCCCACGATAGATCGTAAAGTTACTGTCAGAAAATAGCAACCGCTCGCCTCTGATCATGCCAAGATTCTCTGCTACCACGACTTCAGTCCCAGAACGAGTAGCCTGCTTGACATCTTCCAGCCTTTTTTTACTGTTTTGAGGCGGATGGATCTGGTCGATTTTAGCCACGCGCCGCTCGATTTCCTTAGCTTTGCGGAAAAATTTTTCATTATCACTTTCGTTGCCCCACTGCCGGTAACGCCGGATCATGAGTTGCAGGCGCTGGATCTCCTTTTGTTGGAGCTCGTAGTTTTTCTGTAACTCTTCCATACGTTGCTGCTTCAAGTGCGCATAATAGCTATAATTGCCGGGATATTCGAAGAGCTTGCCATCTTCAATTTCCAAGATACGTGTGACTACATGATCCAAAAAGGCGCGGTCATGTGAGATTACAAGGACGGCTTGCTTGCTCGCTTTCAGAAAGTTTTCTAACCAAGCGATGCCTTGTCCATCCAAATGATTAGTCGGTTCGTCAAGTAACAACAAGTCAGGTTCTTGAAGCAGCAATTTGATCAACTCTACCCGCAACCGTTGACCCCCGCTAAGCTTTGCAACAGCGACTTCGGCTTTTTCTGCTAATCCCAAACCTTTCAACATGGACTGGATGCGATCCTCCAGCTGATAACCGCCGCTTTCTTCGTAAGCTTGTTGACAGTTATCGTAACGGATCAATAGTTTTGTCAAATCGGCATTTGGATCGGTCATTTGTCTTTCTAAATAATGTAATGTTTGGCGTAAGTCTTGAATGACAGTGAAACTTTCTTGCAAATAGGTTGTAACTGGTGCGGCACTTTCAGGGAAAATTTGCGGCAAACAGCCGATCGTTGTCCCTTTTTGCCGACTAAGCGTTCCTTCTGTCATACCTTCTTCACCTAAAATGATTTTAAATAAAGTCGATTTGCCAGTGCCATTTTGGCCGATCAAGCCGACCTTTTCTTGGGACTCGATTTGAAAATCGATAGCTTCAAACAGTGGCAGACCGCCGAAATTTTTAGTAAGTTTATTTCCTTGAATGATCATAATCTCGCTCCTTTTTGTGATCATTCCAAAAGAAAAAGTCATGGAGAAAAATCCATGACCTTGTTATTTATAAATTAACGTTTTTCAGTTGGAATTTATCTGTTGGTCATTTCTTTGCTATATGAATGCCTTTTTTAGGCGCACTTGCCCGTCACTCATATTTTTGAAAGTAAGGGTATGGCAAAAACTGGTAGCAGCTAGTTGCAGATTTTTGCTGTTTGTTATTTTAGCCAAACCGACCGTCATGATAAATTCCTCCTCTCGTATTTTCTTTAGTATACCTTATCGCCGAAAATTTGCCAAATTTTTTAAATCACTTCATGGTCTTTTAATAACTTACCGATTTCGGTGTCGTCGAGTTTTTTCAAAACTTCTTTAAAGGCGAGCCCTTTGAAAAAGCCCAAATCCATATCCGTCAATTTTTTCCCATCACGCAAGGCAACGGTGGCATTGAGTAAATCGCGCACATCATAGACGCTGCCCCAAACTTCAGGCACGCCGCGATCCACATCGAGCAAGGTGTAGACAGCTTCCATAGCGGTCCTGATCGAATATTCGGTCGTGAAAACCGTATCGCGCGGTGTTTCGGCAAAATTACCGATAAAGGCAAAATTGACCGAACCTTCTGGAACCACTTGGGGTCGATCAGAAGCATCACGCGGTTGAAAATAAGCACTGGCAAAGGGCATCATGACAGGCACAGTATTCGCACTGTTTTGCGCCATAGTAACGATTTGAGCCTCGGGAACGCCTAGATGATACAGCCATTCCTCACAGATTTCTTGTCCGGTGCAATCACGCATGGCTTTTTTCACGAAGTCGCCCGGCCGATCTGAAAACATGCCGTAGAGCCAAACCAAGACTTGTCCTTTGGGTTGATTGCGATATTGTGGTTGGCGATTGATGGTCCAACTCAACAACCAACCAGAGTCTTGCACCGTTACGATCCCACCAGTGACTACCTTGCCAGATAAGGGATCACGTTGACAGATTTTTTGAATATAGGGCAAGATCTTTTCGTCCAAGGTATTGACAGTCGCACTGACCCAGTTGCTATCATCAGGACTGGTACAAAATTTATCGGGATGACCAAAAGCGGGATCTTGAGCGGCGATTTTACGCCAAAGACTGAACGAGCCACCTACATGGATCTCCTTATCCATTCCGGGCGCTTTACTTTGACTACCATAAGTCGAATTTTCGACGTTACTGCCATTGGTGTAAAAGACCAGATCATTTTCCGTCAAATCGATGTTTTCAGTCATACCATTATGGGTGACGACGATCGTTTTCGCTAATTTTTTCTCATTTTGAATATCAAAAATAACATTCATTACCTCACTATTACAGTAGAATTGTACCCCATGATTCGTCAGATAGTCCACCATGGGCAAGACCATGGATTCGTATTGGTTGTATTTGGTGAAACGTAAGGCCGTAAAGTCGGGCAAGCCCCCAATATGGTGGATGAACCGTTGCATATATCGCTTCATTTCCAAAGCACTTTGGTCATCTTTAAAGGCAAACATAGTGCGCCAATACAGCCAAAAGTTACTAGAGAAAACTTCCTCATCAAATAGTTCTGTCATTTTGACGTTGGCCAATTTTTCATCTGGGATCATAAATAACTTCATGATCTCCATGCTGCCTTTATCTGAAAGGCCAAATTTATTTCCCGTGTGTGCATCTTCCCCTTGATTGAGAGTCGCCCGGCACAGCGAATAGTTGGGGTCTTTTTTGTTAAGCCAATAATATTCATCCAATACGCTGACACCTTCAGTTTCAATAGAAGGGATCGAGCGAAACAAATCCCACATACATTCGAAATGATTGTCCATCTCTCGGCCACCACGCATGACATAGCCGACATTTTTCATTTGATCGCCATCCAAGGCACCACCGGGATGATCATCCCGTTCTAAAATATGGATCGATTTACCAGGCATTTGACCATCTCGGATCAGAAAACAAGCAGCCGCTAGTGAAGCCAAACCACTGCCAATCAAATAGGCCGCTTTATGGTCCACACCAGCTGGCTTTTCAGGGCGAGCATACGCT
The DNA here is from genome assembly GCA_041859945.1 of Tetragenococcus sp. Lineage (GTDB taxonomy): Bacteria > Bacillota > Bacilli > Lactobacillales > Enterococcaceae > Tetragenococcus. Next base: position 43,899 of record JBFLGC010000014.1, read on the forward strand.
TCATAATTCCCACTAGAATAATACATCACAAATTCCCCCGTACATTTTATTTTTGTTGCTAGCTTTAGTATAGGCGTTGGACAAATTGCGACAATCAACAAAAAAGCCCACCTGATGAAATTTTTATCAAGTCTGCTTTTTTGCTTATTTTTTTATCAAATGGGGTATTTTGCTTAAATTTTCTCTTTTGAATAAGCCGCCAGTGCGCGGGAAAAATTCCCCTGCATAAGTAATGACAGCCGTTTGACCACCTTTTCTGGGGTCTCTTTCATATCATCTTTGATCCAATCCAACATCAGCCCTACAAAAGCGTACTTATAAAAATTAGCAATAAAAGACTTGTCTTTTTCAGTCACTTGATACAAAACAGCCTCTTCATTGACCACATTCAGCAACAAATCATAGGTGACTTGATACAAATAACGCTCCACTTGCTCGCGACTGACAGAATGGTAGACGTTCATGATGAAGGGCTTGTTTTCTTTGACCGCTGCAAAAATCTGCAAGAACCCTTGCTGCCAAGTGTCATAAGTCTTGTCATCAGCCAAAACTTTAGCCGCATCCTCCTCACACGACCACTCCACCAAATCATAGATATCTTTGAAATGATAATAAAAGGTCATGCGATTGACGCCACAATCCTCGGTGATATCGGTAACCGTGATTTTATCCAATGGCTTTTCCAGCAATATTTTTTTGAGCGAGGCTTCTAGCGCACGTTTGGTGATTTGAGACATCAGAAACTTCCTTTCTCTTGACCCGCACTTTTTCGAGTCTATTATACGATATTTCCCAACTACTTTCTACAGCAGTTCAAAAAACCGGTAGCTGCAATTTGTGGATACTGAAGTTAGATTTCATTGTCCACAAAATAATAAATGGCTACCGGATCCGGATTTTCGTATCCACAAAAATTAACGACGCTTTGATGATGTTTTTTTGAGAGGAATGAACTTTTTCTGTTCAAGCAGACTTCTTTCGTAGCGAACCTGGAACTTCTTCTAGCTGCCAAGAATTTTTTCTTGAAATTTTCACCGGTTAGGAATAAAATAGATTTGAATTTAGGGAAGCCTAAACCAGAGACGGGGTTAAGAGATGGAAGAAAAAAAGCAAAATAAGCTAGTTAGTTATGCAAATGGTCCAAGTTTGGAAGAAATCAACGGGACCGTGGCAGTACCGAAATCGGGCAATTTTTTCAAAAATTTAATTGCTTACTCAGGGCCAGGCGCTTTGGTGGCAGTTGGTTACATGGATCCGGGCAATTGGATCACTTCGATCGGTGGTGGTGCCAAGTACGGTTATTTATTGATGTCAGTCATCTTACTTTCCAGTTTGATCGCCATGTTACTGCAATACATGGCCGCCAAATTGGGGATCGTGACCCACATGGATTTGGCCCAAGCCACACGCAAGTATACGGGCAAAAAGTTAGGGGTCGTCTTATGGATCGTAACTGAGCTTGCCATCATGGCTACCGATATCGCTGAAGTCATTGGCGGAGCCATTGCTTTGAACCTGCTCTTTGGCATCCCGCTTTTAGCCGGTGTCATTCTGACCGTTTTTGATGTGTTGTTACTCCTTGTTTTGATGAAACTGGGCTTTCGCAAGATCGAAGCGATCGTCATGACTTTGATCCTCGTGATTTTCGCTGTTTTCTTATACCAAGTGATCATTGCTCAACCAAATGTGCCAGAAATTTTTAAAGGCTTGGTACCACAAAAGAAATTGTTACATCCTGGTGAGTTGACCATGGCATTAGGGATCGTGGGTGCCACTGTCATGCCGCACAATCTTTACTTGGGCTCCTCGATTTCGCAAACACGCCAATTGGATTATAATGATGAAGAGGCAGTCGCTAATGCTTTACGTTTTGCCACTTGGGACTCTAATGTCCAACTATCGGGCGCTTTTTTGGTCAACTGTTTGTTGCTTATTTTAGGCAGTGCCTTGTTTTTCGGTCATGGTGAAGATTTGGGGACTTTCTCCGCCTTGTATAATGCCTTACAAGACCCTACGATCGCAGGGAGCGTGGCTAGTCCTATTTTAAGTACCTTATTCGCGATCGCTTTACTAGCTTCTGGGCAAAATTCGACCATCACAGGGACGCTTACCGGTCAAGTCGTCATGGAAGGTTTCATCAACATGAAGATCCCGACTTGGGCGCGGCGGCTAATCACCCGAGGCATTTCCGTCATGCCAGTTTTAGCTTGTACGATCTATTTTGGTGGCGATGAGGTGGCTTTAGACAACCTCTTGATTTACTCGCAAGTTTTTCTAAGTATCGCCTTACCGATTTCCATGGTACCCTTGGTCTACTTCACGAGTTCGGAAAAAATCATGGGCAAACGGTTCAAGAATTCCAAGTTACTCGCAACCATTGGTTGGATCTGCACGATCGTTTTGACCATTCTTAATTTCGAATTGCTTTACCAAACGATCTCTGGTTTATTTTAAATAGATAGAAACAGCTACGAGTTCTCTTGTAGCTGTTTTCTTATTTTGTTTCCAAATCATGCAAGAACAGACCACTCAATAATTTTGGTTCAAACCAAGTCGATTTGGGTGGCATGATCTGCTTTGCATCCGCCACAGCCAATAAGTCCGCCATTTGGGTGGGATAGAGGACAAAAGCTACCGTGGCCGCATTCGTATCGACACGCTTTTCCAACGCTTCGACACCACGGATGCCACCAACAAAATCGATACGTGGATCGGTGCGAACGTCGTGAATCCCCAAAAGCGGTGCTAGGACATGGTTTTGTAAAAGGGAGACAGTCAATTTTTCGACCGGATCTTGAGGGAGCTTGGCTGCTTTAAAGGTCAGGCGATACCAAGCATGGTCCAAGTACATCATCATCTGACCCGCTCGCCTAGGTTTCTTGTCTGTAGTCGGCGTTACTTCAAAATTTCCCTGGACTTGTTCAAGAAAGTCGGTCGGGACCGGGACGTCGATCAGGCGGTTGTAAGCTAAGATCGTCAACTCTTCAGCCGGAAAAAGGATCGAAGTAAAAAATTCACTTTCCGGACTTGCTTGGCCGGAGCGCCGTTTTTCTAGACCTACTTTAACGGCGGACTCCGTACGATGATGACCGTCAGCGATATAGAGTGCAGGAACTTTGGCAAAGGCTTTGGTCAAGCGCGCGATCGTCCTTGTGTCGTCAATGACCCAAACCTCATGACGGACCTCGTGATAGCGCACAAAATCATAGACGGGCTCATGCGTCTGTTGCCAATTTTCCATTAGGGCCGTGATCGCCGCTTCGTCTCTAAAAGCCAAAAAAATCGGGCTGGTATTGGCATCACAAGCCTGGATATGGTTGATCCGATCGATTTCTTTTTCGATACGGGTAGACTCATGCTTTTGGATTTTGCCAGTCAAATAATCAGCGATGGCCGTACAAACGACCAGACCAGTCTGTTGCTTTTCGCCCATAGTCAAACGATAAAGATAGTAACAGTCCTTCTTTTCTTTAAACAACCAGCCTTTTTGTAAAAAATCAGCTAAGTTGGCAGCTGCTTTTTGATAGACTGCGGGATCATAAGGTGAAAGGTCAGTTGGCAAATCGATCTCAGCTCGATCGATATGAAAATAACTGTAAGGATTACCGGACGCATATTTTCTCGCTTCATTTGTGTCGACCACATCATAAGGCAATTCTGCCACCTGGGCAGCTAGTTTAGCAGCGGGCCGGATCGCTTTGAAAGGTTTGATTTCGACCATTTAATAGCTGACCTCCTTTTTAGGCAGGAGCCGGACGCGGATGACATCGGGCTGAGCCGCTAATTTTGTCTGTAAAGTCGCTAAATTCCTTGGATCAGTTTCGTTGACATCGACTAAGGTATAGGCAAATTCCTCTCGACCACGGTTGACCATGTTGTCGATATTGATATTCGCCTGAGCGATGGTCAAGGAAATTTGACCGAGCATATTAGGGATATTTTTATGGATCAAAGTCAGACGATAAGGCGATTGAAAGGCCATCTCGACAGTTGGAAAATTCACTGACCGTTTGATTTCGCCTGTCTCCAAGAAGCGTTTCAATGTGCGCACTGCCATTTTGGCACAATTGATTTCAGCCTCTTCTGTCGATGCACCTAAATGAGGCAAGACCAGACAATTTTCTTGACCAAGCAACTGTTCATCGGCAAAATCAGTGACAAACCCGGCAAGTTCATGACTAGCGAGGGCTTGGCAAACAGCGTCATTGTCTACGATCTCACTACGAGAAAAATTGAAAAGTTGTGCCGTTGTCTTCATTTGCGCGATTTCTTCGGTACCGATCAAATGTGTCGTCGTTTCCGTTAGGGGGACGTGGACGGTAATGAAATCACAGTTTCTGAGGATCTCATTCATATCGGTGGCCCGTTTGACCCGCCGCGAAATACTCCACGCCGTATCAACAGAAACATAGGGATCATAACCGGTGACTTCCATGCCTAGGCGATAGGCATCGTTGGCGATCATGGCTCCGATCGCGCCAAGGCCGACCACACCTAGTTTTTTACCTTCTAATTCATGACCGACAAAGCTTTTTTTGTGATCTTCGACTTGGGTAGAAATATCGGGGCCATGTAAGGTTTTGAGCCAATTCACGCCTTGTAACACGGGGCGCACACTCAATAATAAACAGGTCAAAACCAATTCTTTAACGGCGTTGGCATTGGCGCCGGGCGTATTGAAAACGACGATCCCTTGCTCGCTACAACGAGCAACTGGAATATTGTTGGTACCCGCACCGGCACGAGCGATAGCACAGACCGATTTGGGAAAAGTTTCTGTCCGCAAGTTTTGACTGCGTAACACGATGCCATCTGGCGTCTGGCTTTGGTTCAATCGATAATTTTCAGTCTCGAAACGAGCCAAACCAACTGGCGCAATGGCATTATAGGTTTTTATTTGAAACATCTAGTGGTCCTCCTCGAATTTTCTCATGAAAGCTAGCAAAGCACGCACGCCTGCTTCCGGCATCGCATTATAAAAGCTAGCCCGCATCCCACCGACTGAGCGATGGCCTTTGAGATTTTCCAAACCCGCTGCTTTGGCGGCTGTGATAAACTGTTTGTCCAAATCGGGATCGCCGGTTACAAAGGGAATGTTGGTCAGCGAGCGATCGGCTTTTTTGACCGGACTAGAAAAAAGCTGAGACTGGTCCAAATAATCATAAAGCAAGGCGGCCTTTTCTTGAGCTTTTTGATACATGGCCGCTACACCGCCTTGTTTTTGGACCCATTCGAAAACTAATTTGGCCATGTAGATCGCAAAAGTCGGCGGCGTATTGTACATGGAATCATTTTGGGCTTGAACTTTATAATCTAACAGCGGCGCAAAAACCGGTTCGTTAGCTAGCAGATCCTCGCGAATAATGACCACGGTCAGACCGGCGATGCCCATATTTTTTTGCGCTCCAGCATAGATCAGACCAAAATCAGTCACGCGATAATCATTAGCTAAAATATTGGAGGACATGTCAGCTACGATCGGGATCGTCCCTACTTGTGGGATTTTTTGATAGCTGATCCCGCCAATGGTCTCATTGGTGGTGAGGTGTAAATAAGCCGCCGTTTGGTCGAGCTGTGCGACTGGGATCTCTGGCAGTGCCAAAAAGTGGTCCGCTTCACTTGTTGCCACGATTTCTACCGCAACATCAGCAATTGCTTGCGCCGCCGCGATTGCTTTTTGGGCCCAAGCACCACTGTTGACATAGAGCACTTTTTTCCCGCGTGCTAAATTTAAAGGCACCATGGAAAACTGGAGACTGGCGCCACCTTGCAAGAAAAGGATCTGGTAATTTTCTGGGATCTCCATCAATTCTCGCAATAATTGTTGGGCCGTTTGGAGAATTTCTTCAAATAAAACCGAACGATGACTCAATTCAACGATTGACATTTGACTATCTTGAATAGTTAAAAATTCTTTTTGAGCTTGTTCCAATACCTCTTTTGGTAACATGGCCGGTCCGGCTGAAAAATTATAAACGGGCATAGCTTGCGCCTCCTCTTAAAATTCATTTGCGTGATCTTGAAAAAAATGATAATAAGTTTGGACGTTTTTTAATTCAGTCCATTGCTTGACAGCTGCTGGATCAGCATCCAAATCATATATTTTAGCTTCTTTTAGGGCTAAGAAAAAAGGGGAATGCGTCGAGATCAGAAATTGGCAACCAAAAAAGCGTGCCGAATCTTCTAAAAATTTACACAATTCAAGTTGTCGTTCTGGTGATAAGGAATTTTCTGGTTCATCCAAAACATAAAAAGCATCTTCCTCGATCTTATCGACAAAAAACCGAAAAGCATTCTCGCCATTGGAAAATTCACGCACCCGATCCATCAGTTCATGTCGCACATATTTAGATTGCGTTTTACTCTTGGCAAGGTTGGATTTTCGCAGCTGTTCATAGTCATCTAAGGAGCGTAACTGAAAAGGGGCGTATTTATTGTCGAGATATTCTTGAAAAAGTTCCTCGCGTTTACGATCTAAGCCCTCGTTTAGCGTCCGTAAATTAAGGGCGTAATCAAAGACATCATCACTTGCGATCATTTGGCTTTTATCTGGCACCAGATGATTGTAAGTAATCTCGCAAAATTGCAAATAATCATCAAAAAAATTGGTCTTGTTAAAATTGGCACCTCGCTTGAGACCCACTTTTTGCGCCACGATATTTAGCGCTGTCGTTTTGCCTGAGCCATTGCCACCGTATAAAATCGTGATCGGCTCAAAGTCAAGACGCTTTAAACCGCGCGCACTTAACACTTGAAAAGGATAGAACGAATCATAGACCCGCCGCTTAATGCCCATGAAGAAGCCGGACTCCATTTCACGATCAGGAAAAGTGATCGAGCGTATATAAAGCATATAAAGCCTCCTTTGTTTGTTAAAAAAGCCGAACGGAAGATTACGATCCGGCCAGCTTTTAATTAAAAACTCGTTTCAAAAATTTGCTTAAAGTCCGCCGCTGAGTCAGCTTCTTGAAGATTTACTAAGAAGGCTGCATCTTTGGTCCTTTCGATCAGACGTTGCAATTGTTCCAAGTGCGTCACCTTGTCTTTTACCAATAAAATGAAGATGATTTTAACCTCTACTGAGCGTTCTTTTTTACTACCCATTTCAAAAAAGGAAATCGGCGTTTCGTTTGAAATACATAACAAAACATCCTCTTTAGCATAAGTGCCATCGCTATGCGGGATCGCAGAAGCTGGTCGGGTTGGTAGGCCAGTCGGGAAACGTTCTTCGCGTTCTTCTAATGCTTGCGCAAATTCTTCCGTTGCAAATCCTTTTGAAACCAGAAAATCAGTCGCTCCTTTGAACAATTCCTTACTTGTTGCAAAATTCGTATGATACATGATTTCTTTTTTTACCATTGACTTATTTGCCGCAAAACTACCGCGGCGCTCCTTTCTATTTTTATTAACTCTGCCTTAAATTTAGCATATTTTCACAAAAAAAGAAACCGAATCGTGCCTTAGTGGTGCTAGTATTGGTTAGCTTTCTTTTTCCACAGGGGGTCTGGTTAATCTTGAAGTTTTTGCGAAAGTTTGCGGATTGACCTTTTCTAAGTCGAAAGTATCGATTAGAATAGAAATTGAATTCTTAAATAAGGTGGTCATTCCATGAATTTTCAACAATTACAAGCCATTTATCCCCAAGCCCAGTTGCATCCGTTGCCGGCTGAGGATGAAAATTATTTTTCCATCGCTGCACCGGATGGGTTTCTTTGGATCCCACTGACAGCTCTCTCTGAAAATGAAAAGAAATTATTGGCCCTACTTTCTGTCAATAAGGAGGTCAATGACAACGCGAGCCACCATCCATGGTATCCAGCCCTTTTTCTAGAAAAAGCAACGCCTGTTACAGAAGGCGAATTTCGCATGATCCAAGTCGAATTTCATGGTACTTACGATTTGCTATCTTCTGATTGGAACAAAGAGATCCGTAACATGTTACCAGAAGTCGTCGATAGTTTTTTTGTGACAGAAAAATATGGCATATTGATCGAAAAGAAAAATCAAGCAGTGCTGACCTTAGCAGAGTTGGAAGGCTTGTTTTTAGCTTTAGACGGCGATTTTAGTATGTATACGCGTCTATTCGTCGGCCCTTTTCATGCATTTGATGCTGATTTTACGCAACTTTTCAAAGAAGAAGAGCAGCTTTTTTCGAAGTTTTTGACAAGTAACGTCCAAGCCAAATGTGGTGATCTGAGCATGGCTACGATTCCCTACCTAGCCGATCAGTTCGGCAAAACCAGCTATCTCTTACAGGAACTCCATGAGCATTGGTTTGATGAAGATTTGACCGAATCGATTGCGGCTTTGTGGAAAAATCAGGGCAATGTCAGCTCAGCGGCCAAAGATCTCTTCATGCATCGCAACACTTTACAATATAAAATCGACAAATTTCAAGTCAAGACCGGCCTCAATCTGAAAAACATGGACGACTTATTTTTCAGCTATTTTTTGATCACAACTTTTGACTCTTTTTGATTCTTTTGACAAAATGCACAAAAAAGCGAGTTTTCTTTGTGCACGTTTCCATTGCAAAGATAAATCGATTTCAGTATAGTAATACTTGTAAAACAAAACGAAAGAGGGAACACATTATGGTAGAAATGGCATTGAAACATGTCTACAAAAAATATGATAATGCAGAAGATTATTCTGTTACTGACTTTAACCTAGCAATCAAAGACCGTGAATTCATCGTTTTCGTTGGTCCTTCCGGTTGCGGAAAATCAACAACACTACGGATGATCGCAGGCCTTGAAGACATCACTGAAGGCGAACTTGAAATTTCAGGAAAAGTAATGAATGACGTCGCTCCTAAAGACCGTGACATTGCGATGGTTTTCCAAAACTATGCGTTATACCCACACATGACCGTTTATGATAACATGGCTTTTGGTTTGAAACTGCGTAAATATGACAAAGCTGAAATCAAAAAACGGGTCGACAACGCCGCTGAAATCTTAGGCTTGACGGAATACTTAGACCGTAAACCAGCTGCTTTATCTGGTGGTCAACGGCAACGGGTTGCCTTGGGTCGTGCCATCGTGCGTGATGCCAAAGTCTTCTTGATGGATGAACCTTTATCAAACTTGGATGCCAAATTACGGGTTGCCATGCGTGCTGAAATCGCCAAATTGCACCGCCGTTTGGAAACAACGACGATCTACGTAACCCATGACCAAACCGAAGCTATGACCATGGCTGACCGTATCGTTATCATGAAAGATGGTATCATCCAACAAATCGGTACACCAGAAGAAGTTTACAACAATCCAGTCAACGTTTTCGTTGCCGGCTTTATCGGCGCACCTGCTATGAACTTCTTCAACGTAACTTTGAACAACGGCGTGATCTCTAACGATTTTGGTTTGAAATTACGTGTCCCTGAAGGCCGTAACAAATTGTTAGTCGAAAAAGGATATGAAGGCAAAGAAGTCGTCTTTGGTATCCGTCCTGAAGACATCCACAGCGAACAAGTCGTGATCGACTCAGCTCCAGAATCAACCGTTCACTCTGAAATAGTCGTATCTGAATTACTTGGTGCTGAAACCATGTTATATTGCTTGATCGGTGATACTGAATTCGTATCGAAAGTCGATGCCCGTGACTTCCACAAACCTGGTGAACATATCGACTTGGCCTTCAATATCAATGATGCCCATTTCTTTGACAAAGATTCAGAATTGGTCATCAAATAATTACTCTGTTAGTTTCTTGCAGATAAGCTCTGTAAGTTACTTATATAAATCAGTTTTCCTTATTTGTATCCCCCAACGAAAACCGCCTGACTTCCTCAGGCGGTTTTTACTTGGTTTAAATTATGAATGTTAGGCTAAAGTCACCGCCGATTGGTGATTCCGTGGAGACTTTAGCGGCTAATGTCTCCACCGATTTTTAATTCCGTAGGGACTTTAGTAGCTTATGTGCCGTCTGATTGCCATTTCCAGTGGCCTTTTACGTGCTATATATACAACCGGTTTCTGTTTCCGTTGTTTGTTGACGACTTAAACGCACTACCAGCCACCTGATAAGAGGTGGCTGGTAGTTAGTCTTCGAAATCTAAATTAGCGGGTTCTTCGGCAAAAGTGGCTTCGATTTTGAAATTTGTGGTGGGCATGTCTAAGGTGACGATGTCAAAACTAGTATCATCTAGCCAAACCTGCCCGTTGCCTTGTAGTAGAATACCGATATTGATCAGCGCTGCTTCTTTTGGAACATCCATGACACAGGCATATTGATTCCAATCATTGGCACCAGTGATTGGGCGATTGGACATGTTATCAATCTTGAGCATGCCTCCTTGACCATCATCAAAACGTAGCCACAAGCCGGCGTAATCAGCATCTTCTGTTTTGACCATGCCGGCAAAGCGAACGCGCTGGTTGCGATAATTGGTGGCCTGAAATTGTTGCATGACAACAGCGTACTCATCGACCACATAAGTAGTTGCGACAGCCTTTATCGTCACCGCCTGACTACCGGTATTGAAAATGCGTTTGTCTAAGTAATAGCGGTACTTATCGCTAGCCGTCCCGGTAAAGAGCCAGCCAGTTATTTCGGTTTCATTTGTCATTTTCTTCTCCCCTGTCCAGACATTTTTTAGTAACTGCCGATATTTGCCAGGAGGGAGCTGATAATGCTGTTTAAAAGCGCGCGTGAAAGCTTCTTGCGAGGAAAATTGCAACAAAATAGCAAGATCAAGTAAAGAAATTTCACTGTTTGCTAGCATTGAAGCGCCTAGAGCCAGACGCCGTTTTTGCACGTACTCGCCAAATGTCTTACCGCTTTCGGCTAAAAATAAGCGATGAAAATAATACTCGGAAAGACCGACTTCACGCGCTACCGCTTTTAAGGAACAATCTTCCAACAAGTGCGCCTCGATCACGGCAAAAGCGCTTTGCATTTCAGCTGGATGCTGCATCAAGCTCACCTCCTTAACTACAGTATAAACAAAGCAGTCCAGAAGTTTTGATCGAACTTGCTAAAATCACTTGATCGCGCCGCCGTTCGTTTGGATCACTTCTTGATACCAATAAAAACTATCTTTTTTGTAGCGGTCCAGGCTACCGCCGACTTCATCCTGGTCAACGTAAACAAAACCATAACGCTTTTGATACCCATTGAGCCAACTCAAGAGATCGGTAAAGGACCAGGTACAGTAAGCCCAGACGTCACAACCTTCGTGAACGGCTTGCATGAGTTCGCGGACATGGGCGTTGAGATAGGCGATGCGATAAGCATCGTGGATCTGATCGTCTTTTGTCTTGGTATCAAAAGCACCTAAGCCATTTTCGGAAATAATGATCGGCAAATCATAGCGACTGGTGATTTCCTTGCAAGCATAACGTAAGCCCATGGGATCGATCGTCCAATCCCAATCGGTCGTTTGCAAATAAGGATTCGGCAAATTTTTGTAAACGCCGGGCTCACCAGTCACTTGGTTGGAGCCTTTCTTGCCGGAATTATTGACTTCGCCAAACGGAGTCGCACCATCGAGCGGATTGTAAGCCACCACAGCTGTTTGATAATAATTGACACCCATGAAATCGACTTTTTGGGCAGCTGCTTGGAAAATTTTGGCTTCTTCAGCAGTCACTAGTGGCGCCACGCCTTTTTCTTTCAGGCGGCGATAAGCATTTTTCGGATAGCGACCATAGCCGTACATATCGAGCCACCAATAATTGCGCAAATTGTCGTAATCGAGCTTAGCCATGGCATTTTTCGGATCACAATTTTCAGCATAACTGGGACCATACGCAAAACTGGCACCGATCTTGCCATCTGGTATGATCTCCTTAAAGGCTAAGACCGTCTTAGCATGCGCTAAAAAAGCATGGTGATTGACTAAATAATACAATTTCTCCTCATTGAATTTACCCGGTGGATGGGTGGCCGTGATCCAGCCTTGACCAGTGAAAACATTTTGTTCATTTAAAGTGATCCAATACTTGACCTTGCCTTTGAAATGCTTGAATAAATAGGTCGCATAGTTGACAAAATCTGCAACGATCTTGGGACTTTCCCAACCACCATATTCTTCCTGAAGGGCAAGCGGCAAATCCCAGTGATACAAGGTCACCATCGGCTCGATGCCAAATTTCAAGCATTCATCGATAATAGCTTCATAAAAAGCCACTCCCGCCATGTTTACTGCACCCTTGCCTTTGGGAAAAATCCGGGGCCAAGCAATCGAAAAGCGATACGTCTTCAGTCCCATCTCGGCCATCAAGTCAATGTCTTCTTGATAACGATGGTAGTGATCGACGGCTACATCGCCGGTCGTTTCCTTAAAGGTCTTACCAGGGATCCGGACAAATTCATCCCAATTGGACAGGCCCTTGCCATCGACATCATAAGCCCCTTCGATCTGATAGGCCGCCGACGCACTGCCCCAGAGAAAATCAGCTGGCATAGTTAATTTCGTCATGTTCTTCCTCCTTTTAAACTATTTTGACACCCCCTATTTTCCTATATTTTGGTAACGTTGTCTATGGTTAACTTAAATGATGGTACACTGAGACCAGTGAGGTGATGAGATGCGAGAAATTTTATCGGAATTAGAAATTGAAGGAGACATCAGGCAGTGCAGGCTTTCTATGGTTGTTACTTCGTCATTTCGACAACCATAAATTTTTTTATGGTTGCTACTTTTGACCAGTAACAGCCATAGATAGATTGAGCTTTGATCGTTGTTCAAAAGATATACTTTCTTAATAGTTGATAAAACCGCGGTCGCAGCCGCGGTTTTTCTAGTCTTCTTTTGCCATGGCTGCTTTTAAAGCGGCAGCTAGTGGACTTTCTTGGGGTTCTTCCTCTTGGGAATATTTTTTGAGCAAGCGGCGTTCTTCATGCTTGGTCATTTTTTTATGGCGATCTTTTTTATCGCCCATCTTTTCGGTGATGCCACAGAATTTGCACTTGAAAAAGGCTCCGTTTTGACCTTCGATGATCTCCATTTTCTTATGGCATTGGGGGCAACGATGGTTAGAGATCTTGGGATCCTTGCGGCGATGGTAACTACAATCTGGATTGGTACAGACATAGATCTTGCCGTCGCGGGTATTTTTCTCACGCAATAATTCGCCACATTCTGGACATTTCTTTTGCGTGATCGAAAAATCTTGGTATTTCTTCTCGCTCGTTTTAACTTCTTTGACCAAAAGGCGTGTTTCTTTTTCGATTTGTTGTAAGAAACTTTGACTGGAATATTTTCCATGAGCGATGGCTTCGAGTTCCTTTTCCCATTTAGCCGTCAAATCAGGCGTGACCAGAGCAGGATTGACCAACTCTAACAATTGCTTGCCTTTAGGGGATACTTGTAAACCAGCGGGTGTACGTTCCATCAAATCGGTTTTGATCAACTTTTCAATGATTTCGGCTCGCGTCGCTGGTGTCCCGAGACCAAATTTTTCCATTTTGCCTAATAAAGTACCTTCATTTAAGGGCTTTGGCGGTGTCGTCAGTTCTTTACTGATCGCAAACTCAGGCGCGATACTCGCTCCCCTTTGCCAAGTCATATTCACTTGCTGGCTTTCTTCCGTCGTTTTCCAGCC
>JBFLGC010000150.1:0-524 GCA_041859945.1 Tetragenococcus sp.
ATTGGTTGCCAGAAATCAATCCCAGTCTTTTCTTTAATCGCATCGACCATGTGAATTTGCTTAAATGGTTGATTGAAATCAACTTTTTGATCATGATAAGTGACAATGCCATCGTCAGTTACGGCTTGCGCTGCGGCTTTAAAAATACCTTCCGTCTCAGCCATTACATCATGGAAGTCGAAATAGGCGACATAAGTTTCCATCATGGTAAATTCAGGATTATGTTCACGGTCCATCCCTTCATTACGGAAAACCCGACCAATCTCATAAACCTTTTCCATGCCACCAACGATCAGGCGCTTCAAATGTAATTCCAACGCAATTCGTAAGTAGAGATCAATGTTCAACGCATTGTGGTGAGTCACAAATGGCCGTGCTGCCGCACCACCAGCTTGATTATGCAACATTGGCGTCTCAACTTCTGTGAAGCCTTGATCGTCTAAATGATGCCGAATCGCTGAAATGATCTTCGTCCGCTTCAAGAAACGATCAAAGCTATCGCGGTTAGAGATCAAGTCCAAATA
>JBFLGC010000151.1:0-523 GCA_041859945.1 Tetragenococcus sp.
GCAAAATCGAAAAATGTTAAACTTGAAAGGGTATTCATAGAAGTTCTAAAATTAGAATTGTTTAGTAAAAATTTTACTATTTTCATGCTTTTCGGCTTATACTTAGTTTGTAAGCATAATTGAGCATGAGGAATTTAAAACAAGAGGAGTGGCGATACGATGACTTGGCAAGATAATTATCAAGTATGGAAGAACTATCAAGACTTAGATCCAGCATTAGCACAAGAATTAGCAGATATGGCTGATGACCAAGAGGCACTAGAAAACGCCTTTACCAAACCAATGGCCTTTGGAACTGCGGGTATGCGGGGGTTGATTGGTCCCGGAATCGGACAAATGAACCTTTATACCGTTGGGGCCGCCGCTGAGGGATTGGCTCGCTTTATGGATACCCTGGACGATAAGGATAAGCAACGCGGTGTGGCAATCAGTTTTGACTCGCGTTATCAATCGCGTGAATTTGCACACCATTCAGCACAGGTTCTTGGTGCACACGGGATTCCAAGTTTTGTCTTCGACGATA
>JBFLGC010000152.1:0-523 GCA_041859945.1 Tetragenococcus sp.
CATAAGTTTTAGGACCTAAAACACGTGAAAGATAAGGGATGGTAATCAAGGGAACTAAAACAAGAAAAACTTGGTAGACTGCATTATAAAATATTTTTAAAAATGTCTTCTTCATTTCTTCTCCCTAGTAACCTTTGGTCATAAAATCAAAATTTTATCACAATATGAATCGGAATTTACCTGATCAGTTAAGTTTAACCAATACAAGCGTAAATTACGCAATTGCCGGTTATCCAAGTGATCCAAATTACTAATCAAATCCCTTTGAGAATTTACGTTAATTCCTGGAATAATGTCTTCATATGGGCCCATCAGTAAACCACGTGTCTTTTAGTATTGTTTTAAATAGTTAGTAACAAACACAATTGGCTTATTTAAATGAAGGTAATCAAAGTAAATTGATGAAAAATCAGTTATTGGCTGCCACCGGGGCAAAAACATCGCGGCCGTGAAACGTGTTGCTGATGTTGGGACGAAAGTAGTGCTCTGCGGTGATGTGCCGCACGCTCACGCGTTCTTCGCG
>JBFLGC010000153.1:0-522 GCA_041859945.1 Tetragenococcus sp.
AAAAAATAACCATCCGGAGGGATGTGGTTGCTCTGGATGTCCTGGGGAAAATACTGTTTGTGCAGATAATATAAAAAATATTTGTGGTAAATTAAATGAAAGTTAAAGTATATGTTGTGTTTTTTGCTGCTAAACATAGTAATGAGCAGCAAATTGATTTTATTTTTACAGATAAGAAACAAGCCCAGGATTATGTGGATAAACAAAACAAGAAAAAAATCAAATCAATTACTGGAGTTACAAAAGAAGATGTAGATTTTGGTGATGATATACAATTTTTGTATGAACAGGAAATTTTAATAGTAAAAGATGATCCGGTGATGTTTATTTTTACAAATGAGAAACAAGCCCAGGATTATGTGGATAAACAAAACAAGAAAAAAATCAAATCAATAGCCGGAGTTACAAGAGAAGACATAAAATTTGGCGATGATATACAATTTTGGTATGAAGAGGAAATTTTAATAGTAAAAGATGATCCAGTGCATAATGTTTTGGATCATATATTTGGGTGAAATTATG
>JBFLGC010000154.1:0-522 GCA_041859945.1 Tetragenococcus sp.
GAAATTCGTCCGCCCCAGTTTGCGCTTGTTCGGGCCGAAAAGTCGCTTCCCCCACGGGAAGCGTGGATTGAAATATGTATTATCCGGCTGTTTTTAGCGGCGGGCAGTGTCGCTTCCCCCACGGGAAGCGTGGATTGAAATGAAATAATGTCTTTGGGCGCGAACTGGTCGGCCGGTCGCTTCCCCCACGGGAAGCGTGGATTGAAATATGGCCTTTTCGGCCCTCACGCGGCACGTTTCGCGGTCGCTTCCCCCACGGGAAGCGTGGATTGAAATCATGAAATGGGGGCCTACGTCGTGCCGTTCATTGGTCGCTTCCCCCACGGGAAGCGTGGATTGAAATCCGCATATTCAGTCGCTGGACGGCGACGGCAAGCGTCGCTTCCCCCACGGGAAGCGTGGATTGAAATGGGTAGCTTCTTCCCGGTCATACAACTTCTGGAAAGTCGCTTCCCCCACGGGAAGCGTGGATTGAAATGCAAATTTGAAAACCCGGTTCCAGTTATCCCCCGTCGCTTCCCC
>JBFLGC010000155.1:0-521 GCA_041859945.1 Tetragenococcus sp.
CATTATTTTTACTTTTTTGATATGTAGTTCCAAAACTTAAATAAGTGCCTAAAATAGCCTGTAAATCGTTTTTGCTGATTTTTACCTCAAAAAACTGATTTTTATCATGTTTTTTTGCTTGTTTTTTTTGATTTTATTCAAATTCCAGGCATTTAATCTGAATAACGCTGGGTGTTGTGTTAATTTCAATATCGAGCGGCAAGTATGTTTTTCCCTCCTTACAGCGAATAAGTCTAAATTCTTGCAAAAGTGCCAAAATATCCAATTCGTTGGCTAAAAAGCTAAAATTAACGATATAAGGCTTAAAAATCGGTGAGGGTTCAGCCTCGAAAATCGTTTTTTCTGTTTGATTTTCTAATTTTTGATAAATCGGCATTTTTTTTGAGAAAAAACTTGACAAAAAAGATTTTAAGCGGTCAAATATATTTTCAGGATTAAAAAAGTCGTTAAATACATATTTGCCTCCAACGTTTTCAAATATAAACAATTGGTCATCATAAGTCTGCGAGGTTAATTTATTT
>JBFLGC010000156.1:0-520 GCA_041859945.1 Tetragenococcus sp.
AGGCAATAACCAATGAACTTACTTGGTCAGCTGATAAGTCTTTCAAAGCAGCCTTGATTTGGCCTGAAACCCATGATTCTGCTTCGCCGGCTTCACGTTGTTCTAATGATTCGCCACAGCAAATGATTGGCTTCATGCCGTTCTTGAAGATAGCGTGTGCCTTTTTGTTAATGTCTTCGTCAGTTTCGTGGAAATAACCGCGACGTTCTGAATGACCAATAACAACGTAATCAACGCCTAAGTCTGCTAAAGCAGCTGGTGAAGTTTCACCAGTGAATGCCCCAGCATCTTCAAAATAAGCATTTTCAGCAGCAATCTTTAAATCAGAACCCTTGGCAGCTTCAACCATTTCTTGTAAGAAAAGGGCTGGAGCAGCAACGACTGATTCAACTTTTGATGGATCTGGTAATTGATCCTTAACAGCATTAACGAAAGCTAAAGCTTCGCTAGCCGTTTTGTTCATTTTCCAGTTACCGGCAATAATAGGTGTACGCACGATAAACCTTCCTTTCGGAGAACA
>JBFLGC010000157.1:0-520 GCA_041859945.1 Tetragenococcus sp.
CAATATTTTGATAAAAGTCTGCTACCTGTTTTCCTAAATTTCTACTACCTGAATGAATTACTAGATAAATATTATTTTCATCATCCTGATTTACTTCGATAAAATGATTTCCTCCACCTAAAGTCCCGATACTTTTTTCAATCCATTTTGTTTCTTTTAATTCTCTATAACAATATAAATCTTGAAGTTTAGGAAATCTTAGTATTCTACCTTCATGAACCTTTCTGCCACTAGGAATGTATTGATGAATAACATCATCTAATTGTTGTAAATTTGGATTTATTTTACCTAATTCAACAGTAAGCATTCCACAACCAATATCCACACCTATAAGGTTAGGAATGATTTTATTACCTAAATCCGCAGTAAAACCAATTACACAACCTTTACCAGCATGACAATTACCAGTAATAAAAGTTAATCCATTTTGTCTTGCTATAAAATATGATGTTGTACATTCTACGCAAACCAAATTACCATTATATTTTTCTATTTCTCTTTTTATTTTTCTATTATGTAC
>JBFLGC010000158.1:0-519 GCA_041859945.1 Tetragenococcus sp.
GACGATCCACCCATTTGGAAACATCCATTTTGCGGCTGCGGAAGACTGCCAATGCCTGTAATTCAGCAGGAGAGAGACTTTCCAGCAAAGTACCCACATGAAGATGATCCAGATCTACAGCGGAATTCTGACGCTCATTTTGAATGAGCTGCACTTCCTGTTCATTTTGAAGATGCCCGAGGGGACCATTCTGTAATTTTGGATCTCCAGTGAGGACACCGGCTTCGAAATACAATTCGGTCAAGGCACGGCGCATAAAGCCCAATTGCCTGGCTCCCATTCTGCCAGCATTGGCAAAGAGCTCTGCTACCATGCTGCGGTAGCGGCCAGGTTCTATTCTTTTGGGCACCTGCAAGATATTCCAGCGCAGAGGACGTGGAGAGCCAGGATACAACTGAAGAATATCAACGTGATTAAGGCTATCTTCTGAGTTTTTTGGACTAACCCCAGGCCAATTCATCGCTTTTCGCCAACCCTGACCAAAATCCAATACAATGGTACGATAATGCCAGAAACGAG
>JBFLGC010000159.1:0-275 GCA_041859945.1 Tetragenococcus sp.
GGCCAAGGAATATGTGGTAAGCGCTATTCAGAGATGCGCTGCAGACCACGTGGCTGAATCTACGATATCAGTTGTTCAGCTTCCTAATGATGAAATGAAAGGCAGGATCATCGGTCGTGAGGGACGTAATATCAGAACCCTTGAAACGATGACAGGCGTAGATTTAATTATTGATGATACGCCGGAAGCGGTAGTTGTTTCGGGTTTTGACCCGATTAGACGTGAAATCGCACGTATTGCACTCGAAAAGCTCATCGTTGATGGAAGAATCCATC
>JBFLGC010000159.1:285-519 GCA_041859945.1 Tetragenococcus sp.
GAATTGAGGAAATGGTCGAAAAGGCCAAGAAGGAAGTTGACGCAAGAATTAAGGAAGAGGGCGAGGCAGCGACTCTTGAAGTCGGTGTACATGGTATTCAGCCTGAACTTGTAAAGCTTCTCGGCAAGATGCATTTCCGTACCAGTTACGGACAGAATGCTCTCAAGCATTCTATTGAAGTAGCACAGCTCTCCGGACTCCTTGCCGGGGAATTCGGACTCGATGTCCGTCTTG
>JBFLGC010000015.1:0-51455 GCA_041859945.1 Tetragenococcus sp.
CTTTTAGAGGACATGGGTCTTGATAACGATGTAACAGACCCAATACTTCTTTAGCGAGCGCTCCTGCTTGGTCTTGCAAAATTTGCTGGGCTTCAAGGCTCCCGGCTTCGGCTAACCTACCCACATTTTTTGCTAAACCAGCGATCGTCGTTCGATCAAGTTTATTATACACTAAAACCGCTTGATAAAGCGACGGGCAATCCAGAGTCGCTAGTAATGTTTTTTCTAATTGACTGACTTCACCAAGATCGTGGCACCACAAGCATTGCTTCATGGCGGCTTCCGCGATTTTATAGGCACTGCCCGTATCGCCAAGCTTAGGACCCCAGCCACCAAAGCGCATAAACTGACCCGCTTGGCGGCCATAGACGACTGACCCCGTCCCAGCGATCACCAAGGTCCCGGCTTGTCCTTCTAAGCCATTCAATAAAGCCAACTTGGCATCACTGATCACATAAGTCGGACAAGCAAACTTTTTTGAAAATAAGTCTGCTAACTCCGCGGCATTGCCGGCTGTTTCAACACCAGCGATGCCCAATAAAATATAACGACAGGCCTGCCCTGATAACTTTTCTAGCAAACTAGTGATAACTTTTGTAAGATTAGCGACCGCTTGTTTTTCATCCATAAAAACATTGCCACTTCCTGCTTCTACTTGGGCCAGCTGCTTTCCTGTTAAAGATAAAGCCATTCCTGTCATATGAGTCCCACCACTATCGACACCGATACAATACTCCATAAGCTCACTCCTCGATTGATCTCTACGAAATATAATACCACATTTTGTGAATTAAATCTCTTAAATTAGAAATAGTATTCCTAATCATTTCTTGTTATAATGAAGGTACCATGATTTTAGAGTGAGGAGGAAATAATGGAAAAATTTATCAAATGGATGGAAGAAAAATTGGTTCCACCCATGGCTAAAATTGGCTCGCAACGTCACTTATTAGCCATCAGAAATGGGGTCGTATCGACCTTATCACTCATCTTGATTGGGACCTTCTTCATGGTCTTTATCAACTTGCCGTTTCCAGGTTGGACAGATTTCATTGCCCCTTTTTCCGCGACTTTAGTCTTACCGTTTCGGATGACTATGGGTCTTATGGCGATCTACGCTACCTTTGTTATGGGGTTAGACTTAGCCAAGTCCTATAATTTGGATGGTGTTACCGGAGGGATCCTTTCATTAGGTGCTTTCTTCATGCTACAAATGCCGGTCAATGTGACCACACCTGAAGATGCTCCACTAGGATTTGTGTTACCGATGGGTTCTTTAGGAGCTTCAGGCATGTTTACAGGTATTATTTCTATGATCTTTGCCGTCGAAGTCTATCGCTTTTTCCAAAACCATCACATCACGATCAAAATGCCTGAACAAGTCCCACCTGCTGTTTCACGTAGTTTTGAAGCTTTGATCCCCGGTCTGATCATTTTGACGACTTGCTGGTTGATCCGTGGCGTTTTAGGTTTTGACGTCAATGCTGCCTTCTTGAAATTATTTGCCCCATTGACCAATATTTTAGGGAATAACTTGCTTGGCGCTTTGCTGCCAATGTTTTTGATCCACTTACTATGGTCGTTTGGGATCCACGGCATGAGTATCGTTGGTTCGATCGTGCGCCCGTTATGGTTGATCATGTTTGATGAAAATACCAAAGCTTTAGCCGCTGGTACGTCCGCAACGGATCTTCCTTACATTGCTCCAGAACCATTTTATCAATGGACCGTCACGATCGGTGGTGCCGGAGCGACGATCGTCGTCGCTTTCTTGTTCCTATTCTTCTGTAAATCGAAGTTCTTAAAAGAAGTAGGGCGTTTTACGATCGTACCAGGGATCTTCAATATCAATGAACCAATGATTTTTGGTGCGCCTATGGTTTTGAATCCTTATTTGTTCATCCCATTTAATGTCGTGCCACTCGTTTTGACGACGATCAGCTATTTCGCACTTAAATTAGGCTTAGTCAATGGCTTCACAGTCATGCCGATGTGGACCCTGCCTGCTCCGATCGGTGGCTACTTAGCCGCTGGAAATGACTGGCGCATGATCGTCTTGATTCTAGTCAACATGGTCGTTGCTACGGTGATCTACTATCCATTTGTTCGCGCTTATGATAAGAAAATGCTCTTAGACGAACAAGCCGAACCAACAGCAGAGTAAGAGGATCAATATGTATTGGATCATTATTTTTATCAGTTTTTTACTGTTACTCGCACTGAGTCAATGGGTGTTGGCTGCTTTAAAGAAAAAAGGGATCATGATCAATCGTTGGATCTGGGCCTTTGCCTCTTTTCTGATCGTGATCATCCCTCATCTGATCGCAAAAGAAATACCACCGACGATCGATGGCATTCTTTATGTATTCTGTGCCGTATTTGCTTTAAATTTCATGATCGAGCAACATGCTTGGTATGAAAAAAACAATAAATTTAAATAAGTTCCCTGAAATCATGGTCGTCCTTCCTACTTTTCGTGGGAAGGATTTTTTTGACTAAAAAATCCTTTGGAAACAGATCGTGCTTCATTGTTTTTCCATTTTGTCTTAGTCTCACGCTCTTTTTTCGCCGCTGTTCTAAAGTGTCCGGCAAAAAAATTTAGGATTGTTGCTTGCCAACGTGAAATGCCCGATCTCGCTAAAATGGAGAAAAATGAAATCTATGGTTGTTACTCTGCAAAAGCAACAACCATAAATAATTCTATGGTTGTCGAAATGACAAAGTAACCACCATAGAATACATGATTCCTTTAAACTGGAGAACACGGAATCTATGGTAGTTACGTTGGAAAGCTAATGAGAATTCTCGTGCCTGCTTGCTAAAAAAAGCTCAAGCCATCACTTTTTATCAAGACTATTGCTTGGTCGCGCAATCTTTTGGACTACGTTCCTCGCAGGTTTTCCTTTTCTCTATGGTCCAGTTTAAGCAAGAAAAGGAGATTTAGTGGAAGCTGCGGCTTTATTGTCGCTTAAATTTTCACCTTATCTGGAGCAGATCACAATTTTTAAAGAGCAACTTTATCTCGTCTTCGAAAGCGGAGCTAGTGCATACCGGAAAAAGACGCCACCGATCGAAGCGTTTTTGGTCTTGTCGCTAAAAAGTCTCTTGCCGCCAATCTGCTGACTTACTTCAATCTTCCCAGCTAGTATGGGATAATCCACTATTTCCGATAAGTTCGCAAGGTATCCTTAGTGTCTGTCACACAAGTACCATCATAGGCACTCCCTTTTTCATTTCGGGTGCCTTTCATCTTCTTGAAGTCCCGCCATAAGCTTACCGCTCAAGCGTTTTTTCGCACTAATAAGACTGATTGGCCAAGCTTTGAACGACACCAAAAAGATATACTCCCTTAATAGCTAAGAAAAAGATCTAGCTAATTATCAGCTAGATCCATCCTTTCATTTTTTTCTTATCACAAAGTGTACGATCAAACCGATAATCAAACCGACAGTTGCCGGTAAAACCCAACCCATGCCAATTGAGAAAAGTGGCAAGTAATTTTTACCGAAAGTGATCAAGGCATTGGCAAAGACGGTTTCTTTCAAAAAAGTAGGACTTGCATTGAGGGCATCGATCACGGAGGCCAGCAGAGTAAATAAGGTCACGATTTGAAAGACGTGCGCATCTTGCTCAAAAAATTGCCCGCCTAAGGAAAGCAAGATCAAAGTCATCGCCAGTGGATACAAAAACATCAACACGGGGATCGAAAACTGAATGATATTGGTCAGCCCAACCGTTGCAACCAGACAAGACAGGGCACTGACGATCGTCGCAAAAGTCAAATAGCTCCATTTGGGGAATAGTTCCTCAAAGGTTTCTGAAAAAGCAGAAATCAACCCGATCGCCGTTTTCAAACAAGCCAAGATCACGATCAGAGCCAAAATGATACTGCCAAATTTACCAAAATAATGACTAGCAATTTGAGCCAAAGCGATCCCACCATTTTCACTTAAAGGAAATTCTCCTAAACTTGTTGCACCCATATAAGCCAACAAACTATAGATCACGCCCATTGCCAAAATACTGATCGTACCCGACTTGATCGTATCCAGAGCGATCGTATTGGGATCTTTCACCCCACGCTGCCGAAGCGTCGACACGATAATGATTCCAAACGCCAACGAAGCTAAGGCATCTAATGTATTATAGCCTTCAATGAATCCTTTAAAAAAAGCATGGTCTTGATAATCCACTTGAGCGAGCGTCTGACTGACCGTTCCCATAGGATGAATAAAAACTTGCAACAATAAAAAAGCTAGGAGGATCAAAAAGAGTGGGTTTAAAATTTTTCCGATATAATTAAATAATTTCGTCGGTTTTCGTGCTAAAAACCAAGCTACCAAAAAGAAAATCATGCTAAATATAACTAGGACCGGAAAAGATCGCTCTGGCCTTACAAAGGGGGCTAAACCGATCTCAAAAGAAGTCGTTGCTAAACGAGGCAAAGCATATAATGGTCCAATGACTAGATAAAGTAAAACCGTGAACACATAAGCATAGTGCCTATCGACATGTTCAGCCAACTGAAAAACACCTTCACTTTGCGAGATCCCAATGGCCGCTACTCCTAAAAATGGCAAACCGATCGCCGTAATCAAAAAGCCAAGATTTGCTCCAAATACATGTGCACCGGCGGCTTGTCCCATATGGACTGGAAAAATCAAGTTCCCGGCTCCAAAAAATAAGCCAAATAACATCGATCCAATGGTAAGATAATCGCTTAAGGATAATTTCTTTTCTTTCTCCATTCGTACCTCCCAATAACTTTCATCTTGAACTAAAAGTATAATCTAGTTTATAACGTGAAAAGAAAGAAAGCAATGATTTTATGAAAAATTGGAAATGGAAATCTTTAGCCTTAAAACTAAAATCTTAAAAAGCAGCCTCTGACTCCTTCTTATTGTCCAAAACTTGCTATGACCTTACTTTCGATTTCTTTTGCTATTTTGTGGTACAAAAAGACCCGCTAGCGGGTACTAGCGGGAAAAGGAGTTAAAAAATGAAAAAAGTGTTTGTTAGGGTTTCTTGTTGGTACAAGTATTACTATAGAGAAAATATTTGAACAAATTGTGACGAATCATTTGCTTTTTCGTAAAAAAATGAAGGGGATTTTTAGAAATGCTGACAACGCCCATTCAAATTCTTATCTAAAAGATGGTGAGACTAGCCTAACTCTGCCATTCTAAGTCATCTGTTCCACTCATTTTAAGGCCGACTGCCATTCTTCCCCATCCGACTTAAAATAATAAAACTCACTTTTATCACTCACAAAAACTTGATACATTTCCAAAAAATCCTCTGCTAATGGATAGGCAGTCAATTCTTCCGGACGGATCCAAAAAACTTCACCTTCTCTAGAAGATATCACGTCACCTGAAAATTTATTGGTTTTAAAAAACAAAACAACATAGCGCTCATTATTTTCGGTCAGAAATTGCTTCAAACCACAGATTTGGGGTTTTTTGATCGTTAAGCCGGTTTCTTCCTTGACTTCGCGAATGACGGAATCCACAAAAGATTCTTGGGGCTCAACATGTCCACCTGGAAATGTCAGTCCCGGCCAGTCAGGATTCAAACGATTTTGAACCAAAATTTTATCTCCATCACAAATCATACACATATTCGTGAATATTGCCTTTTCACTTGCCATCTTCTTCCTCCAAAAATTGCTTTAAATAGTCGATCTTCTCTTTATCCTTATGATTATTATTTTCAGCGCGATAACTATCTTCTGCCGAACTTAAGTAGATTTGCAAAAATTGCTGGGCAGTTGGCACTAAAAACTGGATGCCATTCCGGGACACGCGTTTAAAATCTGCTAATTTTATGCCCGCAAATTCTGGTAAAGTATCCAGTACGCCGAATTCTACAGAATGATTTGCTTTGACAAATTCGTGCTCATGCAAATCGATCAACTGATAGCCAAGATCTTCCATGACTGCAAGGATCAGTGGCCACTGGGCGATCCGACTTTCATCGGGGGCCTCCCAGCCGCGCACATCACCTGAAACATGAATGTCGATATCACGAGCTTGCCAACTTTTTTGAGTCACATACTCTAAACCGAGTGATCCCATCAACAAGGGAGTGATCCCAGCCTGATTGAGTTTCTTGGTGATTTCTAAAAAAGCGTCCCATTTTTTATCCATTGGCTCTCTCACTTTCGTTCGATCAATTGGTCCTGAGCATTGAAATAATTCCGATAACTCAAATAACTAGCCATGATCGCTCCCAGGCTCGTCGCTGAAAGGAGCATGAAAGTGACCATGATTTGATATTTGATGGCGAAAACTGGGTCGACCCCAGCCAAGATCAAGCCCGACATCATGCCAGGCAAACTGACCAGACCGACTGTTTTCGCCGAATCTATCGAGGGAATCATGGCAGCTTTGATACTGTCTCGCAAGATACTTTGAGCCGCCAATTTGACCGAAGCACCTAACGCTAACTTTTCTAAAACTTGTTGACGTTGGTCCCGAAATTGCGTATTTAAATTACGGTAACAAAGTCCGATAGCCACCATTGAATTACTGGCCAACATACCGGTGATCGGGATCACTTGCTTGGGGAGAAATTGTAACGAACCAGAAATAAGTAGCACAGTTAGGGTAAGATACGTACTTAGCGCGATCGCCATAAAAGAATGCCAAAAATTTTTCTGCTGACTGGGATCACGCTTGTAGGCATTCCACGAAGCATTTAAAATGATGAAAAAAGTCATCGCTAAGGTCAGAAAAAACCGATTTGCTTGAAAAACGTATTTCAATAGATACCCGATCACGGTCAGTTGGATTATGGCACGCAGGACACTAATGAAAATATCTTTGGTGACGCCCAATTTTTCTTTATAGCTGACCCCGATCGCAACGAGTACTAAAACAAAAGCAAGCAACAAAGATGTGTTATTCACACTTAGTTGATTGTTCAACGAGCACACCTCCTGCCATGGTCAAGATCCGTTTAGCTTGAGCAATCTCTGAGTTATCATGAGTGATCTGTAGGATAGTGATCCCTTTTTTATGGACCGTTTGAATCAATTGGTGGATAATATTTTTATTTTCACCGTCTAGACCAACTGTCACTTCGTCCAGCAACAATACTTTGGGCAAAAATAACAAATTCCGGATCAAAGCGACTCGTTGTTTTTCCCCACCTGATAATGAAGTGATCTGCTTGTCCAAAAAGGTTTCCGGTAAAGCAACTTGCTGTAACAAAGCGATAGCTCGATTACGATCAAAATTTTTCTTCCGAATGGTAAAAGGAAAACTCAGATTATCGCGAACTGTTTGACCAAATAGGACCGGTTGTTGAAAACAATAGGAAACTTCTTGGCGATAAAGATTTAACTGATAATCAGATTGCGCTTGATTTTCCAAATAAATGTCGCCGTTTGTTGGCGTCAATAAGGAAGCCACTAATTTGAGCAAGGTGCTTTTCCCACTGCCAGAAGGTCCGGTGAGCGTTAAAAAAGCCCCCTTTTCTAGGTCAAACGAGACTTGGTCGACAATGACTTTTTCGTGAGTAACAAAAGACACTTGATCTATTTTAAGAAATGTCATTTTTTTGCCTCTTTCATGAACAAAAGCTCGTTGTAGTTCAAACGAGCTTTTGTTTTCTTAAATAAGCCATGATTTGATCATACGCTTCTTCCAAATTTTGGGCTTTTATCGTGACTTGTTGCGCTTTAGGATAGTGTTCTAAAGTCTCTTCATACAAGGGATCATAGTAATACACCAATAACAATTCCACGGCCATCGCAAAATCTTGATTGCTCAAAGCTTGAGCGATTTGTTTAGCGATCGGGGTATGGATATGTTTTCTGATGCGGGCAAAAGCCAAATAGATCTCCTCTTCATGTTCATAGGGACGATAAGCATTCAAAATGATTTCGACACGCAGGGCAAGTGGCAAATAAATAAATAACTGGGGACTGGCTTCTTTCGCTTTAAATAGCGATTCAGGCAAGGTCACTTTGCCGATGCGACGACTCTCTCCTTCAATGAGAAAGAAATCCTGTTGATTTGCTTTTAATGCTTGGACGAGTTTGGCATCAAAGGTTTTTTGATTAGCCGGGACCAGTCCCACCTCGCCAAAGACCGAGCCCCGATGATTGGCCATTTGCTCAATGTCGATCACCGGATACCCTTGTTCTTTGAAACGCTGCAAAAGTAAAGTTTTCCCGGACCCAGTATAACCATTTAAGACCACTAGCTTTTTAGGAAAGGGCGCTTGTTCTAGTTGGGAAACGGTCCATTGTCGATAGGACCGGATCCCGCCTTTTAAGCGAGCCACTTTAATGTCCATCAAGTCGAGGACCGTCGCCGCTACCTTACTTCGCATGCCACCGCGCCAACAGTAGACGACGACTTCTTGGTTTAATTGTTTGAACTGCTTGATAAATGCCGGCAATTTGGCGGCAAAAATCTCCAAGCCTTTTTGTTTGGCGGCAACAGGCGTCTCCTTGGTATAGATCGTCCCGACGATGGCGCGTTCTTCATTATCGAAAAGCGGGATATTGATACTATTGGGCATATGAAAATCAGCAAATTCTTTTGGTGAACGTACGTCAACAAGAGCGACCTTTGCTTTTTTCCATAATTCCGAAAGTTCTATTTCTTGAAACATGGCTTTCTCCTACTATTTGACAACTGCAATCCGACCAACATTTTCTGCCGTCACTTTACCGATCACCGTGGCTTCGATCCCTTGCGCTCGCATCTTACTCACGATCTCATCAGCATCTGTCGCGCTGACTGCTGCTAATAAACCACCCGAAGTGACAGCATCGCATAAGATCCATTGGTCGATTTGATCCATCGTATCGTTGAAATCAACAAACTCATGGACGTAATTGAAATTATTTTTTGTCCCACCAGGAACCGCACCGTTTTCGGCTAATTCACGGACGCGTGGCAAGATCGGAACGGCTTTTTGACTGATTTGGATCCCGACTTTACTACCTTGGGCCATTTCCGAGGCGTGTCCTAACAAACCAAAGCCGGTCACATCGGTACAAGCATGGACTTCATAGCCATCCAAAGCTGCAGCCGCTGCCTTATTCAGGGTCGTCATGACCTCAGTCACACGAGCAATCTCTGCGTCTTCTAACCAACCTTTTTTGATTGAAGTGGTCAAGATCCCAACGCCGATCGGTTTGGTCAAAATCAAAGCATCACCAACTTTGGCACCGCTATTGGTCCGAACTTTATCAGGGTGGATCAAACCCGTCACAGACAAGCCAAATTTAGGTTCTTTATCATCGATCGAATGCCCACCAACTAGCGTCACACCAGCTTCTTTTAGCTTGCTACTAGCGCCTTCTAAAATTTCTGCCAAAATCTTGTGGTCCAGATCCGCGATCGGAAAAGCAACGATATTTAACGCCGTGATCGGTGTGCCACCCATCGCATAAATATCACTGATTGCATTCGCTGCAGCTACTTGCCCAAAGGAATAAGGATCATCAACGATCGGTGTGAAGAAATCAAGGGTTTGCACCAAAGCCAAATCATCACTTAATTTGTAGACGCCCGCATCGTCATTGGTATCTAAGCCCACAAGTAGATTCGGATCTTCAACTGCAGGTGAAAGTGATTGGAGGACCTGCCGTAATGCCGCGGGACCAATCTTACAACCGCAGCCCCCTTTTGATGATAGCGACGTTAATTTGACTGTACTTTCTTTGTCCATGAAACTCTTCCTTTCAATTATTTTTCTCCTTCTATTTTAGCACAAAGTAAGGAAAGTGGCAGATTTTATTGGTTCTTCATCACCAAATCTAGCGCCTTTATCAATTTGTCCTTCATGTTTGAAAGTTCAGCCGCACTGGGTCTATTTTCATCGGCATACATCACTTCAGGAGCAAGCCACCAGACTGGACCTTTGACCGGCATATCGTTATCCTTACGCGAGAATATATGCCAGTGCAGGTGGGCATCGCCATTTCCCAGACATTCGATATTCATTTTATCGGCTTGAAAAGCTTGAGCGCAAGCTTCAGATACCAAGCTCATCTCTTCTAAAAAGATGATCTTTTCTTCTTTTGGCAACTCATGTAATTCAGTCACATGGTTTTTCGCCAAAATTAAAGTGTAGCCTTTAAAAAATTGATGGTCCCCGATCACGACATAGCCACTTTTCAACTCGCGCACAAAATAAGGGTTTTTATTCTCCTTGATCATTTGGATCCTTTGGCAAATCAAACAATTATCGGCCATTTTTACTCCCCATTTCTATTGTATTTATTCTAGTATATCGTCAATATAACAGAATAACTAGCATTGCTTTTATAATCAATAAGACTTTTTTTTAACTTGAATTTATTTCAGTCAACCAATTAGATAAAAATCGTCTACTATTCTCGACAAGTTTCACCTGTAATGGATACTCCAATTTCCAATACAAACTCGCTGTACTTGTAGTAGATTCTCCACCATTTACTATAAATTCGTCTACTTGGCGGAGATTCCCCCAAGAATAGGCGAAAACTCAACCTAAATGCTCTATGTTGAGTTCGTAAAATTATTTGGCACCTAAGAGTTCTTCCTTGCAGTGGATCAATTGAGTAAGGAAGGCACAATAAGGCGTAGCAATTTGATATTTTTCACCTTTTCGGACAATGGCTCCATTGATATAATCGATCTCGGTCAAGCGATCATTTTCGATCAAGTCTTGATACATAGACGGATGATGCAGCCCACTGTTGTTTCGGTCATAACAAGATTCGACTAAAGACACTGCATCTTCATAGTCCAAAGCAACATTTTCATGGTGAGCGATCGTCACAAATTCTTTAATGATACTACGCACGATCACGTCGGCTTGCGTCGTATCACCAAAATCAGCCATGTTGGCTTCTAAAATGGTACATAACCCATTCATGGTCCCGTTGATACAAGCTTTGCGATAAATCGACTTTTGGATCTGATGTGAATACTTTGCATTTAAACCAGCGGCATTCAACATATCGAGCACAGCTTGGGCACTTTCCTCATTGTCATTATCTAAACTTTGCAATTCCAGTGCCCCTTCACCGAATAATTTGACCTTACCAGGGCCTTCTAATCCAGCTGTCCACATCGTATTTCCCAATAGGATCTGACTCTTTGGCACATATTTTTCAATCACATCTTCGTGACCGAGACCATTTAATAAGCATAAGACCTGCGTATGGACCCCAATCGTTTTTTTGATCGATTCTAACATGTGCTCTAGTTGCATCGCCTTGGTAAATAAAATCACCAAGTCAGCTGAAAAATCGATCGAAGTAGTTTGTTTCTGGTGATAAATCGGAATCTTGACCACGATTTTTTGACCATTATAATCCGCTTCTAAACCATCTTGCTTGATTTTATCGATATGCTCTTGCCACCCATCGACAAAAATCACTTCATTGCCCGCTTGATGAAGCATCAGACCAAAACGACTTCCCATCGCGCCTGCTCCAGCAATCATAATCTTCATATCACATTTCTCCTATTTCATTGATAGCTTTATCTTATCATTAAATAGGGATGCTGTAAAAATTTTTTATCCTTGATAGCTGAAGATGACTTTACTATCATACAATTTCAATACTTTTTCAAACAAGAATTTGCAAAATAGGGCAACTACGATCGGCACGATAAACCAGCAAGCCAGTACTAACAAAAAGTTTAAGCCGGCATCTAGGGAAGCCAGTGGTCCAACAACACCCACTAAACCAAATCCGGCTGATTGCGGCGTTCCTGAAATTCCCAATAAAGCCACAGGGATCGCTGAAATAATTGCCGTCACTAAACAAGGCAATAACACGATCGGATATTTAAAAAGATTGGGCATCATCATTTTCATACCGCCTAAAGCGATTGCTAAAGTTACGCCTGATTTATTGACCTTCCAGGAATTGACGACCAACACGATCGTCGTAGCGGCGACACCCATAGCTGCCGCACCAGCAGAAACCCCATTTAGTTGGATCGCCATGCCGATGCCGACCGTTGTGATCGGCGAAATGATCAAGAAAGCAAAAGAGCACGAGATCAAGATACTCATGATTACTGGTTGGAAAGTTGTAAATTTGTTGATAATGGCGCCAATTGCCACGGTGATCTGTGTCACATAAGGGTAAAGCAACATCCCAATGACGCCCGCTCCGACACCAACAATAATCGGCATCGCAATGATCTCGACCGAACCTAACCTGTCTCCTATTACCATGACCATTCCTAAAGCAATAGCCGTTGTCAGCATGATATTGATGATGTCCCCCGTACCAGATCCCACAAAGCCACCCACTTCGGACTTATATTGGATCACGCCGCTTCCGACAAAAGCCGCTCCAGAGACAATCATCATCCGCGCAGGTGTCAAATCAAATTGCTTAGCGATCAAGGCTCCAATGATAAGCGGTGTGGCTAATTGAAAAATAAGTCCTGCATCAATGATTTTTTGAATAAGTGCGATACTTGAAAAGTATTTTAAAATGGCCGCTAAGACCGCATTGGGGATCAAAGCGATGATGATTCCTTGCGCCGTCCCCGCTAAGAACTTGTTAAAAAATTCTTTTGCAGTCATTTTTGTTTTCTGAGCTTCTTGTTCCATTTTCCATTCCCTCTTCCTTTAGCGTTTTTCAAAATCGAAACATTCACGTGAAAAATTGAACGTTTGTCACATTTTAGTCCATATCTTCGCTTTTTGCAAGAATTTTCTGAAAAATGAGTAAATTATTTCGTAAAATCGCTAAAAAACTTTATTTACTAAAAATAAAGCGTCTAAACGTTTGTTCAGAAATAACAAACCCTTAGCCTTAGACGTTTTATAAATCGGCCTAGTCATGTTGATCATTTTTTTCATCATGTCTTTGATGCCATTCTTTTATAGCTTCTAAACGGTCTTTAAAGCGTTTTTCGTTGCCTTGTTCAGTCGGTTCATAATAGCTATGTCCGACTAACGAATCCGGCATCGTTGTCATGGTCGTCAGTTTATCGGCGCTATTATGACTATATTGATACTCTTTCCCATAGCCCAGATCCTTCATTAAATTCGTCGGCGCATTGCGGATCTGTAAAGGCACCGGATCATTGGGCGATTTTTTGATATCTTCTTTGACCGCTAGCCGTGACTTATAAACAGCATTGGATTTAGGTGCTAAAGATAAATAAATGACCGCTTCTGTCAAGTGAACGTCACATTCGGGCATACCTAAAAATTGACAGGCTTGAAAGACATTGATGGCCACATTCAAGGCATTGGTATCAGCCAAACCGACATCTTCACTGGCAAAACGGACCAAACGCCGAGCAATGTAAAGGGGATCTTCCCCACCATCGAGCATGCGCGCTAACCAATAAATCGCGGAATCGACATCGCTGTTACGCATCGATTTGTGCAAAGCAGAAATGATATTATAATGCTCTTCGCCACCCTTATCATAAAGGAGTGATTTGCGATTTAAAATTTGTTCTAAGCTAGTATCTGTGACCGTGATCGTTTGGGCATGCTTGTCCCCATTTAAAATCGCCATTTCCAAGGTATTGAGCGAAGTCCGGGCATCACCATTGGCGAAACGAGCGATTGCCATCAGTTGCTGGTCGCTTATGGTGATGTCATATTTCCCGAAGCCAGCTGG
This sequence comes from Tetragenococcus sp., assembly GCA_041859945.1. Taxonomy (GTDB): domain Bacteria; phylum Bacillota; class Bacilli; order Lactobacillales; family Enterococcaceae; genus Tetragenococcus. The sequence continues at coordinate 13,610 of JBFLGC010000015.1, forward strand.
ATTTTTGATGGCATTTTTTTGTAGTTGAAGCAAATTTTCAGGTGTCAAAGCCTGCAAGACAAATACCTTACAGCGCGACAAAAGCGCGGAATTCACCTCAAAAGAGGGATTTTCGGTCGTTGTTCCGATCAAGGTCACACTTCCTTGTTCCACATAGGGCAAAAAGGCATCTTGTTGGGCCTTATTGAAACGATGGATTTCATCGACAAATAAAATCGTCTTCTCCCCATAATCCCGATTTCGCTCGGCTTCATCCATCAATTCTTTGATTTTCTTGATCCCACTATTGACCGCACTGACTGTCAAAAAGTGGGCAGCTGTTTTATGCGCAATGATTTGGGCCAAGGTAGTCTTGCCCACTCCTGGTGGCCCCCAGAAGATTATGGATGATACTTGATCATTTTCGATCATTTCGCGTAAGATCTTGCCGGGACCTAGTAAATGTTCTTGACCAACAAATTCGTCCAAGGTTTGTGGCCGGACACGATAAGCTAGTGGCGATGATTCTTCGCGTTGTGAAAATAAGGAACCTTGTTGCATGAGGACACCTCCTTTCAGTAGAAAAAGCCAATGTCAGCGACTGTGATTTTCCCAAAATACGCTTGTAGTTCTGCTATCTCCATACCATGTTTATAAAAACCAAACGTAATGGTTTCATCGGCTTTTAAGCAAGGCCCTAAGGCTTGTCCCTTGTCAGCTGAGATCCCCGATGGTACATCGATGGCATAGACACGTGCCGCCTGCTGCGCATTGATTTTTTCGATAACGTCTAAAGGCGCTCCTGTCACCTCACGACTGAGACCAATGCCAAAGATCCCATCGACTATGACCGTGAATTTTGAAAAAGTAACCGCTGCAACTTCAGATACCAAAGACACCCCATAACCTGCCGCCATTTTATACTGGATTTTATTTTGCTCCGAGGCTTTTTCACGCTCACCAAGAACCAACGCTGTGACCTGATAGCCTTCATTATGCAAGATCCGAGCGACGGCTAAGCCATCCCCACCATTATTGCCAGTTGCGAACACGACCAATATGCGATCCGTTTGGCGGATTTTCTTTTGCATCTGTTTGACGACCGCTCGTGCGGCTGCTTCCATCAAAACAATATTCGGTACCCCTTTTTCCTGCATGACTTTTTGTTCATAGGCATACATTTCTGTTGCTGTCAGAACTTTCATGGTAATCCCCCTCTTCTAACTCTACTTTAACGCAAATCCTACAAAATTACGAAAATTTGGTGTACACTTTAAATAGAAAGAAGGGGATTTCATGCATTGGCCTACAAAAACAACTTTTGAACTACGAGGCTATACTTTAGATAAGCATCTCAAAGCCATCGCTCTTTCACACCAAGAAGTGCTACTTTACAAACCATTGAAAAATACGGTTTTGATCTCCTATGCGAACTATGACCATGGCAAGATGTTTTCGCCCATGCCAGAGAATGTCAAAAAGCGCTATAAAGCGGTCTTAGAGCTTCCCGTAAACGACATCGATCGAACCGACGAGTACACCCTGTCGATTTTTGAACAGATGTATCCTGATCACAATTACCATGTCTTTGATGAAGACGACTATCAGAAATTACATGCTTTCATTGTGACCTACAAGGACTGCCATTTCATCGTCCACTGTGATGCCGGTGTCAGCCGCAGTTCGGCCACCGCTCTTTATATAAACTACATTTACGCCCCTAAGGACTATGAGAAATTAAAAAAATTAGGGATCTATTATCCCAATGCTTTGATATTTGGGTATTTAAGTGAAGGAAAAATGAGTGATGAGATCTTAGCCAAAACCAATGCTTTCTTATATGACAATGAATAAAAGGAGCTGGATGAGATTCCAACTCCTTGTTTATTTTTATTTAAACACTTTACTGAAGTCTAATGACTAAAGTCACGTGTGTTCTGATGTGGCTAGTGTCAGAAATTCAATGAGCTTCTATACATCCCAAAGCTTACCTTTCCAAGATTATCGTTTACTTTACCCATATTTATTGTTAATAGTTTAACAAAAGTCCTGGCAAAACGAAACAAAAAAAGAACGCATTTATAAGTCTAAGTCCATTCTTTTGTATCAATGCTTTCTTAATCGTCATACGTCCCTACTTATGAATTCTTGGTTGGTATCTTTCATACTGAAATAACGAGTTGATAGTCAATAACTTCTGTCGCTACTCCTTTTGTTAGTTTGTAATACTGGTGGAACTGAGCATGAGTATTGGACTGGTGAAGTAATACTGGCGGAACCATGGATGAGTACAAGAATGACGCATTCATGCTGGTAAAACTTAACATGACTAGAGAAAGAAAAAATAAATGGATATGAAAACTCAAATTCGATACCCATTTATTTTTTTGTGGATGCCGAAATCATGCTTTGATAGCCAATAATTTCTGTTGCTACTCCTTTGACTATTTTGTGGATACGACAGGCACTCGCTTTTTGATTTATGATGCCTTTCATGCCGTCATAGGCACTCGCTTTTCAATTTCGGGTACCTTTCATTTCCTCCGCCCTATCAAACGCTTTTCGAACTAATAAAGCGGATATACTAAGTTTTAAACTTTACCCAAAAACATATCCTTCCTTAATAGTCAAAAAAGCCGAGCCCCAACTAGCAGAGGCTTGGCTCATTTTTTTTACAGCAAACTTTCATACAAATTGATTACTTCAGCTTCGGTGGTGTCACTTGGATTCCCTGGCGTGCAAGCATCTTTCATAGCATCTTTAGCAATCGCGGGAAGATCTGCTCTTTTGACACCAAGTTCAGAGATCGTTGTTGGGATACCGACATCATGACTCAATTTTTGGATCGCATCACAAGCCGCGTCACGTGCTGCTTCGATCGTCATGTCGTCGACGCCTTCGATCTTCAAAGCACGGGCGATATCGCGATATTTTTCACCGGTATATTCTTTGTTGTATTTCATGATCGTCGGCAGTAATGAAGCACAAGCGACGCCGTGAGGAATATCATACCAAGCTGATAAGGGATGAGCCATACCGTGGACCAGCCCAAGACCGACATTTGAAAAACCCATGCCAGCGATATATTGGGCCAAAGCCATTTCTTCGCGGGCTTTTTGGTCGCCATTGACCGAATCACGTAAGGTCCGGCCGATGATTTCGATTGCTTTGATATGCAACATATCGGTCATTTCCCAGGCTCCTTTAGTAATATATCCTTCGATAGCGTGCGTCATGGCATCCATCCCTGTTGCAGCAGCGAGGCTCTTTGGCATGCCCATCATCATGTCGCTATCCACGAAAGCGACGACTGGTACATCGTGAGGATCCACACAAACGAATTTACGATGCTTCTTTTCATCTGTGATCACATAGTTGATGGTCACTTCTGCTGCGGTACCCGAAGTCGTCGGTACGGCAAAGATCGGCAAACAAGGATTTTTCGTAGCAGCCGTGCCTTCCAGGCTGACTACATCCGAAAATTCTGGGTTGGTCACAATGATCGCGATCGCTTTGGCCGTATCGATTGGCGAGCCCCCACCCACAGCAACGATGCAATCGGCTCCTTGTTCTTTGACAAATTTAACGCCATCTTGCACATTTTCAATGGTTGGATTCGGCACGATTTCGTCATACAACGCATGATCGATGCCTGCTTTTTCCAATAATTTCGTGACACGAGTGGCTACTTCAAATTTGACTAAACCTTTGTCTGTGACAACAACAGCTTTTTTGAAGCCATGCGTTTTGATTTCTTCAGGGATCTGTGTAATCGCACCTTTCCCAAAATAAGATTTACCATTTAATACCATACGATCTACCATAATTGATTCTCCTTTATCGTGATTTTAATCACAAATTTATTTTAGAAAAGAGGGGGAACTTGTCCCCTCTTTATTCTGACTCTATTAAATATCTAAATAACCAGCATGTGGTGTCACGCCAAAGCCATCCGCTAATTTTTGCAGATTTTCATCTGTGATGGTTTGCAAAATTGGGCCTTGTGCTTTGACATACGTATACACTTGCGCCGCTTTTTCAGCCGTTTCGATCAAGCCAAATGTTTCGTCTAAATCTTTACCCGAACCGTAAACGCCATGATGGGGCCACAAAACGAGTCGTGTTTCTTTCATTTTAGCTGCCGTTGCTTCACCGATTTCATTGGTGCCAGGCACGATCCAAGGAATGATCGAGATCCCTTCCGGAAAGACCACTAAACATTCGGTACACATTTGCCACAAAGTACGCGTAAAGGCCCGTTCGTCTAATTCGTGCGTAAAGGTCATGGCCAATAAATGGGAGGCATGGCAATGCATGACGATCCGATTTTCAGGGGCGACTTCTAGACGAGAAATGTGGCTCATAAAGTGACTAGGTAATTCACTCGTTGGGGTGGCATTGTTTTCTAACCCCCATAATAAATCAAGCTTACGACCATTGGCTTGGACACGGATCAAGCCGATATTTTCAGCGGGTGCTTTTTCGACATTCTTGAAATATTTACCAGAACCTGTCACTAAGAAATACTTGCCAGCTAAAGCGGAAGCATCAAAGATCATCGGGATCTCACGAATCACTTGATCGACGTCTATAAAAGGTGTGACTTCTTCTTCTTTTAACAAATAAGAAACATTGCCGCCATTGCGTTCATCCCAACCTAAGCGATACAAGTTAGAGGTCGTTTCTGCCATTTCTTTGACAAAAGGTGCTTGTAAAATATCCATTTTTTTCATTTTAATGCCTACTTTCTTAAGCTCAATACATCTTTTTCGTATTGGCGAATTTCTGACAACCAATCCACACCGACTGGCACGTCATTTCTCAAGCAAAATTCATCCCAAACAGCGCCAAATGGATAAGATTTCAATTCTTCAGTCACCGCTAGTCGCGTGGTGAAATCATAATTCAATTCAGCTTTCTTCAAATCATCGATTGGTGCTAACATGGCTTGTAACAAAGCTTTTTGTGTGGCCCGCGTACCTACGACCCAAGCGGACACCCGATTGATCGTGGCATCAAAGAAGTCAAGGCCGATATTGGTCCGATCTAAGAAGTTGTCACGAACTAAAGAGCGTGTGATGCGTTGCAAGGCTTCATCAAAGACGACCACGTGATCACTATCCCAACGAACTGGACGGGAAACGTGTAACATCAAGCCTTTACCAAATGGCAAGAAAGCTGAGAACTTATCAGAAACATCTTCCGTTGGATGGAAGTGACCAGCATCGATCGTCCATAGTTTGTTACGAGTCAAGGCATAGTTGTCATAAAATTCATGGGAGCCAACCGTATAAGATTCGATCCCCGTGCCGAACAATTTACCTTCAAATGATTCGATGGTATTTTTTTCGTCGTATTGTTTATCATTGATGATGGCGTCCAAAGACTCGATCATGCGCAGACGTGGGCTCAATTTATCGACTGGATTGTCTTTGAAGCCATCCGGCATCCAGAAGTTATTGATCGATTGTTGCCCTAATTCTTCCCCAAAGTAATTGGCGATGGCCCGCGATTGTTTGCCGACTTGGATCCAGTAGTCACGGATCGCTTTTTCGGGACTAGCTAAAGTAAAGTTGTGTTTGACTTTAGGATGAGAAAAGAACGTCGGATTCATATCCAAACCAATGCCTTCTTCTTTAGCCCAATCGACCCAATACTTAAAGTCTTCTGGACCGATCTCATCAAAATCTTTCTTCTTGTCAGTGACAGCGTAAAGGGTGTGTAAAGCGACTTTATGACTACCTGGGATCAAGTTGAAAGCTTCATGTAAATCAGCTGTCAATTCGTCTGGTGTTGTTGCCAGTCCAGGATAATCACCACTAACGCCGATCCCACCCGTCAATTCTTGATCAGGGGAGTTGACAAAACCGTGGATATCATCGCCTTGCCAGCAATGCATAGAAATTTTTACTTTTTGTAATTGTTCGATCGCTTTTTCGGTGTCGACGCCTAATTCAGCGTAGCGTTCTTTAGCCACTTGATAAGCTTTTTCGACTGTTTCAGATTTGACCATATCTATCTTCTCCTTTAAAATGATTTATTCGTTTTGGCTAGCTTTTAAAAATTTTTTATAAGCCGTTAGAGGCTCGCTAACAGCTGCTTGCGGCTGGCAAACCACACTAGGAAACGAGGTTTGGATGATTTGTCGTGCAGCTTTGATCGTTGGTACCGTTTGTGCGGCAACCATTTGCATGACCAAATTACCGATGGCTGTGGCTTCAGAAGGGCCAGCCAAAATCTCGACGTTGGCGACATTAGCGGTCAATTGGTTCAAGAATTTATTGTTAGAACCACCACCTACAATGTGGAGCCGCGTGATCTTTTTACTCGTCAAAGCTTGTAATTTCTCCAATTCGACCGCATAACACAAGGCCAGATTATCATAAATGACGCGCGCCAATTCGGCTGGTGTTTCCGGCACGGTCTGCTCTGTCTTTTTGCAATAGTCTTGCAGAGATTGGATCATGTCGCCCGGATTTAGGAAACACGGATCATTGACATCGATAAACTGTTGAAAGGCCGGCGTTTGACTCGCCATCTCTGCTAATTGAGCATAAGAGTACTGGTAATCCTGCTGACGCGCCACTTCTTGGATCAACCACATGCCCATGATATTTTTCAAAAAGCGAATGGTATGGTCGGCGCCCCATTCATTGGTGTAGTTTTCTTTAAAAGCTGCCACACTGGCGTTGGCATTTTTTGCCTCAACGCCTAAAAGCGACCAAGTCCCACTAGAAATATAGCCCCAATTTTCGCCTGTCCCTGGTGTTCCAATGACCGCCGAGGCTGTATCATGCGTCGCAACGGTCACGACGGTTGTTTTTGGTAGGTCATAGGCGGCAAATTTAGCTGCTTGTAAATCTCCCAAAATCGTACCGGCATCCGTCAATGGGGCGAATTTTTCTTTAGGCACACCAATGATCTTAAGTAATTCGCGGTCCCAATCTTCCGTTTTGACATTCAATAGTTGCATCGTGGAAGCATTCGTTTTTTCGGTGACCATTTTCCCAGTTAGGACATAAGCCAGAAAATCTGGGATCAATAAGATTTTATCCGCTTGAGCTAACAGCTCTTTATCTTCAACCAATAATTGGAAAAGCGTATTGAACGGTTGCAACTGAATGCCTGTTTTTTCGTATAAACATTCTAACGACATTTGTTTTTCAAAATCAGCGATCGCGTGATCCGTCCGATCGTCGCGATAAGCGATCGGATCTGCCAAACAACGGCCAGCTTGATCGATCAAGCAATAGTCGACTGCCCAAGTATCGATGCCTAGAAAACATTCACTGATTCCACCTTGCTTGACTTTTTCCAAACCGACCAAGATTTCCTTGATCAAGGTTTGAATATCCCAACGCTCATGACCCTGTACTTTACGAAAGCCATTTTTGAAGCGATGGACTTCTTCAAGCGTCATTTTGCCGGCGATCAATTGACTTTTCATTAAACGGCCACTAGAAGCGCCGATATCGACCGCTATGAAAGTTTTCAAGAAATTCACCTCTTTTTCACTTTGTTGTTTCAACAAACAACCGTTTACAAGTAGTTGTTCACCTTTTTACATAACTATTTTACCTTGACAAACGCGCTTTTTCATCACATAATTTTGATAGGATATTGCACTATCTTGGTAAGAAAGGAGTCTATGATGAATTATTGGGAAAATGCGGACCATTCCTGGTCGAAAGATTCATTGCGCTATATCAATACTTCCACCCAAAGAACACAAGATTTATTTTATTATATCCAAGAAATCGGCTACTTTAAAGCCATGCAGCCTTACTTCACCGAACGCGCTAATCTGCCTTCCTATTTGATCAAATATACCTTGTCAGGCTGCGGCCAATTACTTTATCACGAAAAAAAGTATCGCTTAGGAGCCGGCGACCTCTTTTTTATTGATTGTCGTGATTATCAATACTATAAAACCATTAGTGAAGTACCTTGGGAAATGGACTGGATCCATATAAACGGAGCAAATGCGGCGGCTTTTTACAAAGAATTCACTAAAAATGGGAGTCCGATCTTTACGACGACACGCGAAACGATTCGCCAAAATCCGATCCATTTACGTTTTCAAGAACTCTTGCAGCTGCAAAAAGAACCCAATAGTAAAACGCCTTTTCAAGCTTCTATTTTGATCCATGAGCTACTCAATGAAATCATTTTGCAAAAATATCAACTCGACTTTGCCGATGAAGACATTCCCGCTTATATTTTAGAAGTCAAAACTTTTTTGGACGAGCACTTCCGTCAAGCAATCAGTTTGGACGAGCTGGCACACACCTTTCATATCAATAAATTTCAAATCAACAAGGATTATTCCAAATACATGGGCGCCCCGCCGATCGAATATTTATTAGCCAAAAAAATCTCCTATGCCAAAGATCTCCTGCGTTATACCAAGCTTTCGATCAAACAGGTCTCCCTAGAGATCGGTATCGAAAACACGGCCTACTTCAGTCGTCTCTTCAAAAACAAAACGGCCCTCACCCCCAGTCGTTATCGCCAGTTGGAAAATGGTGGCTAGTTAAAAAAAGTCACTTTGCGTTACAATTCACGGCCAAACTTGAGCGCTACACTTGCACGAATGTGTTGGCTACGGTCTGCCAAGCTTTATTTAGGCTCACAGCGGTTCCACGGCAGACTTAAGCAAGCCTACCTCGTAGTGTAGCGTTCTTTCAATTCGGTCGTGAATTGCAAAACTTCTGTCGACAAAAACTAGTAGCTATTGACTAACAACTATCTATTTTTGTATAATAAAGGCAAATCGATTTCCTAGAAAGAAGGTTTAGCTGATGACTCCTGAGGTTGCCAATACCATGGTCTCGAATTATTTTGAGATCTTTCATGTCTCTGATATCGTAGATCAAAGTAGTACCACCTATCATTATCACGATTTTTACGAGATCCATTGTACCTTACAAGGTACAGCGACCTTTTTTGCCGATGAACATCGTTTTCAGTTGTCACCAGGTACGATCGTGTTGATCCCGCCCAATACCCTGCATCGCATTTTAAATCAAACTTCGGAAAATTACGAACGGATCTACATCTTTGTCAGCCCGAATTTTCTAAAAAAAATATCGACAACTCAAACAAATTTAGAAGCTTGTTTTCAAAGTGTCGGCAATACTAGCGGCTTTAGACATCGCGTCATTTTGACTGACCCTAAAGAATTAGCCGCTGCCTTACAGCCTTTTGACCGTCAACCCGAAAAAAGCTATGGTTCCGATATCGAATATCAACTACAATTTTTAGATTTTATGTTGAAAATAAATCGCGCGGCCTTGTCCCAAGAGGACGAGTTCGCCTTGGTCCATGAACGGCTTTTTCCAAACAAGCAAAAAGAGCAATTGGTGTTTCAGGTGACCAACTATATCAATGAACATCTAGATGAGGATCTCACCTTACAAAAAATGGCTGATGTCTTTTTTGTGGATCCTTCTTATCTCTCACGTAAATTCAAAAAGCAGACGGGGATCTCTTTTCATAAATATGTCTTGACCAAACGGCTGCTTTTTAGTAAAGAATTATTGCGCGACTATCGGTCCGCTACCGAAGTTTACAGCCAATGTGGCTTTCGGTCCTACACACATTTTTTACGTTGTTTTAAAAATGAATTCGCCATGACGCCTAAAGAATTCTTGCAACAAGAGGCCGCCCCACGCTACATCCGTTTTGAACATTTTGAAGCTAAAAAAGACTGACTTTCACCAAAAAAGTCAGTCTTTTTTCTTATTCAAATAAATCAAACACATGGACCAAGTCGACCGTAACCGGTGAATTGTCCGGATTGGTTTCCATGACGCTAGCCATGAAATCCCACCACTTTTTATTGATGTCCGTTTGGGCCGTTTCCGCCCATTTAGCTTCGTCTTCGATTTCTAAATAGCCAAATAAGAAATCTGTTTCTGGATCTAGAAAAATCGAATAACTATGTGCTCCGTGTTCGGTCAACATCTTGCGCATTTCGGGCCACAATTCGTTGTGGCGTTTTTCATATTCTTTTTCAAAGCCTGGATAAACCTTCATGCGAATGCCTTTTTTGATCATGCTTGTCCCTCCCATTTTGCCAGCAATTCTTTTGCTGTCACGATTCCGTCATCTTTCGTTTCTTCTAAAACAATATAGCAATAGGGTTTGTATTCGTCAACAATTTGCAAAATTTCACGGTAATTGATGAACCCTTTGCCTAGAGATACCGGCACGATTTGATCGTCTTTGATCACATAGTCTTTCAAATGCAAGGCGCAGATTTTTTCGCCGTAACTTTCAAACGCTTCTCTTACGATAGCAACCATTGACTCATGTGTCGCAACCGAGACTAGATTAGTCGGATCCAAAATGATGCCTAGATACTCAGAATCGACTTCAGCCAGTAATTGTTTGGTCCGTGCTACTGAATAAAGCGGATGGTTGAGGCCACCTTCGATCCCAACTAAAGTTTTGTATTTTTCGCCCGCTTTGACAAGGCGCTTGATCACCGTCACAAGTGTTGCGAAAGTTTCATCTTTGAAATTGTCTTCTGAATAACCTAACTCAGGGATTACAGACCCGGTTTCACTGGCCACCATTGCAGCGCCAAAGTAACCAGCGTAACGCAAATAGCTTTCAAATTTGGTTAAAATTTCTTCCCGCTTGGCCAGATCAGGGTGGATCAAATTCGAATAGCAACTAAGTAAAGCGATTTGGATCTCATGTTTGGCAAATAGATTTTTAAAATACGTACCCATACCCGGATTCATCGCCGTAGCATCGGCACGTAAGTTAGGAAACGAGGCATTTAAGGCAAATTGCAGATTGTGGATGCCACATGCTTGGGTCTTTTGCGCTAGTTCTTGTGGCGTTTGGATGTTTGAAAGGTCGTGCCCGCGGATCACTAAATTATGTTCCATGTTTATCTCCTCCTAACAATAAGATACCAGAAATTCCGTAAAGGCCAAAACAGTTAGTGATTGGCCATAAGGCATGGCCGTTAAGCCAATGTTACGGTAAAATTCTAAACTATCGCCCATGCCAGTACCGATCGACACCTGTTGGACTTCACCTTTATCATCGATTTGGGCAAGTAAACCATCGATGGCCCGATCTGCCACCTCTTCATAAACGGGATCGATATACCGTTTGTGGACGGCTTTTAACAAACCATAAGCAAAACCAGCTGTGGCTGAGGATTCCAAATAAGAACTGTCATCGTCAAGCAAGGTATGCCACAAACCTGACTCGTCTTGATATTTTTTCAGTTCTTTGACTTGATCCTTTAAAGTGGCTACTAAAAATTGATAAAAACTATCAGTTGGCTTCAAATCCAAAATTTCGATGATTTCAGGGATTGCGATCGTGATCCAGCAGTTGCCCCGGGCCCAGAAAGCTTCCGCATAATTATGATTGCCTTCAAAAGTCCAACCATGATACCAAAGACCGGTTTTCTTGTCCATCAAATATTTGATATGGATCAAAAATTGATACTTGGCTTCTTCGACATACTCCGGATGATCCAATAAAATCCCGATCTTAGCTAGTGGCAAGACCGTCATCATCAAAGTGTCGTCCCAAAGTTGATTGGTATTAGCTGGGCCATAAGTCGCATGTTGCAGGCCATTTTCTTTGGTCCGTGGCATTTCATACATCGCCCAGTTGGCCCATTGTTCCAAATAAGGGACATATTTGGAATCTTTGGTATCTTCATAAAGTAAAGCCATCACCAAAAGTGGCGCCATAGTATTGACATTTTTAGGGGGTGCACCTTCGTCCATCCGCGCTTCAAACCAGTCCGTAACGACTTGCAAAGCTTGGGGATTTTTGGTGATTTGATAGTTTTTGTAAATGCCGTAAAGTCCGACACCTTGAGGCCAATTCCAAACCGACCAACTTTTATCATCCACTTTCAAACCATCAAAATCCAGTAAAAATTCCCCGCTATCATCTTTGATCGTGGTCAAATTTTCGATCATCAAATCGATTTTTGCTTCGATCGTTTGCTTTGGTACAAATTTTTCTTCTAGAATCATGAGAAACCTCCTATTTTTGATACTATTTTAACACGCTTCCATGGTAATAAAATAACTCTTTTTGACCAAAAGCTATCGATTCTTGACTTTATTCTTTTCTCAAATACAAGGCCATGATTTTGGGTACTTTATATACGAAAGGGGTAGAAAAGATGAGAAAAATGTGCCATGAATTGCACTATTTACAAGCTTTAGAAAAACGTTGTCTTTTAGAAGAGGAAGCCAAGCAGAAATTGCAAAAGTTGGAACGGGGCTTCAACGGTGAAGTTGAAAACGACCGTATCGCTAACTTGTTTGTAGCTTCCGATTATATGACCGATAATTTAACGATCTGCTCTGACTATGGAACCATCGTGCAAATCGACAAACTGGTCATAAGTGAGGCGACCGCTTATGTGATCGACATGAAAAATTAGCAGGGAGATTGCCAGTTAGAAAATGGTCAGTGGACGATCGGCAGTTTGGTCTTAGAACATAATATCCTCGAACAATTACGTCGTGCTGTTCGTGTCGTAGAAAATATTTTTAAGAAGAAGGCTGTTCCACTCGACGTAAAAGGTGTTTTGATGTTCATGAATCCTGCAGCGACCGTCACTATTAAAGATAAAGTTCCCGAAACTATTTTGTTTTATGCTGAAAGTGCCAGCTGATATCTGTCACATAATCAAGGGCCCACCGTTGCAAAAATTGGCAAAAGGGGCTCAAAAAAAGCCATGATCCCAGATGTTGCCCACGGACGCCATTTCTCTTTAGCTGACATTTCCTGTCTAACCCCTGGCATTCATTGTCCCAAATGCGGCCGTTTCGATATGATCGAAAGTCATAATGAACTGACTTGTGCTTGCGGTTACTGCGAGCCTAAAAAATTTGGCTATTTGCGCACCATTTGCGAATGTGGGGCGATTTTCTATGACCACGATCTCACCTTGCCAATGTTGCGGAGTTTTTTCGGCAAAGATTTGAACGAACGTTACTTAAAAGAGATGTTGTATAACTACTTTGAAGTCGCGCAAAAATCGGCTCGGAAAACCTCTCATGTCAATAAGGGCGTCTTATTCGAATATTGGTTCATCGATAGGGGCGACTACTTTAATAAACTCTGGGTCAATTTCGTCAAGAAGAAAAAAAAGAGAACAGAAAGATGTTGGCAAAAGAGAAGAACCTACTGATCCCTTCCCTTGACTTAAAGTATCGAACATGTTTTATTTCAAAATATGTTCAATACTCTTTGTTATGAAAATGACCGGCCCCATTTTCGAGGTCGGTCATTTGCTTTATTTCGCTATTTCTAAGATTTGGTAGTCATAAGGTGCCAATTTTTGAGGGCCCACCACTTGGCCGCCGTTTAGACGATCTTTGGCTGTTACTAGTAAGTCATAGCCAGCTGTTTCACCGCTAAGATTGACCACATAAAATTGAATGGTCGCTATTGTTTCACGACGGTACTTTTTGATGCCTTCTTCAAGGAGCAAATACCCGCGATCTTTATCAAATGGCGCGATCTCACTAGCGATGAATTGTTTCCAAAAAGGATCGTCTTCAATTTGTTGAGACTGTCCACCGATATAGAGAACTTCGCCTTTACCTAGCGTCTTCTTAGCGGCGATCGTCCGTTCATGACGTGTCGTAGCTAAGATTTCCCAACTTTCATCAACGGCAAAAGTAGTGATCAGTTCGCCTAATTCCGTCGTCACGCCTTGATAAGTGGTTGTGTAATGTTGGTTGCGCACGGAGAATTGCTGGACTTGCGTGATCTTAAGCCACTCGCCGATACGATCTAGCCCATTTTTTTCGGGCCAAGCTAACTCTTCCGTGCGGTCACCTGTCATCGGTCCTAAGATCAGTTTGCCGCCACGAGCGACAAACTCTTTGAATTTTGCCAATAAAGTCGGGCTGATAAAGCGGACATAAGGCACGACTAAGACGCTAAATCCGCTAAAATCACTATTTTCTTGGATCAACTCGACATTGACACCGCTCTTGGTCAAAGCCGCGTAGTAATCCGTGATCAAGCCCCGATAATTATAGCGATGACCCGAATCAATCGTATAAAATCGTTTGGAATTATCCGAATACATCAAGCCAACATCAGCACTTTGATAGGTACTTTCTGCCAAATATGGGCTGATTTCTTTTAACATTTTCCCATTGGCTACGACATCTTCATAGCCGACATCGGGCTCGCCCCAAGCCGTCACGACCGCACTATGTGGTTGCTCGACACCATAACGATGATTGCGGAAGTGCCAGAAATTGAAGAGACGCAAATTCCCCGCAAAGCCGGCAAAAAATTCGGCCGTGATCCAGCCCTCAGGCGCAGCTGGAATGTAATTATCGATATGTCCCGCATGCGAAGTGCACGTTTCTAACAACAAAGACTCATGCGTCGTTGGCTTCACATTGCGCCAGCGATCCACGTTCATGGTGTAAGCCGGATAATTGCTCGCCGCAGGATAAGTATCAAAGCCCGCGATATCAAGGTCGGCAAATAATTCGTCATTCATCAAATTAAAGCCAAAACCCGAATTATGGGTGATTGGTTTGCCGGTTTCCATACGCACAAAATCACACAGATCATGCGCAAATTCATTCAGTGTCGCCACCGTGAATTTACGGAACGCATTCATCAAGGACGAATTGTGCAAAAATGGCGTCGTAGTCGGCATTACAACATCAGAAAAAGCCTCATACCGCTCACTCCAAATATCCGTCCCCCACTGCCGATTGAGCCAGCCAATGCTTTGATACTCGGCTTCTAAATACTCCGACCACCGGCTTTGACAAGTTTCGCAGTAACAAAGATCGACATGACATTTGAATTCATTATCCAGTTGGATCATGATCACATTGTCGTATTTTTCAGCTACTTGCGCTACTTTTCGCGTCATCCGATAAGCACAACGTCGGAAAGCTTCATTATTGGTACAAACATGTTGGCGCGAACCATGGGTCATAGTCGTACCGTCGACATTTTTGATCGCTGAATCAGGATATTTTTTGGTGAACCAACGGGGTGGTGTTGGCGTGGGGATGCACAGACAAACGTCGACATGGTGTTTTTGATAGACTTCTAAGGCATATTCAAGTAGCGACAGGTCGAAGCGACCTTCTTCAGGTTCAATGGCTTCCCAAGCAAACTCACCGATACGTGCAAAATTCATGCCGATTTTTTCCATATGGGCCACATCGGTTTCAAAGATCTCTTTACTCCACACTTCTGGATACATGCAAGCCCCGTAATAATACTTAGAAAAAGCAGATTTTCCTTGCTGCTGACGGATCTTTTCTTGCAGGCGGATCACAACAAAGCGGGCGATTTCATAGGCGCCTTTTTGACTGAAATGGGTATTGTCTTTGCTACCAGCCGGATAATGGTCCGACTCACCTGGGGCCGTCCATAAAAACAAGTCTTTTGAGCCTTCCCAACCATATTCTTGATACAAATGCATCGTATAGCGATTCAAATCAAAAACGGGCACTTCGACCACTTTGGCCAAGCGCTTCATACACGCGACAAAAGACGCTAAAGTTGAAGCTGTCTTGCCAAAAGCAGCCAGGCGTTGTTCAGGTGGTGTACATAAAATCGGATCACCTTTTTTGGCTTTAACAGCTAAAACCATTTTTTTCAGCCGCTCGTAAAATTCATTGAGCGATACCCCATTTTTAGGATTTTGGTCATTGTGGCCAAATTGGATCAAGACCAGATCCCCGGCTCCTACTTCTGCCAATAGCGCCTCAAAACGACCTTCTTCCATAAAGGTGCGCGTGGTCCGACCGGCATAAGCATGATTTTTGACGGCGATATCTTCACTAGCTAAAAGCTTTGTTAATACTTCTCCCCAGCCTGTTAAAGGTTTTAACGGCTCTTCATAACTTGCGACGGTCGAATCGCCAGCTAATAATATTTTCATAAATTTTCCTACCTCTCATAATGATCATTTTCATTCTTGGTCATTTCAAGTGCAGACACTAAAACATTTTGAAACTGTAAGTCTTTCACGCCAGAAATTTTACCGAATTCTTGGGCTTTTATCTCACAATCAGAAAAGGTCAGATCATGGATCGGTAGTTCTTGATTGCCTTGAATATAAAAAGCTCGAGAGCCTACATCTGGGTGACTTAACTTGGCTTTGACATGATCGATATGGATCCCATCGACCGCCGTTACTTTTTCAGGACCTGTCACATCACTTTTAATTTTCTCCCAGTAGTCAGGAATCACTCCAGTATAATCAGGCGGGATCTGTGCGTAACTATACTCTTCATACCAATTTGTTTGCAAATTAAACGGATAAAAAACATCTTCCATCGTCAAATCAGAAATCGTGATATTTTTGATATAGCCCCCGCGATTGTTGGCTGACTTGATCCGAAAGCCGATACCGGTCTCTTTGAACTTCAAGCCAGAAATAGTGATATCGGAGATCCCACCTGAAGTCTCACTGCCGATCGTCACGCCCGAACCCTTCCCTAGGACACAAGCACTGATCAAAATATCGGAACAAGTCGTTTTTTTATCAAACGCTTCCCGGCCTCGACCGGCTTTGATACAAATATTATCATCATTACATTCGACGTAACAATTTTTGACCGTGATGT
Organism: Tetragenococcus sp.; assembly: GCA_041859945.1. Classification (GTDB taxonomy): domain Bacteria; phylum Bacillota; class Bacilli; order Lactobacillales; family Enterococcaceae; genus Tetragenococcus. Next base: position 30,205 of record JBFLGC010000015.1, read on the forward strand.
GGTGGCTCGAATCGATGTCGATCCCATCCGTGCTCGGTCCTGGACCATTTTTTACGGTGATCCCATCGATTTGACAATTTTCACAATAGGACAATTGTGTATTCCAAAAACCAGACTGAATACTCGTGATCCCTTCTACCCGAACGTGGCTACTTTTATAGAGGCAAATATTTCTGGGTCGCTTGCAATCATAATCGGCCGCCCAACGCAGGCCCTTGTCCGCATAGTCAGCCATCATGCCACTTTGGCTATCTTTTCCCCAAAATTTTTCCCAGAAAGTTTGACCTTGCCCATCGATCATACCCTTTCCTTTGATGATCACATTTTCGGCTTCATACACATTCAGGATCGCCAGTGGCCAAGTCATATCGATCCCGGCTACGCGCGTTGGTCGCATACTATAATCCGTGATTTCTGGACTGCCTAACAACACCGCATTTTCTTCTAAAATCAGCGTCACGTGACTTGGTATAAAAAGCGAACCGACTAAATAACGTCCCGGTCCGATGCGCACGGTACCGTGACTTTTCCCAGCCTGATCCAACCGCTCTTGAATTTCTTTGGTGCTATTTTGTGAGTTCTCATTTATCGCTTGCCTAGTCAAAATCTTTCTCCTTTATCAGTTACTAGATTTTCTGAATTGACCCGGTGTCACACCGGTCACTTTCTTGAATAAACGGTTAAAATAGCTAGGATTGTAACCGATGCTTTCCGCGATCACATTGATCTTGTCATCGGTTTCTAATAACAAGCGCTTGGCTTCGGCGATGCGTATATCCGTCAAATAATCAATAAAATTGATATTTTTGATGCGCTTGAATTCTTTACTTAAAAAGACGGGATCGATATGAAATTGATCCGCCACAGATTCCAGCGAGATTTGTTCGTTTTGAAATTCACGCTGGATATAAAGGGCGATCTCTTGCATCAATTCATGGGCTGAATCGGTTATTTTTTCTTGCCACAGGACTGAAATCGGCTTTAGAAAGTCAGCAAATAAAAAGCCGCTTAACCGTTTCGGACAAAGAATGTGTTTCACTCTTTCCAACACCACTTCTTTCCCTAAATAATCCATGCTAGAAACGCCATTTTCATTCAATTGATAGCTAATGGTGTCATATAAGCGACCGATCGCATGGTCAAAAGCAAACTGACGTGGATCTTCTTTCATGATTTCATCCACGAACTCAGTGATACTTTCTCTCAGTTCTTCTAAGCGATAGTTTTTCAAAGCCGTCAAGATACTGCTTTCGATATAAATCGGGTAACGTGGCGCCAAAAAGTTGCCTTTCTCACTGACCTTGATGATTTGATTTTCAGCGGATAAACGTTGATAGCAAATACTTTGATTCGTTTTTGAGACTAAACTCGGCAAACTTTTGTAATTTTTTTCTTTTTTGGAACAAACGATCGTCACATAGCGATTCAACACGCGATTCAATTGGGCAAATAAAGTCTGGCTATAATCAACCTTTTTCTCTTCCATGGCAAAGATCATGATCGAGCGTGCATGCTCATTCAGTAAAACAACCTCGGCAAAATGATCACGACTGATCTCTAAGACAATATTTTCTAAGGCGAAATCCACGAAATCTTCACCCAATTTTCCTTTACGCCCATCGATCCCGTCATTTAATTGGATGTAATACACTTGGTAGGTACTAGCTGGCATATACCAATGATTTTTTTCTAGCAATTGTAAGATTTCTTCTTCTGGCAAATAGCCATAATACCCTTGGGCGAGTCGCCGGATCACTGCTTGCTTGACTGATTGCGTCGATTCGACGGCAATCTTACGCAACTGCCCTTGCTCGATATTCATTTCTTGCCATTTATCTTTCAAAAAGTTCAGATCCTCACGCTCATCCCATTCCTCACCAAACATTGAAAGCATCGTTTTTTCAAAGGGTTCGTATTGTTTTTTGGCAAAATACTGGCTCAAAAAGATCGTGATTACAAGAACGACCACACTAATGATTACTAAGTATTTAGAAAAATTTTGGACGGGTTCGGTAATAGTATTCAAAGGGACCATCGAGTAAAAACACCAAGTCTGACTCAAACGTTCAAAATCGACCCGCGTCACACTGATCTCATCGCCTTTAAAACGAACAACGGCCTCATTTTCATCTTTAGGCAGTTTTTTCAAGATATCGATAGCTTGGGCATCGCCGATCACCGACTTGTTATCAGAATCAAAGGCGAGCGCACTATAGCCACCTGGTGTCTTGGTATCGCTAAACAAACTCAATAATTTTTCTTCATCGACGACCGCGACCAAAAATAACTGCGGTTTATCTTCCGTCCAAGCATCGACATTTTGGGTAAAGATCAAGCCGCGATCAGATAGCTTCCATTGATATTGACGTCCGTTATCGATCGACACCTCATTGTAGACTTGCTTTTCTTCATCGGGAGCAACATAATATTTTCCACCGCTGGCGATGCGAAACACTTCACCTTTAAAATTATACACTTGTACTGATTTAAGATAAGTCTGACTATTGTCCAAGTAAAATAAGTCTTGGGCGATCTTATTTATTTTTTGATAATCAGCGTCATCGGTCGTCAAGACTTCAGATCCAATATTTTCTTGCAAATAGCGTCCCCACACACTGAGGCTCACTTCCGTTTGCGATAGCTGTTGGTTGATGGTAGCCACGACGCCGTCCACTTGTTTGATATGTTGTTCTTGATAAGCCTTTTGGATTGGTCCCACCAATAACAGCCTTAATAAAATCGCCGTGATCAAAAGTGGGATCACGATCCATAAACTCATCAAACGGATCCTTCTTTGGTAGCCTCCTTCTTTAAAAAAAGCCGACACTTTTTTCATTGATTTCCTCATTTCTAACTATAAGGTGTTCATTCCCGGTTGGATTTCCAAATAGTGGTCATCGATACGGTAACAAATCACCAAGTTACTTGGATTATAAGCCGTTTTTTGGTCCATTGAAAAGACCACTGAGTGCGCGGCGGTCATATAACGCTTGAATTCAATATTGGTACAATACCAGATATCGTCTTTGCTACCGACTTTTTCACAGAATTCTTCCATCAAACCCCAATTATCATCACGGTCAAATTCAAAGCTGTGACCCCAAACATACATCAAATACAGATATTGTTTTTTGAACAAACCGACAAATTCATCACCATGTTCTAATAAACGTTGGTTGTGGTGACAAGTAGCTTGCCAATGCATCCAATCCTTGGGTAAGCCAAAATTATGTTTACTACCTACTGTCCGGCTATATTCAATGCCAAGTGATGGTAATAATTGGGCAATTTCAGGTGACATAGAACCATTCGGATAGGATAGCCCTTGAATGGGATAACCAACTAAGCCTTCTAATTTTTTTCGATCTTCCAAAACTTCTAAAGCAACAGTATCCAATGGGCAACGTTCGATCGTTGGATGCGTGTAGGTGTGACTAGCCACTTCATGACCTTCGTATAAAGATTTGACTTCACCTGCTGGAATACGTTCACCATCTTCTTCATCCGGCATCAACCCACCGTTTAAATGAAAAGTCCCTTTGATCCCATTCCGATTGAAGATATCGACCAAACGTCTGTCAAAAGTCCGACCATCATCATAACTCATTGTTAACGCTTTAAACTTACCATTAGGGTAGCAAATATAAACTTGTTGCATGACTAATTCCTCCAAATTTTTAAGATACTTTCATTTTAAAGCATAAGATTCATAATTAAAATAGCAAAATCAGACAAAAAACTATCTATTCTAGACTTTTATCGCCAGTTATTGAATAAATCTCTACACAAACAAATAAGTCTGCTTGGGTCTGTCATATGTCCTTTCTTTTTAATACTTGGATCATTTCGCGCCATCATAGGTCCTTTCTTTTCAATTCTTGGATCACTTCACGCCATCATAGGTCCTTTCTTTTTCATACTTGGGTCACTTCACACCGTCGCTACAAACAGACTAGTCCAAACTCTAGAATTCTATTTAAAGCATTTGGAAAAGCTTCGTATCAGCCTTTTAAAAGAATCGAATGATCAGTTTAACCACCAAGTCTTACGATTATTTCCATTTGCCGGATCGATCGTCAAACGAAATTTTCTTGAAGTGTAGTCTTCTTTCAAAACGACGATGAGTATAAGAAAAAGACGAGTCCGCAAACTCGTCTTTTTTGTTTAACCTTTGACAGATCCGACCATCATTCCTTTAGTAAAGTGCTTTTGGAGGAATGGATAGAAGATCAAGATTGGTAAGGTAGCGACTACGATAACAGCAAATTTCATGCCTTGTTCTGGTGGTACATAGTTAGGATCCATCGTGGTTTCTAAGCCGTTCAAACCTGCTGAAGACATGGTGATTTGGCGTAATAGTAATTGGATGGGCCATTTTCTTGAATCGTTGATATAAAGTAACGGCGTCATGAAGTTGTTCCAAGTACCAACGGCATAAAACAAGGTAAAGGTGGCAATGATCGGTTTAGAAAGAGGTAAGAAAATCTTCCATAAGATCCCCATTTCGGTACAACCATCCATTTTGGCCGATTCTTCCAATTCAACTGGCATGTCTTGGAAAGAATTCTTGATGATCATAAAGTTAAATGGACTGATCGCCCCTGGCAAAATCATAGCCCAATAAGAGTCGATCAAACCTAAGCTCTTGATGACTAAGAAAGTTGGGATCATCCCACCAGAAAACAACATACAAAAGATGACCATATTTAAGAAGAAGTTACGTCCTTTTAGGTGTCTTCTCGATAATGGATAAGCAAAAGTAAAAGTAAAGAATAATTGGACGATCGTACTTGCGATCGTAACACCGATCGTGACTAATAAACTACGTAAAAAAGCAGGTGTAGCAAAAATCGTTTTATAGGCTTCAAAAGAAACTTCATGCGGCCATAAAAAGAAAGGCCGGGTCGACAATTCAAATTCGGAAGCAAAAGAACCCGCAATAACATAGATGAAGGGAACGACCATGATCAAAGCCATGGCACCTAGAAAAATCAAGTTGAACACATCGAACACACGTCCAGCGGGAGTATTAAATTTTTGGTGATTCATTTTTTATCCATCCTCTCTTAATAAAGTCCACTTTCACCAAATACTTTGGCGAGTTTATTGGTCGAAAGAACGAGGATAATTCCGACAACTGACTTGAACAAGCCGACTGCTGTTGAGAAACTATAAGCCCCGTTGGTGATCCCCATCATATACACGTAAGTATCGAACACGTCGGCGACACTACGGTTCAATTGGTTGGTCATCAAGTAGATTTGGTCAAACCCAGTACTCAAGATCGAACCGACTTGCATGATCAACATGATGATGATCGTGGAACGGATCGCTGGTAATGTGATATGCCAAACCCGCGCGAAACGACCGGCACCATCCATGATCGCCGCTTCATACTGCTCTTGGTCGACACCAGTTAAGGCAGCCAGGTAAATAATGGTCCCCCAACCAGTCCCTTTCCAAACCGATTGTAAAACGATCATTGGTCGAAACCAAGCGGGATTACTTAGAAAGTCGATTTTATTGCCAGTAATATTTTCTACCAAAGTCGTAATGGCTCCTCCATCGACATTAAAGAGGATGAACCAAATACTGACAATGATCGTCCAAGATAAAAAGTGCGGTACATAAATGAAAGTTTGGACGACTTTTTGATAAATTTTTTGACGTAATTCATTTAACATCAGTGCAACGATGATCGGTGCCGGAAAAGCAAATAAAATATTCAAAAAAGCAATGATCAAGGTATTTTTCATGATCCGAAAGAAATCCGGATTTGAGAAGAAGTCGGTAAAGTTGTCCCAGCCGACCCATCTACTGTTGGCAATACCAGCTGATGGCACGTAATCTTGAAAGGCGATCACGATCCCAAACATAGGAGCGATCTTAAATATTAGAAAGTAAAGCAGACCTGGTAAAAGTAAGAAATATAACCACTTGTTTTTTTTGATATACGCCCAAGTCCCACCTTTTTTCTTAATTGGTTTCGTTGGTTTTTTTGTTGCCACTTGTTCCATTATTTTTCCTCCTCGTAATTGAGACCTGCGCCTCTTTATTCCAATTTGTCACCAATAAGTTCTAAGCAACAAATAGTATTGAGACACCATTGCGAAACACAATTGGTGGTGACCCAAGTCAATTCTTGTACTTTTTTATCGATCGTGACCGTGTGTGCGATCGTCGTATCTGGAAATGGGATATCTGGTGGTGTTTCTAATAGTTGTTCCCAAGCCTTATGAGCTAAGGTTTCATCTTTGCGCCAAACAGCGCCATAAGCCATTAAGAAAGTTGCAAACATGGGCCACGAAAAATGCCGATCATTCAATTGGCCTTCTGAAAGACGGATCTTTTCGTCATTTGGTAAAGCATAGAACCAGCCATATTCGGCCAACATTTCTTTAAAGCGGTCATCTTCCAAGACATTAGCCAGTTCCGTCCAAACTTGTGGAGCCCCAAAAGAAATCACCATGTGATAAGAACCTGCCGTACCAGTTCCTTGATAGTCTAATTTTTTAGTCTTTGGATCAAATAACCAAAGCGGACCGGAAAGTAAGCCATTTAGCGATTTTTTGATACAATCAAGGCCGGTTAAAATTTTATTAAGATAGGTCTTATCGCCTGTTCGTTCCCATTGAGTAAACCAGTTCGATACACAAGACGACCAGTCCGGACCCGTTCTTATTGGGATCTTACCGTCGACTGGATCCATGAATTCGCGCATGGGTGGTAATTCATTGAAAGCAAATTCTTCATTGTCTTTGACTTGTTCCATGATGTCGCCGACGCGCTCATCAGCCGTCAAATAATAATAATAGCGATGCAAACCAGCCATCGAGATACGGACTTCTTTGGCTTGACAGCCCCAATGGATCACATTGTGACGTGAACCCAAGCCCTTATAAACACCAGCATGGTATTGATCCACTTCAGAGGTATGACGGGTCATGGCTTCAACCAAATGGTAGATTTTAGGATCACCACTGCGTAAAAAGGACAACCACAGCCAGATATTAGGTACGAGTTCGGTATTTTGCCAAGCATAACCGCCCATATCGTAGCGCCAAACATGGCGATAAGGATCATACGTATGCATGAAATCGCCATAATTCCAATAACCATACCAACCACGCGTATCAACTTCTTGCAAATAAAAGTCTTGGACACTGTCGATCATGGCTTCGATCTGCGCTTTCTTTTCCGTCGAACGATCCGGTAAGCTAAAAATACCAAAAACTTGGGTTTCGTGATAATCACGAGGTTCCATGACTAATTGAGCGGGGGTGACATTTTCTTGGGCGATCGCCAAAATTTCGTCTTGTTTCATAGGTGCTGTCGTATAATCGATCCAAAGTCGCGTCGTATTGGCAACCCCAACTGCGGTCGAACGGATCTCTTCCATACCTTCGTAGGCTGAAAGCATGTGATCACGACCATCATAATGCGAAAAATCCATAGCTTTAGCATCTTTGGACCAGAGCCAAGCATTGACTTTCGTCGTTCGCTCATCCAAGCCTAGGATCTCGATTTCTGACGGTGCCTTTTGCCAAAATTTTTCCATACTGACAACTGTTCCACCATTACGACCACCGGCACAAACACTGCCCATGGCACGCGTGCCATCGCCGATCTTCAACTGTACGTAATCAACTGTGGTTTGTTTCGATAATTCATAATAACGATGATCGGGTTGACTGACCTTAAAGTTGTTCCAGATCGCATTTTCCTTGGCATGAGCTAGCATCGCTTGGTCTTTTGCCGTCATTTCCGTGACTTCACCTTTGACTTGCTTGGCGTATTGTAAGTTGTTGACCGCATGACGACGGGACAACAAGAGTTGCGCTGGTTCAGTATAAGCACCAGATTCACCGATAAAGGTCACAAAACGATTCCAAGGTTCCCCTACGATCGGTGTTTGGTAGCTCAAAGCTAACCCTTCGATCGCTTGATCAGAAATCACGATCAAGGTATGAATGATTTCCACCCTTTTGACATCAACATAAAAGCGGAAACGTAAGATAAATTCTTGCATCAAACACTGATCACAATATATGCCCCCAGTCACTTTGACGACGGCTTTGAGCGGCCCGTTTTCTTCCAATTCGACATTTTCAACCCGGCTCGCGCATTCTTGGCCTTGATAAAGCGCTATCAGACGTAAATCGGTGATTTTTAAGTCACCGGCAACTTTGAGCCAATCGAGACAATTCTTCCCTTCTCCATGATTCGGAAAGAAGGCTTGACTATCACCATTCGTAACGTAGATGCCATTAAATTTCTTAACGGCTAAATTTTCACTTGCTTTTGACTTTTTCTTAGTAAAGGTCAACTTGCTATCTTCGGGACCAAAAACACCACTGTGGCCGGTCCATTTGATACTGCCATCGGGCCAATAAGCTAAAATCTTGCTTTGTAGGTCATGCCCTAAGGAAAACTGACTTTGGGCAAAGTCGGCCACCGACATTTTGCCTTTTTCCCAAGGGGTGCCCCAATTGATACCTCTTTTTATCTTAGGTTGACTTTCCAACCATTTCACACTCATTTTTCTAAAGCTCCTTTTAACGATTTCTTTTCCTCTTGCTGTGTCTTTTGGACCTTTTCTTCATTTTGTTCAAAGAAACGTAAGTATAAGCCCATGTTCAAGTAAACAGCCACGCCAAAGATGAATAGAGTCACCCCAGGAAATAGCGTGATCAAATAAACACATAAAGCAGTTGCTAATAAAGCAAGGAGACAACCGATCGGATTGTAGCTAATGAACCGCAAAGCCGAGGCAAAATACTGATTCGTCTTTAGCTGATAAAATTCATACATCGGAAACAGGGTCAACAAAGTCATGACCACGAGCACCAAACTAATCAATAAAACGATGGCAAAGCCACGACTCAGATCAGCACCATTTTGCTTTAAGATAAGTCCCAGCGGCAAGATATAAATGAATTCCACCGGTACCATGATCAAGTTGGCTGACTTAAAAACTTTCTTATAGTACCTACAAAAAGTTTTGAAAAAAGGCATACTTTTTTGTTGATGACGGAGTTTTGCCATGTGATGCCCGGCTTGTAGGCTCGGTCCGATCCCCAAAACAATGCACCCGCAGATCGTCCCTAAAACTATGGCTACATTCAATTCCAAGATAAAGGTGATCCAATCCGTTGCGCCATATAATTTCTTCATACTTGGCTTCATTCATTTTCCTCCAAGAGTTCATAAACGACTAAGTCCTTATAACGAGCCTTCATCGGTGCCATCTGGCGAAAACCAATATTGCCTGCTCCTAAAACGTCGCCTTCTTGGCCCTCATCTTGCCAAGCAAAGATCTTTAAGTCATTGATATAAAAACTGATCTTTCCTTGATATTTGTCGATCTTCATGTCATAGGGTTCCAAAACATCGGCCACATTCGGCAGCGGATCGGCTCCTTGACAAACTAAATGAAAGCCATAACTCTTTCTTAAATTGGCCGTTTGAAAACAGCGTTCCGTTTCATACTTGCGCCGATAATAAGACAAATGATAGGTATTAATCTCGCCATGGTGATATTGCGGGTAATACCCATTACGCTCGGGAAGTTCTTTGGCAAAGAGCGAACCACCTGCTTTCGCTTGCGCGCCAAAAAACATCATGCATAAACCAGGTTCGCGTAAAGGTTCAAATTTCCACGTGATCCGGATGTTTTCAGGGAAAACTTCCGGTACCCAAAGCAAAAAGTGAGCATAGTCCCCTTTTGCTTCTGGATCACCATTGGAAAGCACCATGCCATCATCAAATTCGATCTTAGGATTGCCTTCAGCTATAAAATCAGTGATATCCGCTTGACTTTGTAACTTATTTTCATAACGTTTGATTGCCTTCATTTTCTTCTCCTCTCAACGATTCTTAATTATGTAGGATCTACAAAGGCATCCTCTGTAGATCGTTAGAACTTTATTTTGTTGCTTCAGCGTGCAAATCGTTCATTTCTTTAACGATGTCATCGCCGCCTTGTTTTTGCCATTGTTTGATAGCAGCGTTCCAACCATCGTCATCGATTTGGCCAGCAATATATTGAATACGCGCATCACCAATGATTTGGTCTAATTGGACCCCTTTGGTGACATAGGTATCAGCCACGTAAGCTGCCGCTGGGTTGAAGACCGCACTTTCAGCATCAGAAGCCATCAAATCTTGACGATGTTGATAGTCCGCTTCTTTGGCTTCAGTTTCTTGTTTTGGTAGATAATATTGTAAATCTGTCGTCACATTCGTTGCTAATTGGGAGTAGCATTTTTGTAAGTTCGAAATTTTTTCAGCTTCATCACCGGTCAAGGCTTGAGCTTTGCCATCAACGACTTCAAAGTTCTTGCCTTCGATCCCGTTGCCTAAAAGGATTTGGGATTCTTTGTCATTCATCTTATCAATGAAATTCAAGACATCTTTCAAATCATCTTCGGTTTTCACACTAGCTTTAGGAATGGCTAAGAAACTTGAATAACCATCTGTCGGCATGGCGTTTAATTTTCCGTCGGCATTTTTAAGATTGCCGGTAAATTCAACAAAATTAGTGCCTTCCGTTTCGGGATGGGCTTGGATATACTTATTATTGATGGAAGCAGCACGAGAATAAGTATCGATTACGATCCCGCCTTTACCATTTAAAATAGGATCATCCCAGTTATCTGCTGATAAAGTTGCATAATCTTGGTTGATATAGCCTTTTTCGACCATGTCACGAACAAATTGGATCGATTTCAAATATTCAGGTTGCATGAAGGATGGTTCTAATTTGCCATCGACTTCTTTCCAAGCATTACCTGCCCCGAACCAAACAGCCATAGCATCATAAGGACTACTACTATTGATCGCACCTGGCCAAGAAGGAATTACTAAGCCCGTCGTATCATCGGCCCCATTGCCATCGGGATCGTCTTCAGTAAAGGCTTTCGCAATATTATACAAGTCTTCCGTTGTTTCAGGCATGTCCAAGTTTAAGTTGTCTAACCAATCTTTACGGACATATACACAAGTACGCATGATGTCACGTGAACGATAAACCCCATAGATATGACCATTTACTGAAGAGTTGTTCAAAACATCAGGATCTGCTTGAGAAAGATTTGGATAATCTTTCAAGTAATCGGTCAAATCCCAAAAAGCATCATTTTCAGCTGATTTGACAAAACTACCCGTCTTACTTGCAACGATGATTTTGGGAATGTCATCGCCTGCTAAGGTGATATTCATCTTATCCGCATAATTCGTATTGGGTACCCAATTGATCTTCATCTTATAGCCAGTTGCCTTTTCCAAAGCATCCTGCAACTCATTGTCCCCAGTTGGTGCTGTTGCTTCCAAGAATGGCGACATGATGGTCATTGTTTTATCGTCACTTCCATCTGCCGATGATGAATCGTCTGTTTTTCCTCCGCCACACGCGGCCAATACTGTTGTTGCCATTAAAGCAACGCCGAAAGTTGAAATGATTTTTTTCATTTCCATGGTACTTTTTTCCTCCTTTTGACACAGCATTTCGCTGCATCTTTCTAAATCGTTTTCACATGCTGTATCATAAGACAGAAGAAAATTTCCGACAATCGGACATTTTTACCATTTTTGTAAAAGCCTATTATACCAAGCTTTTTTCGCTTTTTATTTCTCAAAATAAGTCAATAAAGATAAAAATAAGTAATTTTTTTCACGATCTTTTTTGATCAAAAATGATAAAAAGAACCGGCCTATCCTAAAACCTGCTTGATAGTAAAAGAGAGAGAAAAAGTGCGACTCTACCTAGATAATTCACCAGGTGATTTCTGGTAAGAATCAACTTTTTCACCAGAAAGGTCGAGTTAGCAAACTTTTTCTCATAAACTGTTTTCTCTTTTTACGTTCATTTTACCAAGGTAATCCCTGATTACTTATCAGCTTGATACAATTCATTCATTTCAGAAATGATATCGTCGCCGCCTTGTTTCTTCCATTGATCGATGGCTGCTTGCCAACCCTTATCATCGATTTGCCCGGCAATATATTGAATCCTAGCATCGCCTATGATTTGGTCTAATTGGACCCCTTTAGTGACATAAGTATCGGCCACGTAAGGCGCAGCAGGATTAAACACGGCACTTTCTTCATCAGAGGCCATGAGTTCCAAACGATGTTCATATTCAGCTTCTTTTTCAGGCGTTTCTTGTTTAGCCGAATAGCTTAATGATTCAGTTGTCACATTCATGCCGATTTGGGCATAACATTTTTGCAAGTTACTGATTGTGGTTGCTTCATCGCCTTCAAGTGCACTGGCTTTATCATCAACAACTTCAAAGTTCTTACCTTCGATCCCATTGTTCAATAAAATTTGGGCTTCCTTATCATTTAACTTATCTAAGAAAGTCAGCACTTCCTTCAATTCATCTTCTGATTTAACACTTGCTTTAGGAATGGCTAAGAAACTAGAGTAACCATCTGTTGGCAAAGCATACAGATTTCCATCAGCATTTTTCATATTGCCTGTAAATTCAACGAAGGAACCTTCTTCATCAGGATGCGCTTGCGCATATTTCCCGTTGACAGAACCAGCCCGTGAGTAAGTATCGATCACGATGCCGCCTTTGCCGTTCAGGATAGGATCATCCCAGTTATCCGCAGATAACGTCGCGAAGTCTTGGTTGATATACCCTTTTTCGACCATATCACGGACATATTGGATCGATTCGAGGTATTCCGGTTGGGTAAAGGATGGTTCTAGATTGCCATCGACATCTTTCCAAGCATTGCCTGCACCAAACCAAACAGCGATCGCATCATAAGGGCTACTACTATTGATGGCTCCTGGCCAAGAAGGAATGATGATGCCGGTTGTATCATCCTTACCATTGCCATCTGGATCGTTTTCGGTAAAGGCTTTAGCTACATTGTATAAGTCTTCGGTCGTTTCGGGCATTTCTAAGTTCAAATTATCTAACCAATCTTTTCTGACAAAAACACTGGTCCGCATGATGTCTCGGGAACGATAAACCCCATAGACCCGACCATTAATAGAAGAATTCCGCAATACATCTGGATTAGCTTGGGATAGATTCGGATAATCTTTCAGATAATCGGTCAAATCCCAAAAAGCATCATTTTCAGCTGATTTAATGAAACTTCCTGTTTTACTCGCCACCATGATTTTAGGGATATCGTCACCGGCCAGTGTGATATTCATCTTATCGGCATAATTGGTATTTGGGACCCAGGTCATCTTCATATCATAGCCCGTGTGCGCTTCCAAGGCATCTTGCAATTCATTGTCGCCAGATGGCGCGGTCGCTTCCAAAAACATTGACATGATGGTCATGACTGGCTTTTCAGACGTCCCTGAATCACTGCCACCGGTACTGCCACTTTCTTTTTTGTCGCCACCACAGGCCGCCAAAATGGTCGTTGCCAACAAGGCGATCCCCATTGTTGAAACAATTTTTTTCATTTTCATTACTTGTTCCTCCTTGATTGCTCAATTTTTAATAAATCGTTTTCACATGCTGATAATAGCTTTGGAACCGGCTTCTGACAATTGCCTTTTTTTACAGTTTTTAGGAAAGCTTATTCTTATGCGCTTTCTTTTTCTAATCAGCAAAAAATGTCAGTATTTAGACAATAAAAGTAAAGAAAATCAGTACAACAACCGCTTCCATTCCGATTATTTGCCAAAAATCCTATACGTCTTTTAGTAGTAGTTATCTTTTGACATTTTACAACAAGGTACTTAATGTTAAGATATACCTAATTTTTAAAGGAGGAGATTACTATGTCCCATCTTTTGATCACTGGTGCTTCTGGAAATGTCGGTAAAGTTTTGACCGCCTTTCTAAAGCCTGACCACGAATTGACCTTAGTCGATATCGACTTTAAGGATTTCCCGGCCGATTTAAAAGAAAATGTCACCTTAAAAACGATCGATTTAGTTGAACCTGCAAATGTAAACGGATTATTTACTGGCATCGATAGCATCATCCATCTTGCGGCCGATCCCAGTCCGGCCGCTGGTTTTTATGAAACTCTCCTTGATTTGAATTATAAAATTCCTTACAATGTCTTTAATGCCGCGGTTCAAAGTCCTTCTGTCAAGCGAATCCTTTTTGCCAGTTCAGTCCATGCGATCGGAGGTTATCCCGAAAACGTCCAAGTCAAAACCAGTGACTATCCACGTCCGGCGGATCTTTACGGTGTGTCAAAAGTATACATGGAAGCCTTAGCCAGTTATTTTGCTTATCATTCAGACAAGGAATTCATCGGCATCCGTATCGGTGGTTTCAACAGTGAACATTCACCAGCTGTTGCCGATACCGATGAACTAGCTACCCATCTTTCGCAACGTGACCTGTGTCAACTAGTGGATCGTTGTCTCAAAGCTAGCTTGAAAGAACCTTTCTTACTGGTCAATGGCGTTTCCAATAATCGTTTTCCTCGGATGGATATCACACAGGCAAAAGTCGATATTGGTTACGAACCAGAAGATGATGCTTTTGAGACTATTCTAAAGGATTAAAAAACAGTTTAGTGGCAAGCACACATGAAAGCAGATTATTACTACCGCTATCGTTAGTCTCTTGTTAAGAATATTGGCGGTAATTTTCGATGACACAAATCAGTTTAAAGATAGATGACGAAGAAAAACACAAATTTGAAGCAACCACCAAAAAACTGGGGTTTTCTACTACAAGTGCTTTAAAAATGCTCATAGCAAAATTCAATCGTGAGGGTAGCTTTGACTTTACAGTTACTTTATCTGATAAAGCAAAACTCCCAATGAAATAAAAAGAGCCTTGATCACAGCAAAAACTGAAGAAATAGGGGACATTGAGGATATTAGTGTTGCCGTAAGACATCAGTGAATTGAGGTCACGCTGGACAGAAGAATGAAATTTGCGATAAATTAGAAACAAGTTTTGTCAAACGTGCGGCAAGCTATCTCATTAGAAGCTTTGAACCCCTATCGACCATGCGATAGGGGTTCTCTTTTTACTCATTAAAAGTGGGCCATTTCTGATTCGCTTAATCAAATAAATCATCGATCTCTTTTTGGTGTTCATCCACCAGAACTTGATCATCAGGGTAAGTGGCTGTAGCGACATCTTTTAAATTGACACTTACTAATTGACCTTCTTCATCTGTTACTTGGAAACCATATGTGTAATCATCACTCAAAAGCTTTGGCCAGATGATTATGCCACTTCATCATCCACAGTTGCCACTGCCAGATTCCCCGTAAAACTTAAATAACTAGGACGTTTCACATTATAAGTATAGCCTTGATCATTCCCAGTTACAAAACTATTGATTGAGATTTGCTCATCCATTTTTTGATGGTGACCATAATAAAAAGAAAATCAAAAAGTAAAAGCAAGCCACCACCAGCTAAAACATAGGGAATCGAAAAATCTAGAAAATACGCCAAGATTCCTGCTAGCAATATACAAATCACGCTGATAGCTATCGTCGTTGTAAATAATTTTTTATATCATTTCAAAAGTGGGTAACCAAAAACTTTCTTCAACGATAATTCCACTGCATTAATCGAATATTCTAAACGAATCACAGTATGGATCGTAAAAGCTTCTAAAAAAAGAACCAGCGCTAAAACAACGATCCCTCCACATAAGGTACGCTTCACCGTTTGCCATTGATTTAGATAATAGTCATAAACGTTGGTCTTATAGACAACCCCATTTTCTAAATGATTTTCCGTGACCACATGTTGAAATTTAACATCATCGTAAGCAAACATTGCCGCATTGGCGAAATAATAAATATTATCATAAGCTAAAACGGACTCATTACCCAGGTGATTTAAGATGATCAAAGGATTTTTATTCCTTACCGACTTCAGTTCTTTGTCAGTATTATTGACTGAAATGACATGCGCTGGATCCCCATAGTAGATAACTTTTGAAGCGTATGGTAAGTCATAATTCATTTCCTAGCTTTCTTTCATAGCTGTAACTGCTGCTTCATCAGCCGCCAATTTTTCAGGGATCAGGAAATATACTTTTTCCTCTAATTGATCTATCGCTAGCTCTGGAATCTGCTGAGACAAATAAGAAATAGCTCCCTTATCCGCTAAAAGAAGGGCTTTGTTATCATTCAATGTTCTCACATTAACAATAGCAAGAACAGCTTCTTTATCTAATGCTGATTTATAATCCTTTTTTCGCAGTTCATCATTATTCTTACCATCTAAATCAATATTCTCAGTCTGCTCTCCAGCTAACATCGTATAACTTTTGTCTTTATTTTCTTCAAAGAAATCCTTCTGTTGATAATAATCGATTCCATTAGCTATCACACCAAAGTAGGTCGACATCATCAAGGTGGTCAAAATAATGGTGGCTCCTTTAAAAAGGTAATTTACTGTCAAAAGTCCTTTAGCTCCTGACATAGTGGTCAAATCTCTTTTATAATCGACCTTCAATAAGAAAAGATAGGCGCATGAATTCACTACTAAAAAGATCAAAAAAGCTGCTAGCGAAAGCGATAATTTAAATGTCGTATCCGGGAAAAAGGACATGTTACCCATAAGGATCGTAAAAGTAATTATGTAAAATAGGAGGTCATATCCCAGATGTTTGCTAGCGATTTTTCGTAAATCAGCTCCTAAAATCACGCGTACCATTGTCTCTTTCTTCAACATCAAGATTTCGTAAAGAGTCAACATCACCAGTAACACATAAACGATACTCCAGACACCGATCACCATAAATTCAGTTTCTTTGCTCATCTTAACGGGATGCGGAAAATTACCCCCATACACATTGACCAGTTCCTGTTTAAATTTCACCATCTGCGCCTCAGAACCAATCAGATAATAATCACTAACCTTGGATAAATCTTTCTTTTCAAAAGGAAGTTCCACGATTTGCGTGGTTCCTAAAAAGATACTGTGGTAGTCTCTGGCTTCAACACTAGATTTATCACTTAAATGTTGAAACACGCCCGGTGTACCATAGATCACTTTTTCATTTGAAATCAAGCTTTTTCGATGGCTTTCTTCAACGAAAACTTCCACATCTTGTTTCTTTGCCACTTGAATGATATCTTCTGACATTTCTTCGGGTGTTTTATCTTTCGGCAAGTAAAAATTGACCATCGTGTAATCAAATTGAAATTGATCGAGCTGATTTCACCGATCAATACCAGCGAAAGAGCTATTAAGATGATGCTAGTAATGTATTTGATTGCTTTCGTTAGGATCGCCTCCTGTTTTAAAATCAGTATCCTACTTTTCATTGAATATCTGACCCAAAAATAACGTCAATAAAAAGAGTAATAAGGAATCACGAAAGAAATACTCCGTCTAACAACCTTGCTTCGTCTATTTTAACTATTGCCTGATGCTAACGAACTAATACCACACAGATTGCTTGCTATTTAATTAGAATCATTTGATTTCGTCACAGCTTTTACTTTGGTGTAATGATCAATTGAATATTATTATCTTTCTCGTTATTATTTGTTATCGCAACTTTCAAGTGTTCCAGTGGTGCTATTTCGAGGATCTGAAAAGTGGTATCTTCTAGGGATGATTCCACCAGTTCTTTTGGATAGTCCTCACCTAAGGCAGAAAAGATAGGTGCTAGATCGTCATGTACTTTTTCTTTATCTTCATCCATATTTTTAAAAGAAGTTTTTATACTTATGTAAACATGAGATAATTGCTCTTGTTTACATGCATATTCTACAGTCATTAATTTATCTTTACTAAGCAATTCTTCTGTTTTCACTTTGAATTTGTTGGTATCTTTCAATTTTACAATAAACTCATCGACAGTTATCTCAAAGACTTTGACATTCTCCATAGCATCAAGCTCTTCTTGCATAGCCGCTGCACTCTCTTCACTCGTTAACTCGTTAACTCGTGATTAGAACCAGGATCAGTTTGCCTACCACAAGCTGAAAGTAAACAAATACTTGCCATTAGTACTAAAAATTTTTTCATACAAAAGTTCCTCCATCGATTTCCCAAACCTCATCACATAAAGCCGCAATATGTCGCTCATCATGGCTTGTCAGAAAAATCGTTTTGCCGCTCTTTTTCTTTTGTTCAAGGACCTCGATCATTTCAGCAACGCCGATCTTGTCTAAACCATTGAATGGTTCATCTAAAATCAAAATATCAGGATCTTCCATGATGGCTTGTGCAATCCTCAATCTTTGCTCCATACCCAAAGAAAATTCTTTATACTTTTTGTCCATCGCTTCTTTTAAGCCAACTTGTTTCAATGTGTCTTCAATTTTTTTATCATCGATTTGTTTTTGAATATCTGCTAAAATTTTCAAGTTTTCTCTTGCTGATAAAAAAGTTACAAAATCGGGTTGTTCGATCACAACACCAGCATTTTGAATAAACTTTTCCCCAGCGATGATTTCTTCATCATTTACAAGAATTTTTCCTTCTTGTAGCGGGACAAAACCACAAATAGCTTTTAATAATACCGATTTTCCAGAACCGTTTGTTCCTACAATACCTAGACAGGTTCCCTTTTCTATGGAAAGATTCAAATCATGCAAAATTAGTTGTTTATTTAACGAAACCACAAGATGCTGTACCTCGATGTACATGTTTAGCTATCTCCTTCATAAATAAAATTTTAAGTTTCTTTTTAAAAATAGGGCAAAGAACCACTCTACTCCACCCACTAATAGGCTTGGTAGCCAATAAAATCCATCCCACAAAAACATGATTGAAATTTCCGGAAAAGTAAAATTGATCATCAAATAAAGCATCGGCCATAAAAGTAAAGTTAAAACAAACGACAACTCTCCTTTACGTAAGTAGATATAAAACAAGAGTTTACTCATGCCAATCAATAGAATGCTTCTGGTTAAAAACAGCAAAAAGCAAGTAACGAGGGCTTCTAGTAGCGTTTCTTCCTGGCTAGAAAAGAATCCTAAAAAAATACCAATAGATAAATGATAGCTAAAAGAAAAAGAGCCCCCATGTTTGATGCTGTCTTTTTGTAAAAAGGTGTATAACTTTTGATTTCCCTTATTTCTCACTGCAAAAAATTGAAAAGAGTAGCGATCCTTAGATAAATAAGGAAAAGCTAAAATCAATAAAAATACGATCATGAAAAGATACGTTGGCATTAAATCAAAAATATTTTTCCCACCTAAATATTCAAAACGATTAAAATCGCGAAAAATGAAGATACGATTTACTAGCTCTTCTCGATGAATAGATACTTCTTGATCAATATAATAATCTAATAAATTTTTATAAGCCAGTAAGCTCGTTACTGACCCTAAAAGAAATGGTATAATCAGATATAACAAAAAAGGGATGATTTTGGCCCAGTGCAAAGTATTTTTCATTAGTAAGTCAGCCTCATTTTCTTCTCCCCGAACCAGTAAAAAATTAAGCCGATCACAGCAAAACATAGAACTGGAACAAACAACTGATAGGTCGTGATTGCACCAGAGTTATAGGCAAGTAATGAAATATAAATATTAAAAATAGGAAATGAAAAAAGATTGCTGACAAAACTTAATAGTATGCAAATGACTACAACTGCTAAAATCGTTTGATAAGGATGACCTACTGTTAACGAGAGTGAACAAGCTAAAAAACTCAAAACAAAAAAAGTGGCTAGATAAATCGTCCATACCATAATCAAGAAAAATAAATAAGGGTGCATTTCATAAAAATACTCTGGCAAAAAATCAGCAAAACCGCCAATATGATCTATCTCTCGATGCATAAATATTCCTCCAATGGAATAATAAATCGTCAAAACCATACAGCTTGTTAATGCAGAAAGTAATGAAATACGAAGCACAGAGACAAGAATGCTCTTTCTCAAGTTCGCAAAATGATTTTTCGCCAATGTAAACTGCATTTTCTTTTCTTCAAATAAAACAATAGTCGGTAAAACAACGATTCCTGGTAAAAAATTTATAATATAAAACATCGAAGAATCTACAAAATTTTCCCAAGTCAAAATACTATTTAAAAACATACTTTGTACTTCAGCCTTAGAACCCGATAAATCTGGCGCACTATAATCCATAGTTAGAATTTCAAAAAAATGACTAGAGAAGCCCCATGATAAAAAAAGCGAAACAACTAAAACAATTGTTGTAATTATCATATAACGTCTAAAGATTTTTCGCATGATTACCTCCTAAAAATATTTATAAAAGTTGGATACACGATAACATGTATCCAACTTTTGGTTAACCATCTGATTCCATCATTGACTATCTGGACTCCAAGACCCCTGGATAGTTACAGACCCGCCACCAGAATACGTTACCTTAAAATTAGAAAACTCACTAATCTCTCTTGCATAACCAACCACACCTAAACTGCTGACACTAAACTCTAGAACGGTTAATGCTGCTATAATTTGTTTTTTCATATTATTTTTGTCTTTTTTTAATTCAGACAAAAATTTTTTACCCATTTCTCATTTCATATATATAGAGTCTATTAAAGCTACCAATAGTCCATCTTGATTTCTAATGCTTCTTTGATAGAATAAATCTGTCCTCGTGATTTTCATAATCATGGAAAAGTTCTGTAGCCTACTGATTATGAGGAATTTCTTGCGCAATTATATACAACACTCTTTTATTTATTTATTTGTTTATTTTTAGTTGAACTCCGAAAATTTAAACGTCTTTATATTATATTAAAATTCATAAGCAATAAGCTTTCCAAAGTTGTTAATTGAAAATTTCTATAAAATTCAGACTAATGTCATATCAATTAATCTGATATTATATAAAGGTACTATTAAGATTCTAATATATTTTAGTAAATATCCGTAATTAATGGTCAAGGAAACAAAATGAGACTCAGAAATATGCTTTCTAAACAAGAACCAATTATAATAAATAACGATTATACTAGAAGCCCAATAAAAATAAATTGTATGCTTTTTAGCAAAATTTCCATTTGTTAACGTTCCTTTCTTAATTATATATTTGCATCTAATCATTCTGTATCATTTTTAATTCATATAAATGTTAGTCCCTGATTCCAAAATAAGTTATTTTTTCTTATCTTGCTTAAATGCCATCCAGTAAGAAAGTATTCCCAATATCAAAAAAAGTAAACCAAAAAAGAATAGCTGAAAAATAACATAATGGAAATACCACAGCATGAATTCAACTAAAAAGATCAGAATGGATAGAGAGATATAAATGGTTCCTGAGAGTATATACATAGACTACCTCCATTAAAATAATATTTTGATATAAACAGAACCCTGAATGATTTATGATATTGAACAAAATAT
>JBFLGC010000160.1:0-518 GCA_041859945.1 Tetragenococcus sp.
CAGAAACAATTGCTGCAATATTATTAAAATCAATATTTTTAGCTTTTAAATCGCCAATATTAGAAACGCTGCCATATGACTTGGTTGTATTATCTTTCATAAGGATAAATGTTCCTGTTTCATCAACTTTAACTAAATCTTTTACGAGTTTACCATTAACATCATTTAAGAATGACATATTACCACTATTATCTGCTCTCATAACCTTGCCATTTTTTAGCCATAATAGGTCATTAACTGCTTTGTTATATAATGTTGCTAAGGTATTAGTATTTTTTATTGACATACCCTGCATAGTATATATGAAGTTATCATCCATAATTAGGTATCTGTTGGATAGCATTTTTACTAATTTCTTACCTTGAAAATCTACTGCAGTACCATCAAGGTTTTTAATTGTACCATCTTTCATAAGGAATAAATCATCAGTAACATTAGTAGCTGGTAGTACTTTTTCAACATCATTCATGTTAATTTTAGTTTCTACTTCAAATCTATCCTTATTAAAATAACTTAAC
>JBFLGC010000161.1:0-514 GCA_041859945.1 Tetragenococcus sp.
GCAGAAGTCCATAGCACAAAATATTAAAGAAAATTCACAAAATGCCAATAATACCGTTATTGAAGATGATGAAGAAGATGATCTTATAATATGAAAAAAGAAACTAAACTACAGAAGATTAATAATGACTTTTTTCTTTGGGCAAAAAACTTTATTAAGATTATTGATAATAATGGTGATTTAGTAAAGTTTGTACCCAATGAGCAACAGGTGGACTTCTTTAATAATATGGATAAATTTAATATTATTGGAAAAAGTAGGCAATTAGGTTTTAGTACTTTGATGATGATTTATTGTTTATGGCTTGTTTGTACCAGACCAAATACCAATACATTGATGGTTTCTTATAATGTGGAGAGTACACAGGCATTATTTGAAAAGTTAAAAATGATTTATGCTGAGATACCAGATAAATATAAACCAAAAGAGAAACGTTCAAATAGAATGGAATTATTCTTAGAGAATGGTTCGCGGTTAATGGTAAAAACCGCAGGAGTTAAATCCTTGGGTAGAG
>JBFLGC010000162.1:0-512 GCA_041859945.1 Tetragenococcus sp.
CTCAAGAGCTTTTAGTTTCGATTTTAATCTCATCCAGGAGGCTTTCAAGAAATACCGTGCGATTAGTAAGCCCTCTTTTAATTTCAATTTTCTCATAGATTTCTGGTTTTAGACTTATAGAAACAGTGAGTTTAGGTCCTGAGAATTTTTTAATAGCCACAGGCTCGTCGACATGTTCTTCAATGTAATGTTCCAAGAACTGTGCTCTACTCAACTTTCCTCTAGCATTTTCAATCTTTCTGAGAAGTGGTTTATTTAAGTATACAACAATTTGTTTTTTTATATTAATACCCCCCAAATATTTTACTTTTAATCATCTACGTTTAAAACATTTAAATGTATAATAAACAATAAACAAACTCTTTTTGACTTATTTAAGTCTTTCCCAAAAGTATTCGAGAATTATAATTGAGAATGGAGGTCAGCTAACTGATTTTGAGGATATTTTCAATATCAGTTAGCTGATTAATACTCAATCTATGTCATTTAAAATGACACAGGCTCAGGATGCC
>JBFLGC010000163.1:0-509 GCA_041859945.1 Tetragenococcus sp.
CCAATGACGAGCACAATTGATAATGACTCAGAATTTGCGGATCTGTCTAATCTTGAAGAAGTTTTTAAAACCTTAGTTTACTATGTTCATCCATATATTTCTTGTGATAAGGGCATTGTTGAAAGACATCTTACAAAAGTTGGCTAGCCAACTAGCTGCACTGGATGTTTATTGTTGTTTTGCAACCGTGGCTGAACAGAATAATTATTGTCGCCCTAATTTTCATACCGATAATCAAGACATTAAAATTGTTGGTGGGCGCCACCCGGTAGTTGAGAAGGTAATGAAGGCAGGCGCCTATATTCCAAATGATACGCATATGGATTCTGATACCGATATTTATCTAATTACCGGTCCCAATATGTCAGGTAAAAGTACTTATATGCGGCAGGTAGCCCTGATTGCCATAATGGCTCAGGTTGGCTCCTTTGTCCCAGCGGATAGTGCCGATTTACCGATCTTCGACCAAATTTTTACCCGAATTGGTGCAGCCGACGACCTGATTTCTG
>JBFLGC010000164.1:0-509 GCA_041859945.1 Tetragenococcus sp.
ATAGATGGTAGATAAATATAAATCATTTGTGCATAAACATTGGATAGATATTCTAGCTGTAGTATTGATAGCTATTATGGTAGAAACCAATACGCTAATTTTAAATTTCCCCATTTTTAGGGTCTATAAGCGCTTTTTTCTTTTAAATCTTTGTTTGTGGTTTCTAATATATAAATTTTTTCAGGCTATCAGTAATAATTATTGGATTTCGCTAACTATAGCAACAAGTTTGAACTTGCTATTTTTATTTGGAACTATACTAAAAATAAAATTTAGGAATGAACCGATATTACCGGCTGATTTAAAGATGTTAGGTAATTTGCCAGCATTGTTAAAGATGGTGCCTATTTCAACAGTGGGATTATTTATAATAATAGTTATTGTTCTTATAATTATTTGTGCGATTTTGAGTAAGAAAGTAAAAGCACCAAAATTAAAAAAAATAGGGCGAACTTTTTGGACACTTGTACCAATTATAATCTTAGGTAGTTCTGTAATATGGAATAGAC
>JBFLGC010000165.1:0-508 GCA_041859945.1 Tetragenococcus sp.
ATTTAGCGATCATCGAATCATAATAAGGGGAGATAGTGTAGCCCTGGTAAGCGCAACTATCGACCCTAACCCCCGGGCCTCCCGGAAGATGGTAAACTTGAATCCGGCCGGGCGACGGCTGAAAATTTTTCGCCGGGTCCTCAGCGTTAATCCGACACTCGATAGCATGTCCCCTGACCTGAATCTGATCTTGGGTTAAACTGAGCTTACTACCCTCGGCCACTTTAATCTGTTCTTTGATTAAATCCACGTTGGTGACCATTTCTGTAACCGGATGTTCAACCTGGATCCGGGTATTCATTTCCATGAAATAAAACTCACCGTTTTTATCCAGTAGAAATTCCACCGTTCCGGCATTATTATAACCTACAGATTTAGCTCCCTTAAGAGCAATCTCCCCAATTTTACGCCGCATTTCCGGAGTGACCGCCGGCGAAGGGGATTCTTCGATTACCTTCTGGTGGCGGCGTTGCACGGAACAATCTCGTTCCCCTAAGTAAACGCCGTT
>JBFLGC010000166.1:0-506 GCA_041859945.1 Tetragenococcus sp.
GAAAAAGAATTTTCTGAACTGCAAAAATCAATTACTGAATATCAAGAGATTTTGGCAAGCAAGGAAAAGCAGAACCACATTATTTACGAAGAATTACTGGAAATCCAAAATAAATTTGGGGATCCTCGTCGGACTGAATTAATGGTCGGTGAAGTTTTGAGCCTAGAAGACGAAGATTTGATCGAAGAAGAAAACGTGATGATTTCCCTGACTCACAATGGTTACATCAAACGGTTGCCTACGTCTGAATTTAAGGCGCAAAACCGTGGTGGCCGTGGAATTCAAGGAATGGGTATCCATGACGATGACTTCATCGAGCACTTGATCTCCACTTCCACGCATGATGTGCTGTTATTCTTTACCAATGCTGGTAAGGTGTACCGGATGAAGGGGTACGAAATTCCTGAATACGGTCGCTCAGCTAAGGGGATTCCAGTGATCAACTTGCTGAATATTGAAGCTGGTGAAAAGATTCAAGCCGTCATCAACGTGTCTGATGCTGCGGG
>JBFLGC010000167.1:0-505 GCA_041859945.1 Tetragenococcus sp.
TAAATCTTTCCGGAACAAACTCTACTGTTCCCTCTTCTACTACCTCTATGGCGGGCTTTGCCAAGGGGGCCATCTTAACAAACCACTGCTTTGAAACTAATGGCTCCACCACGGTATCGCATCGATAGCAATGACCTACGTTGTGATTTAAATCTTCGATCTTTTTCATATGACCTGATTGTTCAAGTTCCCCGATTAAAGCTTTGCGGCACTCAAAGCGATCCATACCGGCATATTTACCCGCTTTATCGTTCATTTTGCCATTCTCGTCGATGACAGTAATCACCTGGAGGTTATGTCTTAGTCCCATTTCAAAATCATTGGGGTCGTGGCCTGGAGTAACCTTCACAGCCCCGGTGCCAAATTCCATATCTACATAAGAATCCGCAATCACCGGAATTTCCTTGCCTACTATGGGCAAAATCAATGTCTTGCCTATGCAGGAAATGTATCGTTCATCCTCTGGGTTTATCGCCACCGCGGTATCACCCAATATTGTCTCGGG
>JBFLGC010000168.1:0-503 GCA_041859945.1 Tetragenococcus sp.
TTAAAGTAGCAATGCAGGCATATTTGAACACGTTAAGTGAAAATGAACGTTTACTGTATGACAGAAGGAATCGGAAAGTATATTAAATATATTTAATATACTTAATATACTTAATATACAAAATATATTTGAGTGCAATAAGCAGCATAGTGTACAAGATATTTTACGCTCTCGATCCAGCTTTTATAGTCATTAGTATTTGGAGTATTTGGACTGTAAAAATGGACCTTGCTGGACTCGAACCAGCGACCGGACGGTTATGAGCCGTCTGCTCTAACCAACTGAGCTAAAGGTCCTTATCATCTATTAGATTGCTAATGAAAAATCTAATCAAATGGGATGACTTCTGTAAAAATCAACCAGGTGATCCCACCGATTACCAGGCAAACAAGATAGAATATGGCTAATATTTTTTGATAATGTGCCAAGTTGCGCCAACCGCGAGTGTACATACGGAAAATTGTTAGTCCAGTCATTACCAGTCCAAGTAATCCCAATATTAG
>JBFLGC010000169.1:0-501 GCA_041859945.1 Tetragenococcus sp.
GAAAACCTTTACAATGGTATCAGTGTAACGAATTTGTACTTTAATTAACACCATCTCATCTTTTTCCGGTAATTCTTTTTCAGGGTCTCTCCACCGCATGGCTTCCATGTATCCTTTCGTGTATGCAACTTTTTCTTCTACTGTCATAATATTCATTTTATTCATGCCACAATCCTTGCACATTACCGCAATTATCACATATATAACCGCCAACAAAACACTCACCACTTTTTACTTTTGCCTCCTCTTCTACACCACTACTGTATGTCTCGTCGTCAGGCTCATAAATAAATATTCCAGTTACCAGTGCTGTTCTTCCACCGCATTTCTCGCATTTTTGTGTATCGGATGATTCCTGCCCAATTTCTTCTACTGTCATAATCCCTCCTGTCTTAATAAATCAATCCCAAAATAATCATTAACATGATATATCCTCCTCCGATAAGGCAGAACCACATCATGGTCCTGCCTTTTTTCCCTAATCCATTAAATAGTCTTTTC
>JBFLGC010000016.1:0-49684 GCA_041859945.1 Tetragenococcus sp.
TTTCGCTAACAGTTCCTACTGCCAAGCCTGTAGCGGACTTTCACCGCCAAGTGATTACCCATGCAGGGCGCACCAAAGAAAAACGCCCCTTCTGAAAAATCAGAAAGGACGTTACGACGTGTTACCACCTTTTTTTAGAAACAACTCACATTGTTTCACTCAGCAGGTACGACCCATGATGTGGTGATACCCCAGCGCAAACTAACAGGCGCTACTCCGACGCATCCTACTCAACAAGTTTTCGGTGCACAGCTCAAAGATGTATTCACGAGTTTTTGACAGGTTCCTCTCATCGACCGGCAACTTTCTGTCTATCAAAAAAATCGTTACTTGTTCTTTTCTTTGCTTTTGCTTATTTTCATCAGTGTATCCTAATTTTAAATTTCTGTCAAATTCATTTCCAGGGAAAAAATTACTCTTCTCACTCGTT
Organism: Tetragenococcus sp.; assembly: GCA_041859945.1. GTDB lineage: Bacteria > Bacillota > Bacilli > Lactobacillales > Enterococcaceae > Tetragenococcus. The sequence continues at coordinate 431 of JBFLGC010000016.1, forward strand.
TTATCGACCATGATGATCCCAGGCTTTGTGACCATGATTCCCCCAATACATCATTTTCTCCAAAATTGGCTGGGTCGGGACCTATTTGCCTTTGATCGTCCCCTTTTTTTCGGCAATGCTTTTAACATCTTTTTGATGCGACAATTTTATCTATCGATCAGCGATGAACTGATCGAGGGCGCTGAAATGGATGGAGCCAATCATCTTTATATTTGGAGCCATATCATGTTGCCACTAACGAAACCCGCTCTGATCACTGTTGCTATCAATTCCTTTAATGGTGCTTGGAACGATTTATTAGGACCTTTGCTTTATATTCAAGATCAAAAGAAATATACATTACAAATTGGACTTCAAGTTTTTCAAAACCAATCGACCACCCAATGGAATTATCTGATGGCCGGAGCTGTGCTCGTACTCCTGCCGACCGTGTTACTTTTCTTTGTAGCGCAACGCTATTTCATCGAAGGCATGGATCTAACGGGTGGTTCTAAAGGCTAATTTTTTTATTCGTAGCTATCTCCAAATTTTCTCTTTCATAAAAAACAAACGATTTATGTTGTCTATCACTAGTTAATATTAATGGAATATAAGGCTTTTATTTAATAAATCGTTGAAGGTAAGAGATATCAAATAAAGTAACTCTTGGTCATTCTCTTAGTCAAAAAAATTGTTCCAATGCCAGAGGATAAGAAATAACGAAACTAGAAATCACATTCAAAATAAACTACATCATTACTAAAGCAAGATGTAGTTCACCCAAAAGTTTTGATGTGATTTCAGATTGAGAAAATGTCGGTACTAAAAAAACAAAATGTGAGAAGTTTTTTTAGTGCTTTTGGTTTTGTAGTTTTAAGGGTTAAAATTTTTAAAGACCTATTAATATAAAGACCTTTATTAAGTTCTTTATCTTTAACAATTCTGTAACCCCTTGTTACTGTAAGAGTTACAGAGTTAACTGTAAGTTTTTGTCGGGTTTGTTGTACTTTTTTGACTTTTTTTGACTCCTTATACCATTTATATCCATTAGACTAAAAACACTCATCTTAGCACAGCTTGGTCGTTAGTGGTTAAGCTATATCCCCACGCTGCTTGTATCAGATTTTTTTATTCAATGTGGTTTAGATACTTCGACCACTCATCAAATTCATTCTTCAACTTCACTCGGTCAATTTTTATTTTACCCACGAGTCAGAACCGTCACTCGTAATCTACGCACGGTCATTTTTATTTTATCGATAAGTCAGAACCGTCACTCATCATCTTCTATATACATTACATCATTTTGTTGGATTTTATAGCATAATTTTTAAATGAAGCCAAGAAACCTTTTATTTGATTATACCTAACGCTGTTTGAAAAAGCTGTATTTAAAGTTTTATCGTAAATTTCTCTTGCATTCTTCAATATATCTCGTTATATTTTCGTCGTAAGCAGGATACTCAAAACTTAATAACTTCGCAATTTCTTTAGACACTTCTCTAAACAACTTTTGACAGATTGATAAAGATTCCCAGACTTTTTCATAAGAGCTTAAATCATAAGTGGTCATCAGAGTCTTCCATAATTCATCAGAAACATACCGCTTTAAAAATTTATGGTTTTTTCCAACACTTAGCTTGAAATCCGTATCTATTCCAACTTTCCATGTTATCATTCTTAATAACTCATATCGCACAATTTGATTGAGATGATTGGTCCTATGTCAAGATTTAGTACAAGTTAAAATGAGAAATTTATCCTCATTTTAACCTACAAGTAAATTACCATCAGCTAGGCTCTTTTGATACAAGCTTTCAAAGTCATTTGGTGACATGTAATCGCAGTGGCTATGAATTCTCTTCGTATTGTAAAAAGCCTCTAAATATTCGAATACGAGCTGATAGGCATGCCTGAAGTTTTGTATTTTAAACCGGTTTAACCATTCTCTCTTTATTATTGAATGAAAGGATTCAATGCATGCATTATCCCAAGGAAATGCTTTTTTAGAATAGCTGCACTGCATTTTCTCGGTTGCTTTCCGGTATTGTTCGGAGACATACTGGCTTCCACGGTCACTATGCATGATCAGTGGTAAATCTATGCTCCTTCTTGTTTTTGCTTTATTTATAGTTTCAATTACACAGGATACTTCCAGTGTTTTTGATACCGTCCAGGCAATGATTTTCCTGGAGAATAAATCCATAATACTGGTCAGATAGACAAATCCGTCTATTGTCCATATATAAGTGATATCACTGCACCATACGGCATTTGGCCTTTCAGGATTGAAGTTTTCATCAAGGATATTTTGCAGGGAATAATTAAAATCAGAATCTTTGGTTGTGATCGTATAGGGTCTTACCCATTGAGCTTTTATACCCATTTCCTTCATATACTTTCCTACGGTTCTTTCGGAGATGATTTCACCGCTTTTTTGTAGTTCTATAGTTATTTTGGGAGCTCCATAATTCTGTTTCGATCCATCGTAGATCTTTTGTATTTTATCCTGAATTTCTTCCTTGCGTTTTTTCTGGTTCGATGGCAAACGTTTTAGCCATGTATTGTATCCTGATCTTGATACGCCTAAGATTTTGAGCATTCCGGAGACAGAGATAGGGCGCATATCTTCTTTTGATTTCTCTGCCTTTTGAGTAACTTCGATGTAAACAGCTTCCGTTAATTTCCCAGAATGCCGATGGCTTTTTTTAAGACATCAAGCGCATCCCTGGTATCACGGAGCTCCCGTTTTAATCGGGCCATTTCCTTTTCTTCATCGGAAGAGTAATTGCCGGAACCACGGCACTCGATATCACCGGAATCTTTCAGTTCCTTTTTCCAACGGGACAGGCTCTGCTGGCTGATTCCTAAGTTACTGGCACAGCCAACCAGCCCAAGGTCTTTATGATCCTGATAGTACTGGACTGCATCCAGCTTGAATTGTTTGTCGTACTGTTTTGCCATAATGAGATTCTCCTTCGTCTGATACCTTTATTGTATCACATCTTATTTATTAAGGAATTTCTCATTTTGACTTGTACTATTTATATTCTAACACCAAAGTACCAATTACCCGAGCACTTTTATCTGAATCTTCAGGCAGTAAAACGATCCGTTTAGCATCTAGCTTATCGATTCCCGCACTCGTCAAGTAATTACCACTGGGTAGCTAAGCATCAATATGATTTTCAGAAATTTCCAATTGACTGCCGTAACTAGCCCCCGTTTCATCGATCATAGCCTGAATGACTCGGGGATCTTTGCGGGACACTTTCTTATGAATTTCTAATGCTGATTTTGAAGCGACGATCGCATTTAAGGAGACGATCCGATTTTCTGCCACTGACACGATCTTTGAGGCTACACACAAAATATCGTGCTCGTGCAACTGAATGTCATTTTCGCTGATTGCTTCAACAATCACTTTTCCTAATGAGTCGTAAGTTTGGATCATCGGGAAAGCAGAAATAGCAGTTAGTTTGATCATAAGTTTCCTCCAAGTATTTTTAGACCTTAAGTATACTAAAAAAATCGTTTTTTGTAGAGACTAAACCATGAGCTGATTGCTCCTACTTGTCACTTGGCAAAAGCGGTTCGACCTTCTCAAAATGATCCACTAAATCAAGTGGACACCTGGCTCATTTTTGGAGAACCTATTTCTTCTTCCACATTGGATTATTAGTGAGGACCTATTTTCCTAACTGAGAATAGTTCTCTTTGGAATCGGTTTTACGAAAAACACTTTTATGATAAAATTAAATAAAGCCCTATTTCGAAACAGTTTTCTGAACGATCCCCTTGCAAGACCGAGCCGACTCAGAAAGAGTCAGAAGGAGGCCTTTTATGGTAAAAAAATTGATTGGTGGCATTTCACTAAGTCCACCCCTACAAGCCTTGAAGAAAAAACTTACGATAAGCCAAGAAAAAATTCTGAACTTTGAGCCAGCCATGGTTTTTATCCCACTGTCACAACATATCGGTGCCCCCTCTCATCCTGTTGTAAAAATCGGTGACTCTGTCAAGCGCGGCCAGCTGATTGGTCGTGAAGACGGCTTTGTTTCCGTCCCGATCCATGCCAGTGTTTCAGGAAAAATTCTTGATATCACCGATTGGCCCGACCAAAACAACCAAACTGTGACAACGATCATTATTGAAAATGATTTTAAACACCGATCAGATCAGCCCATAAAATTTCCTTGGCAAGCTGCCAAAAACGCTGAGATCCTTCCTAAGATCCAACAAGCTGGTATTGTCGGCAAAGGTGGAGCCGCCTTTCCTACCCACGTCAAATTTGCCCTCGATCAAAAGAAAATCGATACCCTTATTATAAATGGCGCCGAATGCGAACCTTTTTTACACAGCGATGATCTACTGATGCGTGAAGAAGCGGACGCGATCATTGAAGGTGCCTTGATTGCCAGAAAACTACTAGGCGCTCCTAACATTGTGATCGGTATTGAAGATGATAAACCACAAGCCATCCAAAAAATGACGGCTGCCGCCAATAACTACCCTTTTATTTTGGTCACCTCCTTGCCAGCAGTCTACCCGACTGGCGGTGAAAAGCAGCTCATTAATATTTTGTGTGAACGTGAAATTCCTTTGGGCAAACTGCCGGCTGATATTGGTGTCGTCGTGCTCAATGTCGCTACCAGTTATGCGATCGCTCAAGCGGTATGCTTTGATAGACCGCTGATCGAACGCTTCACCACTGTCACGGGCGATGTCAAAGAGCCTAAGATCGTCAAAAGCCCGATCGGTACGCTAACGGGTGAATTGATCGATTTTGCTGGTGGTTTTGTAGGGACACCTGCTAAAGTCCTTTTGGGTGGCCCGATGATGGGAAAAACCGTTGCGACCTTACGTGTTCCCATCACTAAAAATAGCAATGGTATCGTCGTCTTCAACCAAGAAAATGCCCCGATTTTTACCGAAAACCCCTGCATCCGTTGCAATAAATGTGTCGAGGCTTGTCCGATGCGTTTGATGCCAGCTAGCATCGACCAATATTTTCGAGTCGGTGATTTTGATAAATGCGCTGAACTCCTTGCTGATGCTTGCATCTCTTGTGGGGCCTGCACCTTTGTCTGTCCAGCCCGCCGTGATTTGGCCACCAAGATCACCCAAGCCAAACAAAAAGTCCTGGCCTTAAAAAAGGAGGCGCTTGCTAATGGCTGACTATTATCAAACACCAGAAAGTGAAAAAATCTTTCAAAAAGCAAAAACAACGGCATCCGTCCAAGCTAGCCCGCACATTCGCGGCGAAAATACGACGCGAAAAGTCATGCTGACCGTTTTAGTCTCGCTACTTCCAGCTGTGCTCTTTTCTGGCTACCTGTTTGGTGTGGTAGTCTATGTGCGCTTCTTGACTGCAATATTCACCGCCATTAGTTGTGAATATCTCTGGTTCAAATTAGTGAAACGCCCGTATCAACTCGACTTTAGCGCCGTTGTCACAGCTGTTTTACTCACCATGAGTTTGCCACCTTCTGCCCCTTGGTATTTTCCTGTGATCGCTAGTGCCTTTGCCATTATCGTTGTCAAAGAATTTTTTGGCGGTCTGGGCTATAATTTCTTAAATCCCGCTCTAAGTGGACGTTCCCTTTTAGTTGGGCTTTTCTACAATCAAATGTTTCTCGTCAGCTGGCCCGACCCGCCTTTTAATAAAATCGCTCCCGAAGTCGTTTCGGCCGTCACCGCAAACGATGCGATCTCAGGTGCCACTCCACTTGATACCATGCACTCTGGTGGTGTTTTGACCAACGCCGAATTACGCGATTCTTTCTTTGGCTTTATTGGTGGTAGGATCGGTGAAACCAGTGCTTTTCTACTATTATTAGGTGGTTTGTTTTTGATCTATAAAAAAATTATCTCACCTAGGATCCCAGCTATTATTATTGGTACTGTAGCGATCGCAGCTTTTATCTTAGGTCCAGACGGCTTTTTTAGTGGATCGTGGCAAAACGTCCTCGGTCATGTCATCAGCGGCGGTTTGATTTTAGGTGCTTTTTATATGGCCACTGATTATGCGTCGACACCAGCGACCAACGCGGGTGAAAATCTCTTTGCCCTTGGCGTTGGTTTGCTCATCGTCTTGTTCCGTTTCTTTGGCAGCACCAATGAAGGCGTCAGTTATGCGATTTTGATCATGAACTGCCTGACACCCGCCATCGATCGACTCTTACGCCTCCGTGTTGTCGGAGAAACCGTTAAAAATCGTGTCGACCTAAAAATCAATCGTTAAAGGAGGAATGTTCCATGATGATCGCTAACCGTCTCGTCTTTTTCAGCGCCACACTTTTGACCTATTATGCCTGTGCCAAATATCCTTCGACCATCGCCAAAAAAGGCCCGCTTGTCATCAAACGCACGCTATATGTTACAAGCTTGATCACCCTTAGCTACATCCTTAGTGGTCTGATTTATCAACAAATCCTACGCGCCGATTTTCGTTATGGCAATCAAATCGTGACGGATCTGGTCACGGTTGCCTTGATCGATCTAGTCATCACTTCGCTAAGTTTTTTGGCCCCCAAACATGATCAGTATTTGACGGCCGATTTAAAAAAAGTCGTGTTATTTGTCGGAGCCTTGCTATCGCTCTCCACTTTTACCCTTTATACGAGCGAACATTTCATCAAAGAGCTACTCGTTTTTGCCGGCATGTACCTCGTCTTCACCTTCTGTTTTGCCGGCATCAAAGACCGCTTGTCCATCGCTCCAATACCCCAAGCGTTCCAAGGACTCCCACTTGATTTATTGACCCTGTTCTTGATCCTTTTGAGTTTCTCATTTTTGAACGGCGTGTTTTTTGATCATTTGTTTTAAAAGAAAAAAAGAGGAGCCTGCTCCTCTTTTTTTATATCAAACAATCATGAATCTAATAGAATTTACTTAAATCGTAGAAATACCAATTAACTTACTAAAATTTTCATCCCTAATCAAGAAAAAATGAAAATAAAGTTTCTAAATAACAGTATACTGAACTTAAGCTGGTTCAAGCAGCAACTACTTTAATGATTCAACTAATCGATGAGTAATAATTTCCGGGCGTGTGATCGCTGTTCCCATAACCACAGAATCAGCTCCGTTTGCATAAGCTAGTCGCAAATCATCTGCATTACTGATATGTCCCTCAGCAATCACAGGAATCTTAAGATTTTTCTTAAAAATATTAACTAGTTCAGGTTGAAAATACGACTGGTCACTGGTAACCTTAGTATAACCTGCTAATGTTGTAGATACAATATCGGCGCCACATTTTTGAGCATAGATTGCACTATCTAAATTGTCACAATCAGCCATGATCAACACATCAGGATATTGCTCATGCATATGACCAATAATATTTTCCAGTTTTTCATTATCAGGCCGTCTTCTATTAGTACCATCTAAAGCTACGATCTCAGCTCCTGCATCTGCAACTGCTGCAGCACTTCGATAAGTCGGTGTAATATAAATTTCATATCCATCATACCATTGTTTATAGATACCGATCATTGGTAAATCCACAACAGCTTTAATGGCACGAATATTTTCTGGTTCAGTTGCTCGTATCCCACAAGCCCCGCCTTGTTGTGCTGCCTTTGCAAAAGCCACCATAATCTCTGTCCCGTACATCGGCCAACCTTTTCTTGCCTGACAAGAAACGATAAGACCTCCGCGTATATTTTCAATGATTTCATTTTTAGACATTTACACACACCCTCTTTCAAGCTATTCCGATTTTACATAAAATGGAAAATAGCTCCTAAAAATCCTAAAACGAAACTGAATGCTAAACAATAATATATACCATTTTTACGTTTTGAAATCAGCCAATAGAACAAGAAAACAGTCGCCATCGGTAAAAGACTTGGTAAAATAGAATCTAAAATATCTTGTAAAATCAATTCTTTCCCGTTGATATTCCAAGTTGGTGTCAAATTGACCTTTACAAAACTGGTAGCCATAGTAGCAATTACCATCATTCCGACGACCGTAGCACCTTCAACAAATTGTTCAAAAATATTTGACTGACGGATCTTAACAATCAATTCTGCCCCATATTTATAGCCGCGTGTCAAAAAGAGCCAACGACTTCCCCAAGCTAGGATGATTTGTGGAATGATATAAATGATAGGCCCAAAAGCATTCCCACTCATCGCCAAACCACCGCCAATAGCTGAAAAAATCACTCGGTAAGTTCCTTGAAATACCGAATCACCGATACCCGCTAAGGGACCCATTAAAGCCGTTTTAATAGAGGAAATCGATTCGTCTGTGATTGTTTCATCATGGGCTTTACTTTCTTCTAAAGCAATCGTCACACCCAAAATTAGATTTCCAAAATAAGGATGCGTATTAAACAACTCTGCATGTCGAATCATGGCATCTTGATATTCCTTATCGTCGGGATAAATGGCCCGTAATGCTGGTGATATTGCGTAGCAAAATCCCATTGACATATAACTCTTATAATTTAATGTAGACATCGTATTAAACGATCGGAAAAAAATACGATGCATCAGTTTTTTATCAATTTTTTTACTTTCTGACTCTTTCGAGGTAAACATTTCTTGTAAAGATTCGTCTTCATCATCATCTTCACTTTGTTTTTTGGCATTGTGACGAACTAAAGCAATAGCAGATGCAATTCCCAAACCAAGTAATGCCATCGCCATAACGTCCAAACCTAAATAAGCTGATAAAATGAACCCAATCAAGAAAAATGGCCAAGCTTTTTTGATTCCCATCGAAACCAACAGTGAGGCAACACCAATAGCTGGCAAAATACCAGCCGCAACCGACATTCCGCCACTGAACCATGTTGGTAATTTATCATAAAAGTTCCCAATTGCGGTACCACCTAAATAGATTGCTAATGTATAAATAGCAAAAGAAGATAAGAATCCAACTAAAATTCCCGATAAATGCCATCGCTCAGCTTTTTTGATTTTATTTTCTGCCAAACAATTTTCAGCTTTTGTAACTAAGAAAATGTCAACATTCCACATCACCATCCCGACTAATTGCATTAATAAGCCGACTGGATAAGCCAACGCAATACCGACATCCGAGTTCCCACCCGCCAGTATCGAAAAAATCGTTCCCATCGCACCGGCAGCAGGAGCTGAAGGTGGAATATAAGCGCCCATTGCTAGAGCTCCAATAAACATCAATTCAATAGACCCACCCACAACTAACCCAGTCTGCAGATCTCCCATCAATAACCCTAGTAAAGGACCCATAAACACCGGTCGAGAGATATAAATTGTCCCATTCCAAAAATCTAATCCTAGAAATGAAATAATAAAAGCTAAAAACATTGCTTGTGCAAGACCCATAATTTTCACTCCTTCTTATTGATGCTTATCTTTTTTTCAATTCATTCAAAATATCTATCCGGTCATCTCTTGGAACTACTTGATAAAATACTTCTGAAGGGTATGTTTCCAATCTTAATAAATTTTCTTTTTCTTCTTTGGTCAAAAAAATGGTTTTAAAATATTGCTTACGATCTTCGCGTGTGTAGATTCCACCAATATTGATTTTAGGAATCGCCACGCCATTATCCATCAAATTTTCCAAAACAAGTGGTGATTTAACACACATAAATATTTTCTTACTTGGATGTTTTTCCAGATAGGTAACGGCATCTGTAGTTGTTTTAACTAGACACTTCATTCGGCCAGAGACAGCCATCTCTAACAGAGTTTTTTTCAACGGATCATTGGCACTCTCATCATCAACGACCATTACCGTATCCACATCGACCTCTCTTAACCAAGCCAAAGCAACTTGTCCATGTATCAATCTTTCGTCAACCCTTGCTAAAACAATACTCATCTTCATTCCTTCTTTCTTTTACCCATCTATTTCTTTTAAGATTAAATTATGCATCACATGACGTATGCGTGAAATATAGGGATTCTCACGCTTGGGATGAACTGCATTTGTCAAAAGTACGATAGCTACTTCACGTTCAAAATCCACATATATAGAAGTCCCAGTAAAACCCGTATGAAAGAGGCAATCAGTACTTGCATAATCACCAAACGAACAAGTCTCATCATTTTTCAACCATCCTAAAGTACGATTAATTCCTAAATTCTTTGTATAACTTTTATGCAATAGCTTTTTAGTACTGCAAGAAAGAACATCAGAAGTTGGTTCCATAAGCATAGTAGCAAATTTTAATAAATCTTCTGCCGTAGAAAAGATACCAGCATTGCCACTTTTTCCTTGCAAGAGGTGTGCCTTACCATCATGAACTTCACCTTGAATCAGCCCACGTGTTTCCGATTGCATCTCAGTTGCCATAATTTGATCTTTCTCGTATCCTTCTTCTAACGGACAATAACAAGTATGAGTCATTTGCAAAGGTTCAAAAATAGACTGTGTTGCTACTTTATCAAGATCGCCAAGATACTTTTCTACCAGAAACCCCATTAAAATAAAAGCCAAATCGGAATAGACAACTTTTGTGCCGGGTTTATATTCCAAATTTTCTCCCATGATAAGTGTTCTTAGCTCCTCTTTTGTATGCAGTTTACGGTATGTCTTATCATCATGCACAATTCCAGAACTATGAGTCAAAATCTGCTGGATATTTACATCAGGAAATTTAAAATCTGGCAATAACTCACATAAAGGTGTCTTCAACGAAAAATGTCCCATCTCAATCAACTGTAAAATCAGCGTCGTCGTGCTGACTACTTTTGTTAAAGAAGCAATATCAAAAAGTGTATTTTCATTTACAGGCATCCCATTTTCATCAAAACAAGTTTTCCCAGCAAATAATAATTCCATTTTTCCCTTATTAATGACTCCAACAGAAAGACCTGACACCACTTGTTTTTCAACTACTTTCTGCATATAGTTTTCTACCGAATCAAGTTTTTCCATTTGAAATATCTCCCCCCTTTTTGTGGTAAAATCAATTATGTTACATTAGATTACGCTTTCATACTAACATTTAGTGAACAAAACTACAATGTATTTTTTGAAATTTCAATAAAAATAGTTGGTTTGCTCGCCAAAACTCTATTTTGAGCTTTTTTTATTTTTAAAACGTTGATATGAAGCCTTTTTAGGATAGTGAAAATGGGGCTTTTGAGGTTTTGGCTGCCCAACCATAGCTGAATAATTTTACATTTAAAGATACCTAAATTCTGTACAAAATTTGTATTGCCGTTAAATAAAAAGGATGCCACAACTTAGCATCCTTTTATATATTTTATTAATATGGTATACGCTTATAGTACCTACGTACTGTCAGTGGATGTTTTCTTTGATTAGAAAGATGGGCACTAACTCGTTCTAAAATTGTAGCTAACACGACAGGAGAAATTATCTTTCTTGTTTCTTCAGAAATATTCATTTCATAGTCTTTCGTATCAATGACGGTAATCGTATCTGTCACTTGAGGTAGAAACCTTCGTACTCTATCTACGATTGGCCTAGAGAAATCTTCACCTTCAAAAACTAACACACTAACTCCTTTCTCAACAAGTTCAAGTGTGCCATGAAAGAAATCAGCAGCCTGAATTGGACGCGTCTTGATCCATTGCATCTCTTCTAAAATACACATACCATAATAATAAGCTTCTGTGAATGAGTCTCCAGCACCCACAATAATATGGTAATTAGTATCCTGAAATTTTTCAGCAAATTCTTTGGACATCATTTCAGATTGCTTTTTTACTTTTAGAAGTTCTTTTGGTAACTTTTGGAAATCATCATAATAACTATCATATTCAGATTGTAAGATTTCTTCCCTGTTTAACATAATACGTAACGCAATCATCAAACCTTGTAAATAATAACTTTCTGAACTAGTATCATCAAGAACATCATTATAAACGGTATATGTTGCTTTTTCTTCTAAAGGTGTATTTGGACTTCCAACTAAAGCCAAAGTCTTGATATTCTCTTTTTCGCAGAAATCGACTAATTCAATGGTTTCTTCTGTTGTTCCTGATAACGAAGGAACAACAACTAAGGAGTTTGCGGAAAGACTTTTATTTGGTGAGTCAAAAAATTCAGCAGCAATTACTCTATTAAATGGAAAAGTACTTCTAGTACGAACAAATTCGACAGTAGAGTCAAATAGAATTCCGACTCCTCCAGATCCGATAAAGAAAATACTATCCATTTCCGGCATTAAATTATCAATAATTGTGTTAATTTTTTCTGCTTGAGATACAGCTCCCGCTTGTGTTTTCAAAAAACGTTCTTTATCAAAATTAAACATCTATATGACCTCCGCTAATTTAGCCTTAATTTTTTTCTTCTTCGATAATTTTAACAGCTGAACTTGATCCTAGGACATCTGCCCCAGCATCAAGAAAGGCCCTTGCCTCTTTATAATGATGTATGCCTCCAGCAGCTTTAATTAAGATTCCATCATCCAATTCTTCCTTCATTAATTTAACATCAGAAATTTTTGCTCCTCCAAAACTTCTTCCGGTGGAAGTTTTCAAAAATGTCGGTCTTATTTCATTTGTAATTTTACAAATTTCTCTTTTCGCAGCTTCATCATTGTCTAACTTACACATTTCAACAATTGGTTTTTCTGCCATACCATGTTTTGCACAAAAATCACGCACGGTTTGCATTTCTTCATGAACTGCCTTAAAATTTTTATTTTCAATATTTTCTTGATTAATCACATAGTCAATCTCCTTAAATCCTTTATCAGCAAATTTTTTAATTTGTGCCATCTTATCTGATAAAGTTAATACACCTTCAGGAAAATCGATATCACCGACCAATAGTACATCAGTATCTTTTAAATACTCTTTTGCAAAATCGTATTCTTCCGTATTAACAAAAACACAACGAAAATCATATTTCTTAGCTTTTTCCAAATATTGCTCTAAAGTATCTCCTGCTTCCGGCATGTATTCAAGTTGTTTATTAATCATTATTGATCTCCCTTTCTATTCCAACTACTTTTTCGTCTTCAATTATTTTTGATGGATCTTCCTAATGCTAACTCTGTTGACATAATATCGAGAAACATTCTATTTTTTCACACGATATATTTTATTATTCATTTCTCCTTTCTATCCTGCACTCATGATTCCAAAATAAGCCATTATTACTCCAACAACTAAAGTGATAATAACCAATTTTGTTGCTGAGAGCTTTTTCCCTAATGCCCAGTAATAAATTCCTGTACAACCTAATGCTGCTAATCCAGGCATGATTCCATCTAATACAGTTTGTAAGGTTGTTGCTGCATCACCCACTCCAAACTCTAGTGAGAAGGTAGCACCAAACATCCCTACTGTCATTGCACCTACTACCATTACGCCTAAAATTCCAGCTGCATTCATTAATTTATCCATTGTTCCTTCTTCTTCTGCCTTTGATAAATAAGTAAATCCTAAATCATATCCTAATCTCGCGCCATATACACGAACTAAAACTGCCGGAATATTGTAAATCAATAAGTAAAATATTGGTCCCAAAATATTGCCCTGTTTAGCCAATGACAAGCCAACACCTAGAGCAATGACTCGAATGCATCCTAGAAAAATTGAATCTCCAATTCCTGATAAAGGTCCCATCAATGCAGCTTTAACATTGTTAATGGCGTCGCCTTCCATTCTGCCTTCATGAACTTGTTCTTCCATTGAGAGTACAATACCACCGACAAAAGGTGCGATTTGTGGAGTAATGTTAAAAAAGACCATATGTCGTTGCAAAGCTTCAGAATACCCCTTATGATCGTCTGCATAAATTTTTCTTAAATGGGGCTCTAACATTAAAGTAGTTGCTAGACACATTGCTCTTGGATAAGTTTCAGACCATTCCATACCCAATGTACCCACATTGAAGCACATACGTGTTAAAGATTTCTTAGTAACCACTTTATTGGTTTCTAATTCATCTTTTTTAGAATTCTTCATCATCGTTGATCTCTCCTTGTTCAGTTTGTAATTGCTTGTTTTCCTTCTTACCACCTAAAAAACCAAACTTTTCAATAACAATTATCACACCTAAAATTGCTACTCCAAGAATTGGGATATCTAAATAAGCAGTTAATATGACTCCAAGAAAATAAAAAGGCAAGTTTTTCTTATTTACAGTCATTCTCATTAGCATAGCAAAACCCATTGTCGGGAGAATACCGGCTGCAACTCCCATGCCATCTACAATGACTTGAGGAATTTTTTCCAGTAAGTTAATAACGGCGTCATTCCCAAGCCAATATGCAAAAAATATGATTAAGAAATATTGAATGACTTCAAAGAGTCCCATTACCCAATGCACAATTTTTATTTTTCGTACGTTACCTTCAGTAGCACCATCATCAGCAAATTTCAATATGACAGGGTTTATTGCACGGAAAAAGTTTTTAACTGATAATACAATCAAGGCAATCGGCATGGCTAATGAAACTGCAGCTTCAACGCCTTTCCCACTGTTGATAGCAAATGCAGTCGCAAGTACACCTGCGGTAATTACATCAGGCGGTACATAAGCTCCAACAGCAATTGCTCCCAAGAAAATCATTTCTAGACTAGCACCAATGATAAGACCTTGTTGTAAGTCTCCCAGAACTAAGCCAACAAGCGGAGCGAGCACAATAGGTCTAAAGCCATAAAGTGTTCCTAGTTGATAGTCAAATTTACCTAAAGCCCCTATTAGTCCTAAAAGGACAGCCTGCAAAATCATTTTATTTTCCTCCTTTTTTATAATACATCTTTAGCAAGTATCTTTTTCTGATCCACTAATGGTCTAATTTCAACTTCAATCTTTTTATCAATAAGTCTCCTTAAGATACCTTCTTCTTCCTTAGTGACATAAATTTGTTTACTAATGCGGCGAGTTATTTTACTTTCTTTTGTATTTCCCAAATTAAGACTTTTTATTTGTGGACACCCGTCTATTAGTTGCTCAGCTTCAGCGATACTTTGAACCATAATAATAAGCTTATACTTATCCGTAACACCACTATTCAAGGCTTCTATTGAATCTTTAATGTTTTTCATAACTAACTTTACCCCAGCTGGTTTGGCTAATCGTAAAGTTGTTTTCCAAACATCACTAGTTGCAACCATATCACTAGCAACTAAAATACAATCTGCACTTAGACCATTTGTCCATGAAAAAGTCACTTGTCCATGGAGTAAACGATGATCCACTCTTAATAATTTAATCATTACTTTCACTCCTCGTAAAATCCTTTTTTAAATTTGATTTACAAATTTCCACTGAGGTACTTAAACATTGCATAGTTAAAAATCTTCTTCAGCACACTTACTTTGAACGAGATCATTACAAAGAATCGGACATGTTTCTTTACTTTCAAGAATTTTTACAATCATCTTTTTTGTATTTTTTTCTGTTGAAAGAAATAATTGCATTAGTAATGGTAAATTCATGCCTGTTATTAAATAAAAACCAGGACGATTTAGATACTTCATAAACTCATTATTAACACTCCCTCCCAAAATATCTGTAGTTACAATAATTTCATCCTCTTGAGGAATTTTTGAAAGCATTTTTTTAACAATAACTTCTATATCATTTTCATTTTCGAAAGCATTAATAATATGAACATTTTTTTGTTCTCCAATAATAAATTTGATACTTTCATAAATACCTTCTGCAAAGTTCAAATGTGTTGCTAAAATATAATGTCTCATCTTTTTACCCCTTACCCGTCGCTTTTTGATATACTTGGAAAGACTTCTTATCCGCTAGAACAGGATTTTTAAAATATCTTTTTTCAGCTACCTCCACAGATAGATAACCCGCATAGTTATTCTGATTAAGGTGCTTAATTTCACTTTTAATATCGCAGTTTCCATCACCTAAAGCTAAATGGGTGACACTATCATCCACATCTACAAAATGCGAATGAACAACTTTTTTTCCAAAATAATCAAAATAATCCTGAATACTATTTCCAGCTTTCACCATAGCTCCTGTATCTAGGCAAATATTTAAAGATGGACAGTTTACTTCTTGAACTAGCTCACTTAACTCAATCACAGAATTAGCCAATAAAGATTCATCTTTTTGAAGTGCCTCAATAGCTAAATTCATACCCTTTTTTTCTGCATATTCGCTAACATTTTTCAACATATCTACACTTCGTTTATATGCATTGTTTTTAGGCTCATCATAATAAGCCCACCCACTAGTAACCACAACTTGCTTAGCATCAACGGCTTTTGCTAAATCGATAGCATTTTTGAAATAAGACAAAACCCTCTTTTGCATTTCTGGCGATTTAGCTGCCATATTATTAGGCTTAGGATTAGTTTGTTCGGGACAAATTCCAATAATTTTAAGTTGATATTTTTCCTCTAGCTTTTTTAATATATCTGGATTTTCGAATCCGTTATAATCCATATAAAAATGTTGTGGACTCGTCCAAATTTCAGCAAATTGATAACCAATTTCGCTAACACTTTTAAAAAAGTATTCTAATGAATAGAAACTATAATGATGATTCATTATACATAAAGATGGCAATCTCATAATATTCACTCCTTTAGAATTTTTATTTCAAGACAATAACGATTTAATAGGAATCTTCCTGTCTGAGGGTACCATTTGTATAGAAATATCTTTTCCCATACATAGTAATTCTTTGATTAAAAATTCTTCTCGTTTAGTAACGTTAACTGCTTTTGAAATATTTCTTGTTTCATCTGTTGGTATCGTCCAACCAATGTAAATCTCTTTTATTTTTGGATACGTCATAGCCAGTCTGTAAACATCATTAATGCTTTCAACCACTATAAATAATCTATATTGATCTGTCACACCACTTTTTAAAGAATATATTGAATCTTCAATTGACTTTATAACTAACTTGATTCCTTGCGGTTTTGCCAACTTTAAAGTTATTCTTTTTAATTCGTCTTGGGCAGCATCGTCATTCGCAATTAAGATGCAATCTGCCTTTAAATAATTTGTCCAAGAAAAAGCAACTTGACCATGAAGTAAGCGATGGTCGACTCTTATATTGACGATCATACTAAAGATCCTCTCTCGTAATGCTTCAAATTTACTCAAATAAATCTTCTTTTAATGAAATTAGACATATGTGTCTTATTCATGATCTTACAATCTATTAACAGCAAAAAGCATGCCAGATTAGTGGCATGCTTAAACTTTTATTAAAATTCATCATTGATTGGCATCGGATCGAACTTCTTAAATAAAATATCGTAGATATAAGACAGCTCAGACAAAGGTATTTTGACACTATAATCTTTTTCAATGACACTAAATGCTTTTTTGATCAAAGAAATTTCTTTTTTATGACACTGTAAAAGATATTCTACCCCGTCATAATTTTCAATAGGCATATTTCGTATCAAACGTTCAATTAAACAACTAATATGCACGTATAAAGCAATTTTTTGTGAATTTGTTAAGGAATCTTGGAAACTGATTTCCAAATTACGAATGAAACTTTCAATGACTTGCATGACTTTTTCTGTATCTAGGATCGTAACTGATTCGATTACTTTTTCAAGTGAAAAGTTGCGAACTACATTTTCGTTAAATGTAATATTTTCTTTTTCAGTTAAAACAGGTTCTAACCACTTGGAAAGAATTGTATTTTCATACCCTGAAATAACCCCTTCTAAGGAAAGATAGGGAATATCTGCAACATTTGGATTTGCAGTACCGATTATACCCAAGACATCGTATTTTGAAAAGATTTCTAAATTTTTTTGCTCATTCCTTAAAACGTTGTATTCTAAAGGAAGAATTTTTAATTCACAACGAGTTGGTAGGCTTTTTTCCAATAAATGAGAAATTTGACTAGCTGTTCCAATACCAGTAAAACAAGTTGTGATGATTGCTTTCATTTTATTTCGTTTTGGATAAATCACTTTCCACTCAAAAGGATTTTGTGCTACTGACTCCTTCATAACATTTTCTAAGGTCAAATGTTCTTGAATATTTTCACCAACTGCTAAGGCCAATGATGTGGTAACGTTGTTGATTATGACTACTGGTGTGGTGATCCGTTCTTGAAACAAGGGATAGATTTCCTTCAACGATCCCATATCAACAAGAATGATCAACCCATTTGATATATCATTTTGTTCGCTATATTCCATGATCTGAGTCGCAATCTCTTTAGGAGTAGTTGTTAGAGGCATATCAAAAGAATCAAAAATATCTTTCCCTAAAAACCGATTTGTCACATTGGCAATACTACTTGCAGTCGAATAACCGTGTGCGACAATAATAGCCTTAGGTATGCCCAATTCTTTCGTCCAATCAACGTGTTTTAGATATAAAGTTAAAATGATTTTATCCATCGAACAAATGTCAAGATCGATTTTGGGCTGACACAATTCTAAAATTCGTTCTACGTAATGATAGCTTAATGGATAAGATTTTTCTATTGCCGTTTCTAATTTTTGAATCAGATCATTTACCCCAAGTACATCAGACACCAAACGACTACTCCCGCGCTCAAACATGTAATAACTTAAAGCATAGACACTATTTCCATTAAATCGGATTTGATAAGAACTTTCCATCTGATTGAAAGTTTCTCGCATATACCGAATCAAATACAACAATACTTCATTATTTTGTCGATGATCCGCTTCAAAAACGAGAATATCGAATAACAAATCGATTTCTTTTTTAAACTGTCCATCACATTTGTCCAGATCATAATCGTTCTTTTGAAATTCTATCAGCATGTTTTCAAATGTTGATAGAATCTTTTGACGATTTGGATTGCTACTTTGCACCATTTCTTTGGAAGAAGAATGCTCATCGATGTAAATTTCTTGATAACTATAACTTTGAAATTCTATCCCAGCATTATCTAGTATCTTTTCTGGTAAATGATAAATTGTTAAGTGAATATCATCTAAATACTGTTGTTCCGAGAAAGCTTTAGCTACAGTAATCTTGACAATATTTTTTAATTCCCCAATATTTCCTTTTAACTCACCACTAGTCAATATTGTCAATACTTGACCAGATATACACAAAGGTTTCCCAAACTTTCTTTGCTCAGCAATCAAAAAGCTATAAACCAACTCGATTCGCTCATTTTTACTTCGTTTTGAAAGCGGCGGTAATTCGATTTGGATCGGTATACGACGGATAAAGGTTGTTAAAAAACTGCTCTCTAAACTTTCTGTTGTCGCAAAAAATAAACGAACTTTAAGTGGAATTGCTTGATTAGGATCACCGACTCGATAAATAAATCCTTGATCCATATAAGTAAATAGTTTTTCTTGTCCTTCAGGATTTAATCGATGGATTTCATCCAAAAACAAAATACCATTATTCGCGTATTCAAAAGCACCTTTCTTTTGTTCATCCGCGCCAGTAAAGGCCCCTTTTACATAGCCAAACAAAGTACTCGTTAATAATTCTGGATTATTCGCATATTGTGCACAGTTCACAGTAATAAATGGGGCGTCTTCATCAAGCAAGCCTTTTAAAACACAATATTCATAAATGATCTTCACAAAGTAGCTTTTCCCTGTCCCACTTTCTCCTGTAAATAAGGTAGGTAGCCCATTATCCGGGTAATTTAAGGCAGCTTTCACCTGCTTGATGCTTTTGCTTAAACTTTCATCTCCACCAATCAACAAGGAAAAAATATCCTGATGTTCTTCCAAAAACGGTTTTTCAGCAATTATTTCATCTATACTTTGGTAGAGAGCTGTTTCTAAAGGATAAAATTGATCATCAAAAGTTTCTTTATGAAAATAATAAACTGGACGAGTATTTACCTTGACTAACAATCCTTCTTCACTGAGTTTATTTAAGTAATGACTAATTGTATTTCGCTTAACGTGAAATACTTCAGCTAATTTCGACGCAGTAAAAATTATATCGATATCATCCAAATTTAAAAAAGAAGTTTGATTTGCCAAATAAGCCAATAATTCATCCATCATCATAATAACCTCCTTTAAAAAGGTATCGTTTACAAGACTCTTCGTGACAACTATAACATTTTTCTTTCTTATTTACAATGTGCATAAGACAATAAGAAAAATGAAGAGTGCAAAACGACATAGAACAAACGTAGTAACGGTTACTCGCTTGTTCTATGTCGCATTTTTTCTACTTCTCACAAAAAAAGCATTAAATCAATCCTAGGATATCTTTCGTCGAATCGATCCGATACGTCGCTTGCGATTGATCGATCACAAAGTCCTTACTCTTTAAAGCGGCCACATCCAAATCAGCTCGCACTGCCGCTTCGATCCCGATCTCGGAATCTTCCACTACCAGACATTCTTCTGGAGCCAGACCTAATTTAGCCACACTATGTTGATAAATTTCTGGATTGGGTTTGCTATGCGCAAACATCTCGCCACTTATGATTTGTTCAAAATAAGTGTCGATGTGGTTGGTGCGTAAAATATGTTCAATATTAGCAAACATTCCCGATGAAGCGATAGCCAAACGCAATCCCTTTTTCGATAACATCTCTAGCGTATCTGGAATATCGGGATTAAGGATTGCTTGAAAATCAATGCTATGATCTCGCTTGATCCAATCCGTATAAATAGCCTGCAAATTAGCACGCTTCTTTACATCATCGGGAACTAGATACTGAAACATATCTTTGGCATTTGAACCAACAAATAAGTCATTAGTTGCTTGGTCCACGATCAGTCCATGTTCTTTAAAAAAACGCCTTCTCCTTTTTTGATAAGCTTTTTCAGAAAAAACAATCACACCATCCACATCAAAAATCACCGCTTGTTTCAAAAAAATCCTCCTTAGTTTTCCTACTATCCCTTATGATACCCGATTTATTTCAATCGTCAACCCGAACATCATCTAACAACCATTCAATCAAATTATGATGGTGGATACCATCCGCATCACTAGTGAAAGGATCCAACGACAAAACAATCTTTTCATAATTATCATCAATTGCTTTTAACGAACGAAATTCTCTTTCTCTAGTCTCTTTGGATGCCAAGAGATAACTAACTTGGATATATTTACGATCAATACGCCTTTTTTCTTTCTTTTCAGCCACAAAATCGACTTCAAATCGATTGGTTTTCCCTACTGAGACGTTATAACCACGTACCAAGAGTTCAAGTAATACAATATTTTCTAAGACCAGCTCAATATCTTCGTCGTTTCTTCCTATAACAGCTTGTCTTAGTCCATGATCCACTACATAGTATTTTTCTTGCGTGCCTAGATATCGCTTTCCTTGAATATCATATCTTCTAAGAGGAATGATAGCATAAGCGTCGACAGCAAATCCCAAATAGTTTAGAACAGTTGTCGTTGAGACTGTTAGCCCTTCGCTTTTCAAATACTTAACAACTGAATTTGCTGAAAAAGTACGACCAATATTAGCAAAAACATAATTGATCAGTCTTCGCAATAATTCTGGGTCTCTGATATTTTCTCTTTCTACAATATCTTTCAAAATAATCGAGTTATAAATATCAGATAAATAGTTTACATGGTCTCTATATTGAAAGTTCTGAAACACAGGAAAAGGCATCCCACCTTCAATCAAATAAGATTGAAACAGTTCATTTGTTGACCGGTCATCACCAATACTTTTTCGACCTTCTACATACTCAGAAAATTTAAATGGATAGATATCAAAACGAACATAACGACCGCCTAATAACGTAGCCAATTCTCCCGATAACAACTTGGCATTGGAACCAGTGATATAGATATCCACTCTATCTCTATAGCTGGCTCGCAGGGAGTTGATCACTTTTTGAAATTGAGGAACTTCCTGTACTTCGTCCAAGAAAATATAGATTTTTAAACTCGTTTGAGAAATTTTTTTCACAATAAAGTCATTTAAAACATGGTAATCTAAATATGGTTCAGCAGTTAATTCTTCAAAATTAATAACCACAAATTGCTCTTCTTTTATGCCCTGATTTTTTAAATATTCTTGAATCAATTCTAGCATCATTGATTTACCAGACCGTCTAACTCCCGTTATGACCTTGATCAATTCCGTATCAACAAATGGAATGATCATTTGCAAGTATGCTTTTCTTTCGATCACATCTTCCCTTCTTTCCATTACAATGGAAATTATAACATATTTTCCCGGTTTTATCTATTATAATGGATAATCAAGGTTAATATGTGTATTTTATCCATTATGATGGATAAAACTAAAATACGTTTAACTGATTGTGACGACTTCACCCGTCTGAAAAGCCCGATCCGAAATTTCATTGCCGATACCAGGCATATCGGGAACCGTAAAATAGCCATCTTTAGGCTCAAAGTCGTATTTTGCTAAACTGACCATTTTAGACATCATTGTGTTGACATTATACTCATGGATCACAAAATTGGGAATCACGGCTTCCAAATGTAAGGAGGCTGCCGTGATAAGTGGGCTGCCACAAACATGGATCTGCACCCCTACTTCATAAATGTAGGACATATCAACTATTTTTTTCGTTTCAGTGATACCGCCACAGGTCCCAATATCAGGTTGGATCACCTGAACAGCGCCTTGATCTAAAAACTTTTTAAATTGCCAACGGGAATAGATCCGCTCACCACTTGCGACAGGGATCGACTGATGATTGGCCACATAGGCTAAAGCTTGTTCATTAGGAGTCGTCGGTTCCTCATAATAAAGGATATCATATTTTTCAGCCATTTTCCCCACTTGAACGGCAGATTGAGCATCTGTATAACAATGATTCTCTAAAATAATAGCGACATCTGGCCCCACTTCTTTTCTAACCGCTGCGATCCTGGCTTCGACAAGATGCAGATACTTAGGGTGTAAATAAGCCGTCTGCTCATTATTGGGATAGCGACTCCCATCTTCTTTAAAATTCAAAAAATTGATTTTTACCGCATCAAATCCTTTTTCTACGGCTATTTTAGCTTGGTTGGCATAATCGGCTGGAGTCTTGGCTACGGTACGTCTCACTCCCCAACCATTTTGCAATTGGCTAGCATATGCACGTAACTTTTCACGCTGTTTACCACCCAATAATTCGTACAAAGGTGCCTGATAATATTTTCCTTTTATATCCCACAAAGCAATATCAAAAGCACTGATGGCCCCAAAAATAATCGGTCCGCCATTTAATCCCCAAAAGCAACCGCGATATAATTTTTGCCAAATCACTTCATGCGCTAACGGATCCATACCAATCAGCCGTGGCGCCATATCTTTTAACATAGCAAACGCCGCTTGTGAGGCACCACCATAAGAAAGAGCGACCTCGCCATCGCCATAGATTCCTCTATCTGTATAGATCCTAACAAAGGGAACACGCCAGCCATCTTCGACAGGTTGGCTATATAATAAATCGATCTTAGTGATTTTCATTTTGGTCTCTCTCTTTTCCATGATTATTAAACTCTATGAACAAAGCATTTCCAATTTTATTCAGGCACTAAAAGAAGCAATCAGTACTTTTTTCATTCAAATTTATTTTACTGTATCTTCGTTAATAACTTTCACATTTTCTCCTTTTACAGCAGATTCCATACTCTGAAGCAACACTCCATTTTTACGATATACCGCTAAATAGTTAATATTTTTTTTACTTTCATATTTACGAACGATGGGTTCAATAGCAGGGGTCATACTTAATAATACGGTTGGTAAAATACCGATAGAATCTTTCTTACCATTATAGCTAACATAAACATAGCCAGGCAGACATGAAAAATCGGTAGCAAGCAAATGTTCATATATTTCAAAATTTGTTTTTTTCATCTCTTTATCAAATAATTCAATATCAAGTTTATAAACATGTTTAGCTTTCAAATCAGATTCATAGATGTCTTTTAAGAATGTTGCACTTTTAATTTTGGCTAAAGCAATATCTCCAGCTTTTAATCGCTTATATAAAGCACGATATTCTAAATTTTTTTCTAAGAAACGCATGGATCCAAAAGTAAACATGAACACGATAAAACAGCCTAACATTAATATAACCGAACTAAGAGAAAAAGTTTTAAACAACTTGTATAATAAAAATAATAGGATGAAAGTCACCGAAAAAATAAGTAGCATCCATCGATTAACTTTTTTTTGAATAGTCAGATACATTGATCTTTAGCCACACTTTCTTTAAAATAACATCTTTTTTAAAAATAATCTCATTTCTTTCAAAAAAAGGAAGCAACCTTACATGGTTTTCTGCCATCCAAAATCGTTTCCTCAAATTTTAAATTTCAATACTTATCCACTATCAAAAAAGAGATTATTTTTTGATTACCTCATGACCACCAAATTGGTTACGTAAAGATGCAACAATTTTTTCACCATACTTCTCTTCGTCTTGGCTTGCGTAACGATTTAGTAGAGCTTGTGTGATTACTGGAGCTGTCAATTCTAAACGTAGCATTTCTTCAATTGTCCACTTGCCTTCACCTGAAGAAGGAATGATTCCTTCAATATCTTGAAGACTGGCATCATCTTTGAGCAAATTTTCAGCCAGTTCCATAAGCCAACTACGGATGACTGAACCATGATTGTAAACTGTCGCTACTTTAGGCAAATCATAGTCAAATTCACAATGATGTAAGATATTAAATCCTTCACCGATAGCTTGCATCATCCCATATTCAATACCGTTATGAATCATTTTTAGATAATGGCCACTGCCCACTTTACCACAATAGAGATAGCCCTTTTCAACGCAAACATCTGAAAAAATAGGCTCAATCATTTTAAACACTGTAGCATCACCACCGACCATCATACAAGCACCATATCTTGCCCCGGACATGCCTCCAGATGTCCCTACATCAAAAAAGTGGATTCCTTTTTCTTGCGCCTTTTGACCATTGATCAAAGTATCCGTATATCGTGAATTACCACCATCGATCAAAATGTCGCCTTGCCGCATTTTCTTCACACATGTTTCTACTTGATTATTAGTGATTTGGCCTGATGGCAGCATTAGCCAGACAATTGTCCGATCACTTGGCTCTTTTAGCATCTCCTCAAAATCATTAAAAAATACACCGCCATAAGACTCAAGTTTTTCTCTGATTGCTTGATTATGGTCAGTCCCAAAGACGGTATAGCCGTGGTCAATTAGATTATATGCTAAGTTTAGTCCCATTTTACCTAAGCCAATGATTTGAACTTTCATTTCCTACTCTCCTCCCCTTTTTAATCATTTTTGTTCTTTTTAATTTAAAAAAGTTTTGCACATTCTTATTTAATTCCTAATAAAAAGTTGTAGAATCATAAAAATTCTACAACTTTTCAAAGAGCCATTAAAAAACTCCAATCGCCGATCCAAGCATCCCTAAAGCGATAATAGTAAAAACGAGTAACAAATAGTTCTGCTTTTTATTTTTGAAATACCAGACAATCCCAAAAATACAGGCCAATGGTAGAATTCCCGGGACTAATTGATCTAGTATATCTTGTAAAACAATTTTTTGTTCACCAATTGAAAAAGAGAGAACTGTACTTAATTTAACATACGAACTGGATAAGGCGCCCATCATGAATAATCCCAAAATAGCAGCCGCATCAATAATACGCGTCATTAAACCTGAATTGATGACCTGATCGATTGCTCCCATTCCAAGTTTATAACCTAAATTAGCCAAATATCTACTTACAGTAAACACCGTAATAGGATGTAAAAAAGGAAGGAGAACTGCTACATAATTTCCCTGCATACCTAAAGAACAAGCTAAGGCAAACCAAATCGATTTTAAGGTTCCTTGAATCAAAGTATCCCCAATACCTGCGATTGGTCCCATTAAACCAACTTTCAAGTTTGTGATAACTTCTGGTTCAACATTTTGGTCGATTTTCATCTGTTCTTCTAAGGAAATAATCAATCCTAATGGGAGACCTCCTATGGTACCTTCTGTATTATAAAACTCAAGATGCCGATTTAAACCATCGACTAAGCCATCATGGTCGTCTTTATATAATTTTTTTAAAGGTCCACTCATTGCTGAACAAAAAGAAACTGCTTGCAAACGTTCAAAAGAGTTCGGATATTCCAAGGACATAAACCATCTTGTTTGAGCTCTATTGATATCTTTTTTTGTCAATATTCTATCTGTTTCATTCATGTTTCCATACCCTCCTATTCATAATCAGCGCTATATTCATCTTCCCCAGTATTATCGCCATTATTTCCATTATTGTTATCTTGATTTTTAGAAGATCCACCAAAGAACACGATTAATGCCAAACACACTCCGAAAATTGCTACAGCCATGGTGCCTAAATCCAAATACTTAACTAAAAAGAAACCTATGAAATAATAAGGCAGGATTTCTCTCCTTCCTAATTGTACGATCATCAATGCAAAACCAATTGCTGGTAAAACACCACCTGCAACAGCCAATCCTCCGGTAACCCAAGCCGGTAACTTTTCAACTAAAAAAGTCGATGCCGTTGGTCCCAAATAACTTAAAATAAATACTGGAATAACTTCTACTAAGAATAGTAAGGTCGCAGGATAAATAAAAGCAACTCGCCGAATTTCTTTAATATTTCCTTCGGCCGCTTTTCTATCCGCATAGTGTGTCAAAGGAATATTGAAGGTACGCTTGATTTGGTTAAAGAAAGTTCCTAAAATCCCAAACGGAACGCCTAAAGCAACAGCAGCACTGGGTTCTAACCCAGAACTCATCGCAATTGGGATAGCGATGATGCCTGCTAGAGCAGAGTCAGCCGGTATATTATTCCCAGTTGCTACTAATCCTAGATACATCAATTGAATCGTTGCTCCAACAATAATACCTTGCTTGACATCACCAAAATAAATGCCATAAATCATACCCAAAAAAATTGGAGATTTATAAGCTGCACTTGTTCCATATCCAGGGATATTCACTGAATATAATAAGGTCGATAGCAATGCTAAAGAAAAATTTCCACTCATTAAAAACCCTCCTTTTTATGTTAAAACGTTACATCCCTCATGACATCCTTAAATTCAGCTGAGCCGTTCTCTGGGACTTGGTGGAAGTAGATTCGCTGCCCGCTATCGTTTATTTCCGCTAAACGATCCGCATCTCGCTTATCTAGAGTCACCGGGCCCCAAACAGCCTTTCTACCTGGCGATCCACCTAACCCGCCTATTTGGACCGCATCAAACACAACACCGGCCTGATAAAGTTTATATAAGTCATCGACAGTTTTGATCAATACCAAAGCATTTAATTCATCAAATTTGGTCTCTTTCCAATGTTTAATAAAGCCTTGAACTGTAGCAATTTTCACTTGGATTCCTTTAGGAGCAGACATTTTATAAACACCCAACATAAATTTGTCCTTTACCAAGTCATCATTGACAACTAAAATCGTATCCGTACCTACTGTTTTGACCCACTTTGCCATAACCTGACCGTGAATCAATCGAAAATCTAATCGAACTAATTTAATTCCCATAGTATTAATCCTCCATATTCTCCTTAAGTCTCTTCAAAATATCAAAACCATTGTCAGAATAAATATCTAGCAAGTGCTCTTTTAGTTCCTCCACATCCTCGTACATGCTCGAATTTGTTGCTTCCAAAAGCATTGGTAAGTTAACTCCACAAATAAGTTCAAAATCATACTTCTGTGATAACATAATTAAAGTATTACTTGGCGTGCCCCCAAATAAATCAACAAAACAAATTTTTCTACCCTCCTTCTTTAATTCTTCTTCTACTAGTGGGGCATATTCTTCAGGAGACATCTCGGGTAAAAGAGAGATGGCCACAGCATTAGTCATCTGTCCACCAATCATTTCCGTTGATTTAATCAGTTCTTCCCCAAATCGACCATGTGTAGCAACAATTATTCTATCCATTTGTTAACCCTCCTATCATCACATTTTCATTTAAGCGTTTTCAAACATCTATCT
This sequence comes from Tetragenococcus sp., assembly GCA_041859945.1. Lineage (GTDB taxonomy): Bacteria > Bacillota > Bacilli > Lactobacillales > Enterococcaceae > Tetragenococcus. Next base: position 28,228 of record JBFLGC010000016.1, read on the forward strand.
TGCTTAGATGATACCATTATTTTTTTAGTTTGTATAGTCAAAAATAAAAAAATTTTGTTAAATCGAATTTTTTTCGAAAAAAAGATAAAGTATTCTGAATTATGAATGTAGATACTTATTTTACATAAAATAAGTATCTATCGTATTTTTATTCAATTTCTTCTTTTGTCTTGTTTAAAACACCACGTATTCGATACAAAGAATCCTGTGACTTTTCTTTTTCTTTAAACATAACAATTGTTAATAAGCTATCTAGCAAGGTAATTTGTGCTAGACGACTTGCTAAAGGTTCCGTTCGGTACTCCGTTTCTTCGGAAGAAGAGACTAAAACTACATCTGCCATGTCAGCCAATTTAGTTAGTGGATCACTAGTAATTACAATCAGTTTAGCTTCATGATTTTTGACTTCCTCAGCAATCATCTTAGCATCTTTCGTTATTCCACTGTGAGAAATGATAATTGCACAATCAGAAAAATTTAACCGTGAAGCTTGCATTAATTGCACGTGAAAATCTGTGGCGTATTGACAATGGATTGGTGATCTCAAGAACTTATGGTAGGCGTCATTGGCTACTACATTGGAACCACCTAGTCCAAAGAAGCTAACATTCACAGATTGCATCATTAATTTAGATGCCTTTTCTAAAGATTCGAAATCGAGTAACGAAGCTGTATCGTATAAAGTCCGTATGCTCGAATAAAAAATTTTTTTCGCAACAGATAGGGAATCATCTCCCCCCTCTAGTTCCTCTTGTATTGAAATACTCGGATCAAATTCCTCTGTTAAAAGATCATTTCTAAAGTCTCGAAACCCTTTGTAACCAAGTTTTCGTGTAAATTGGAAAACAGTAGAATTAGCCATCATCAATTCAGATGCAATTTCGTTGATTGTCATTTTTGAAGCGCTTTTAGGATTCTTCAAAATGTAATTTGCCAAGATTATTTCTTTGGGACTGAGTTCGTTGTGTATTTTACTTATTTTTCCTTTTATCGTATCCTTTTCCATAACTAAGTTAAACGGTATCTTACGATAGCGTCCTCCTCCTAATCTATATTTTGATAAGGTACCTTCTCAGAAGAAACAGAACTGGTTTTATTAGAAACTTAATTTTATTATAATATACCATATCTTGCTAAAAACTGCATCTCCAAAAAAAAATTTGTTTTTCTAAAATTAAAATAACATCCATTAGTTTCTCTATCTTTTTATAATATGTATGTATAAACTATTAAATAAAATAATTAATATCGAAAAAATTTTGATTTTTAGAAAAAAGATGCTATAATCCAGTTAAGAAAGGTTTTTAAATAAAAATGAAGACGTTTACTAAAATGTTTTGTTATTTATGCAGAGGTTGTTTCAGCTTCAGAACTTTTTTAAACAAAAATGAATAAAAAATACCAAGGAGGAAAAAAGATGATCGACTTATTAATCAATACGAACAAAGGTCAGTTACAAGGTTTTAACACCAATCACGTAAATAAGTTTTTAGGTATTCCTTTTGGCAAATCACCCGTTGGAAATTTACGGTTCCTTCCGCCCGTAGAACCTGATCCTTGGGAAGGTGTCTATGATGCAACCACACTTCCCAACAGTCCAATGCAACCAGTGAAACCTGGTGGACGAGCTTCAAGAACTTTTAAAACAATGAGTGAAGACTGTTTATATTTGAATGTGTATACTCCTGAAGATGCAGCAGGCAGAGATTTACCAGTCATGCTTTGGTTATTTGGAGGTGGTTATACAGTTGGTAGCGGCTCCTACCCGCTTTATGATGGTGAAAATTTGGTTAAAAATAATGATGTTATTTTGGTAACCACTAATTACCGAGTCGGCCTTTTTGGCTTTATGAGTCATCCTTTCCTTAAAGATAAAGGTGAACATACTACTAATGCTGGTGTAGCCGATGTAATAGCAACATTGAAATGGATCAAAAATAATATTGCTAATTTTGGCGGAAATCCCAATAATGTCACTTTATTTGGTCAGTCTGCTGGTTCCTCACTAATAAACATTATGTTACTATGTCCAGAATCAAAAGGACTATTCCATGCAGCCATTACTCAAAGTGGCTCTCCTTTTAACCACGATGAATGGAATATCGATACAGATGGTGAGGCGGAAAAGTGTATTAAATACTTGAAGACTGTAGGAATTGAATCCGAAGAAGACTTTTATAACACACCTGCAGAAAAATTTTTAGAAAACCCTGATGGTTATGCTCTTGCTGAATTTTGTCCTTATGTAGATGGGTATCTCATTCCCGATAGATTAGAAAAATGCTATCTGGAAGGAAAAATTCATGATGTTCCAATCATTGTGGGATGTACTGCCGACGAAGCTTCTAGCTTGGTCAACGGAAACGATGCCCATGGCAGTCGCACTAAAACGACTAAAGAATCTTTTGGGAAAACAGTTGATATCAAATTTCCGATAAAAGAACATAGTCAGTATATTTGGAAAAAATATGGTCCTTATACAGAATCTGATCCAGCGTATGCCTTAGCTAGATTCCGTTCAGATAATACTCAAGCAAATCAACGTTACTTTGCTTCGTGTTTGTATGAACATAATGAAAGTCCTGTATATTATTATATATTCCAACATGTGCCACCAACCAAAGATCCTTCTTTCCTAGGTGCACATCATGGTTGTGAAGTAGCCTATGTTTTCCAAAATTTAGATAAAGACAAAGATACAGTAAACTATGACGAGTATGATGAAGAAATAAGTAAATCTGTCTCTAAATACTGGACTACTTTTGCTAAAAATCATGATCCCAATAGTGAAGGAGAAGCTCACTGGGATTCATTTGATCCTAAAACCAACAAAATCATGTATCTTGACGGTCCTTGTGAGTGTCGAGAAATGAAATCCATGGTAACTTCCAATGTTTTAGAATGTTTCTTAGCTGAAAGAACAGAAAGCATCTATGGGTTAGGTGTAAAGGGAAAAGAAGCTAAAAAACTAAGAGCCTCCCTAAGGAACAAACAATAACATCATCATCAACTTTCTCTTATCTCAGCTGTCTGTAACCAGCTGAGATTTTTTCTGAAATTTTTCTTTTATTTTCTACTTTACATGCGTATAATTCAATTGGAAATAAATTTCTATTTTAATCTACTAGTCAAAGAGAGTGACCCTATGCAAAAAGAAGTCAAACTAAAATGGATCTTGATCGCCAACCTGTTCACGAATATTGGCATGAGCTTTATCTGGCCTCTGACCAGCGTTTACTTGCATGATCGCTTGGGGATCTCGTTATCGATCATCGGGATCGTCCTATTTTGTAACTCTTTTGCCAGTGTGTTGGGCAGTTTGGTAGCCGGGGTCTTATTTGATCGCCTGAATCGCTACCGCCTCTTTATGGCCGGTGGGATCGGAGCGATCTTGCCTTTGTCGTTCTTGATTTTCTTTCATGGCTGGCCGGCCTATCCGTTTTTGCTGGTGGGTTTGGGTTTTGCCAATGGCTGGAACAAAACTTTGTTGAATTCGATCGGGGCGAGCTTACGCAGTTATGATGGACGTTATGTGTTCAATATGATTTATTTTGTCAATAATCTTGGGATGGTCATGGGGACCGCCATGGTGGGTTTTATTTTCAACACCAGCGTCGCCTTGCTTTTTGTGATCGCCGCAGTACTTTATGTGATCTACTTGGTGATCGCGGTACGCTCTTTTCAACCGATCAACCAAGCACATTTGCCAGCTTCGACACTCGTTAAAGAAAAAATTACGCTTGCTCCTAAAAATAAAGCCTTGATCTACAGCCTTTATGCGGCGCTCTTTTTTGCTTGGATCATGTACCAACAATGGATCTCTAATCTCTCCGTTTATATGACCGACAACGGCTTACGCTTAAGTCAATACAGCTTACTGTGGACGATCAATGGCATCGTGATCATTTTGGTCCAACTCTTTTTGGTCAAGTTTGCTTCTTTGCTCAAAAATATCATGTTCCAAATTTTTGGTGGTCTCGTCATGCTGGCGCTCTCTTTTATTTTCTTGATTTTTGCTAAAAATTATGGTTATTATGTGCTAGCTATGATCGTCTTGTCGTTGGGTGAAGCCACCGCTTTTCCCGCGATCCCGACTGTGGTCAGTCAATTGGCACCTAAAAAAGCCCAGGGGCGTTATCTGGGTTTAGCGAATTCTTTCATTTCGGCCGGACAAGCGATTGGACCTTTATTTGGCGGCCTCGTCATCGACCACGCCTCCTACAAAGCCCTCTTTATCGTCGCTGCTTTGACCAACTTGCTCCTAGCTAGCGCCTTTCTTTTTATCGGCAAACTGACCGGTCCGATCGAAGAAGAAATATAATACCAAAGCCTTGATCCTTACACGAAAAGGCTCGTGTAAGGCTTTTTTGCCTACAAAAAAGCAGACCGCTGAAACGATCTGCCGAAATGACTATTCTGCTTTTCTTTGCATAAAACCCAACACCAAAAATACCAGACCGAGGACGAAAAAAGCATTCTTTTGTGCGATCCCAATAGCGAGAAAGGCACATCCCAGAGCGACAAAGGCCAAGTTACGTTTCTTCATTGTGACCACTCCTCTCGTTTCATTTTATCATGATGATCGCACATTTACCTAACTACTTGCCTGTTTAATGATCCAAAATGTAAGTATTTTGTAAGAAATTTGACAGAATATCGACAGAAAGGACTCGTATAGTAGGTCTTGAGGTGAGAAAAATGAAAAAATGGCTCATTGGCCTTGTTGCCTGTACGCTACTGATTTTTAGTGGGTTGCAAGTTGCCAAACATATGTACTTAGGTGGCACTGCTTATTACGTCCAAATCACAAACGATGGTACAAAAAAAGTTGAGACCGCTGATAACGGCGAGACTTTTGTCAACTATGAGTACGAATTGACTGGCTTTGATGATGAAGGCGAAAAAAAGACGCTAAATTTTGCTTCCTTTAGAGAGCGACCATTGAAGCGCGAGGCTTATTTGAAGCTGACTTGGAATAAAAATAAAGGCGTGACTTCTTTTGAAGAAGTATCAGAAAAAGAGTTGCCAGATACGGTAGCTCAAAAATTGGAGGATGAAAAATGAGTGCAATCGTTAACGTGACTAACCTTAAAAAAGTATATGGAAAGTCTCATACTAAACAAACACAAGCTTTAAAAGACATTTCTTTTAAAGTAGAAAAAGGGGAATTCGTCGGTATCATGGGGCCGTCTGGTTCGGGAAAATCGACCTTATTGAATCTTTTAGCAACTCTGGATAAACCGACGGACGGTCAAATTTTCATCGATCAAAAAGATGTGACCCAACTTTCAGGTAACCAGTTAGCCGATTTTCGCAGCCACGAAATCGGTTTTATTTTCCAAGAATTCAATTTACTAGAAAACTTGACCGTAGCTGAAAATATTGCCGTACCGCTTTCCTTACAAGGCGAAAAAGCGGGTGTGATCAAAAAGAAAGTCGCCAACATCGCCTATCGCCTGTCCATCGCCGACCTGCTTGACCAATACCCGATGGAACTTTCGGGTGGGCAAAAACAGCGCGTGGCCGCTTCCCGCGCCTTAGTGACTGAACCGGCGATCTTATTAGGCGACGAGCCAACTGGCGCCTTGGATTCACAAAGTGCGCGCGACCTTTTGGATACCATGGACGAGCTCAATAGGAAAGAGCAGATATCGATTTTATTGGTGACGCACGATCCTTTTTCAGCTAGTTATTGCAATCGGATCTTATTCATCAAAGACGGCGTGATCTATCAAGAAGTCAAACGGAATCAGCAAAGTCGCGCTGCATTTTATCGCCAAATTTTGACGATTTTAGGCACATTAGAACAGTAGGAGGGAAAAAGATGCTCATCAAATTATCCTTATCAGGTGCTAAAAAACAAAGTCGCGATTATCTGGTCCTCTTTTCTGGGCTTGTCATCGCCGCGGCGATCTTTTACATGTTTCAAACACTGGCCACCAATAAAGACTTTCTGGAAAGCAATTCGACGATCTCCATGATCACCTTCATCTTTCAGTTAGGGGCCGTTTTGCTTAGCATCATCACCATGGTCTATCTGCTTTATGCCAATTCTTTTCTGATGTCCATGCGCCAACGTGATTATGCGATGTTCATGATGCTCGGTGCCCACATTTTTAAGATCGCTCAGTTGATTTTTATCGAGACTCTTGCTGTCGGAATCCTTGCTAGCTTAGTCGGCTCAGCGCTTGGGATCGGCTTGACGACGGTCGTCAATTCCTTGTTGACCAAGCAGTTGGACATTCAAGTGACCCACTTTTCACCTTTTAGTCAAAAAGCGGTACTGGTGACCTTGCTTTTCTTTGCCTTTTTGTTTTTGCTATCAGCCATCGTAAATGCGCGCTCGATTGTCAAAAAGCCTATCTTGACTTTATTAAATGCTGACAAAACACCCAACCGCTTGAAGCGTAAACCGATCGCGCTTTTAGTTGAAACGATCATGGGTGTGATCTTGCTTGCTATCGGCTATTTTATGATGGACCACCTGGCGCCTTTCGGATTTTTAGCCTTAGTCATAGCCTTGGTGACGATCGTTTTAGGCACTTATTTGGTTTTCCATGCCGTATTGATTTTTCTTTTGGATCTTTGCAAACGCTCGGACAAGCTGGTTTTGAAGAAATTGAATAATTTCACCTTGTCACAATTAAGCTTTCGGATCCAAGACTATACGAAAATGCTGGCCATGGTTGCCATGATTTTTGCCTTGGCTCTGGGCGCCATGACCGTTGGGATCGGTTTTCGTAACCAGATCCCCAAACTGACCGAACAAACGACGACCTATGATTTGACTTTAAATAACGCTCAAGCCATCGATCAAAAACAAGTCGCCGCTTTAAAGCCGACCCTAAACGTGACCTATCCGCTAAAAGAAGACGCTGCTACCATCTATTTTGAGCAAACGGCCTTCGATCAAGAGCCGCTCTTGGCTCTCGATAGTCTTGGAAAAAAAGTGACCTACACTGGCGACCAAATGAAAGAAGATAGCGCCAAGACAGATGCTTTACGTGCCTTATTGTTGCCCGACCAACAAGTCAAAGAATTGCAGATCTTAGATAAAGCGCAATTTTCAGCCCTCGAGGCATCCGAGACTTCTCTTCAAGTCGTTCAAGTCAAGGACTTCTTGGCTGCCAAAAAGGAACTCAAAGCTTTGGTCGACGAAAATAACGCCAACAACCCTTATGAGGACAAATACGGTTTTGTCTTGACCCAAAAATATGACTTTTATGTTGTTTTTAATGAAATGTTTTCCGGTCTCGAATTCATGGGCTTTTTCCTAGGGCTCGCTTTCTTGGCCATGCTCGCCAGTTGTTTGATGTTCAAGATCTTATCGGGCGCCCCTGCCGATATCACCCGCTACGAGATGCTTTCAAAAATCGGTGCTCGCCAAAGTTTACTCAAAGCCTCGCTTCGCAAAGAACTGGCCGTATTATTTCTCGTCCCTGGTCTTCTAGGCATGATCCACGTTTTATTTGGTCTAAAAATGTTTACCTCACTTTTGTCCGAGCCCTACGCTGGGATCTGGCTGCCTTTTAGTATTTTCTTTGTTTTGTACTTTATTTACTATTTACTGACCGTCTGGCTCTATAGTGGGATCGTCTTGAAAAAAACGTCTTAGTGCCTATCAGTTGTCTTTTAGTCGGTTTGCTTATAAAATGTAAGTATACTAAAGGAGGAATCACTGATGTCAAAAATTGGAATCACTGGCGCTACCGGTATGGCCGGCTCGGCGACCTTTAAAGAAGCCGTTGCCGCTGGATTAGACGTGACCGCCATCGTTCGTAATGCTGCCAAAGCCAAAGAAATGTTAGGTTCAGATAGTCAAATTTTGGAAAAAGATGCCTTTGAGTTAACTCAGGAAGATTTAGCCGGATTTGATGTCATTGTCAATGCCTTTTCCACAGCTCCTGCTAAAGCCTATCGCCACGTGGATCTGGCGGCTCATTTAGTTCGCCTCTTGCGCGAATGCGGCAGCCCCCGGGTACTCTTTATTTTAGGTGCTGGTAGCCTCCACACCGGCTCCGACCATCACTTAGTCGTTGAAGATATTCGCAAAATGCCGGGTGCCGACGCTTGGGTTGCCACCCCTGAAAACCAACTATCCGAATTACACTTTTTACAAGAAGTCAAGAATGTCAACTGGGTCGGGATCTCCCCTGGCGCCTCTTTTGTCGCAGGCCCCGCCGCAGAAAAGATCTTGTATGGTGAAAATGAACTTCTAGCCGATGCCACTGGTAAATCCGAAACCACAGCGGGCACCATGGCCAAAGTCATCGTTAAGGAAATCTTGGAACCAAGTCATGAAAAAGAAAGATTCACCGTAGCTAACGGATAAGTATCAACTGATCCCGCCCACGTTTCCAGTGAGGGCGGGATTTTTTATACTCGTCTTGCTTAAAAACTTTTCTCTTTCCGCCAAAAAAGTTGTTCACTTGAAAAAAGCTACGATTTTAAAAAAGCTAAGCGTGCTTTTTCGCGTACTATATAGGGAAGGGATGATCTCTTCAAAAATTTTACGAGGAGGAAAGCACATGCGGATCCCATGTCACGAACAACAATGGCTCACAGCACTAAAATGTCGGTCCACTTTAGCAACGGAGGAACAAAAACAATTGATTAGATTAGAGAAAGGTTTGAAAGGAGAGCAGTATTTGGATTGGTTATTTGAAACATTCGGACCAGAAAATGTCCCTTGCTATGATGATATTACCCTAAAGCATGGTCAGACAACAGTCCAAATCGACAAGCTTTTTTTAGTGAAAGATACGGTCTACCTTTTGGATGCCAAAGCTTACCATGGCGCCTACACTTATAATGGCCACAAATGGCGCGGAGAAAACTTTTCTTTTGATACGGATATTTTTCACCAATTGGAAAAAGCCCATAATGTGATCGAGAATATTTTTGAGACCACTGAATTGGAGCTGACCGTTGACAGTTATCTCGTTTTCACGGAGAAAGATTTAACCCTTGAAATTCCCGAATATCTCAAGAAGCGCGCTTTACAGATCAATGAAGCAACCGATCTTTTCCGCAAATTGAGTAGTGAATCTATCACGCCTGATGAAAAGCAACAGAAAATCAATCAGCGTTTTTTAGCTATTTTGGAAAAGGCCAAACAGCCCCGCTTTCGCACCACGCGGACCTTGACCCTCGCCCAAATGCCACGCCTCACCAAAGGATTATTTTGTGAAAATTGCCATAGTTTTAATGTTAAAGTGGAAGCGTATCGCCTCATTTGCCGAGATTGCCACCACCGAGAATCCAAAGAAAAAGCCTTCGTCCGTACGGTCTGTGATTGCGGCTTGATTTTTCACGATCAAGAGTTGACAGTCGGACTATTGCGAAAATTTTTCGGAAAAGATTACAGCCAATCCTTTATGAATAAAGTACTAGGTCAGCATTTTCCCGTTATTGAAAATAAAGCACGAAAAACATCGCATTTAAACCAAGGTTTGCCGATGTATGAATGGTTTGAAGAGAAACGAGAATATTTCGAAAAAACTGAGATAAAAGCTAATTGGTCCGATCGAAATATCAAAAATTCAAAGCAGCCTTTTTAAATAGCTAATGCTTGCCAACTATAGCTATACAACAACGCTGCGTGTCGTTGATTATCTGTTATCTACTACTCCTTGGCCTGACTTATCGTTGATTCTCGACTATCTACTACTCATCAGCCTGACTTATCGTTGATTCGCGACTATCTACTACTCGTCGGCTCGACTTATCGTTGATTCTCGACTATCTACTACCCATTAGCCCGACTTATCGTTGATTCTCGCGTACGCAAAACGCCCCGCATGAGGTCTGTTGATCTCGTGCGGGGCGTTGGGTATTTTTATTTTTTAGGCATATCAGACAAGCGTTGATAGGTGTCGGTGCGTTTTTCCATGTCGTCGCGGGTTTTATCGTACATTTTGGCGACGACTTGGTCATCTTTTTTGATTTTATTCAAAGCCGAGTAACGGGTTTGTTTGTTGAGTAATTCTGGGATTTGCTCAAAATCAGCTTTCCTGAAATCAAGTCGGAAAGGATCGCGACCTTTTTCAGCGCGACGGGGGTCGAAACGATACAATTGCCAATAGCCAGAATCAACGGCCTTTTTCGATTCGTCCACCGAATTTTGCATGCCACCACGCAAACCGTGATTGATACATGGCGTGTAGCCAATGATCAAGGAAGGTCCCGGATAACTTTCGGCTTCGGTGATCGCCTTGATGGCTTGGGTCGGATTAGCTTCAATGGCGACTTGGGCCACATAAACGCTACCGTAAGTGATGGCCATCATGCCCAAATCTTTCTTGGCAGTCTTTTTCCCACCAGCCGCGAATTTAGCAATGGCTGAAGCGGGCGTCGCTTTGGACATTTGGCCGCCAGTATTGGCATAGAGCTCATTATCCATAACAAAAACATTGACATCTTCACCGCTAGCGAGCACGTGATCGATCCCGCCAAAGCCGATATCATAGGCCCAACCGTCGCCACCGATCAACCATTGGCTCGGTTTAGCAAACATATTTTTATCAGCTAAAATGGCCTGCAGTTCAGCATCCGTTTCTTCAGCCAAGGTCGCCTTCAACTTACCAGCGCGTTGTTGAGTCCCCTCGCCTTCGTCTTTATGGTCGAGCCAATCTTGCAACAAAGCCTGCGTTTCTTTTGTACCGCGGCCTTCTGCCAACGTTTTTCGAATAAGACTAGCCAGACGATTGCGCTTGACTTGGTTAGCGATATGCATACCAAAGCCGTATTCGGCATTATCTTCAAACAAAGAATTGCTCCAAGCTGGTCCTTGGCCTGCTTCATTGGTCGTGTAGGGTGACGATGGTGCCGAAGCGCCCCAGATCGACGAGCAACCCGTGGTATTGGCGATCATCATGCGGTCGCCATACAATTGCGTCAGCAGTTTGATATAAGAGGTTTCACCACAACCGGCGCAAGCGCCTGAAAATTCGAGGAGTGGTTTTTCAAATTGCGACCCTTTCACCGAATCCTTCTTAACGGGATTGGCTTTTTGACGTAAAGTCATCGCAAAAGCCCAGTTGACCGCTTGTTCTTGTTGACTTTGATAGTCTTTCATGACCAAGGCATTGGCTGGGCAGACTTGGGCGCACAAGCCACAGCCGGTGCAGTCTTCCAAGGAAACTTGGATCCGATACATATGGTTATCAGGGCCTTTGAAATCGCGAACGAAGAAGCCTTCTGGCGCCGTGTTCATCTCGTCTTCGTCCACCAAAAACGGTCGGATCGCCGCATGCGGACAGACAAAGGAACAAAGATTACATTGGGTACAAGCATCGGGCAACCACTCGGGCACTTCTAAGGCGATGCCGCGCTTTTCATAAGCCGCGGTCCCCAGTGGCATTTGACCGCCGAGCATACCATTATTGATCAAATCGCCGACCGACAAATTGTCGCCTTCTTGCCGATTGATCGGATCAGAAATATTGCGCACAAAGTCAGGACGTGCACCAGCTGGTTTAGCCAAAGGAACGACTCCCAAATTGGCCCATTCGCTAGGCACGGCTACTTCATGCAAATTAGCAAAGGTTTGATCGATGGCGGCCCAGTTACGTTCCACGATCTCAGTCGATTTCTTCCCATAAGTTTTATCGATCTCAGCTTTTAATAGCGGTAAGTACTCATCACGCGTCATGATCCCAGTCACTTCGAAAAAGGCGGTCGACATCACCGTATTGATACGGCGTCCAAGCCCGACTTTGCGAGCGATATCCATGGCGTTGATGATATAAAATTTGATCTGATGTTGGGCTAAATACCGTTTCAAGTTCGTCGGCAAATGTCGCTTGATGGCGGCTTCGTCCCAAACCGTATTGAGCAAGAAGGTCCCGCCATCGCGTAAACCTTTGACTAGATCTAATTTATACAAGTAAGAGGCATTGTGACAGCCCACGAAATTCGGTTGTTCGACCAGATATGTCGAGGTGATCGGTTTTTTGCCGAAACGCAAATGCGAAATCGTCAGGCCCCCCGATTTTTTCGAATCATAGGCAAAATAGCCTTGCGCATACAAATCGGTATGGTCCCCGATGATCTTGATGGCTTGCTTGTTGGCACCCACCGTTCCATCTGAGCCAAAGCCCCAAAAGCGTGCTTGGTAAGTAGAGGCTGGCGTCAAATCGAGTGGTGCGCCTTTTGGTAAGGAAAGATGGGTCACATCATCGACGATCCCAATGGTAAAGCGCGGTTTCATGTCAGAAATCGGCAACAGCAGATGATCATAAACAGCCACGATTTGATCTGGCGTCACATCTTTTGAAGCGATCCCGTAACGGCCCCCAATGACCACGGGCCGATTGGGATGTCGGTACAAGGCACTTTGCACATCAAGTAACAATGGTTCACCATCGGAGCCGGGTTCTTTGGTCCGGTCCAAAACGGCCACTTTTTCCACCGTGTCCGGCAATTTTTCCAAGAGGTTTTCAGTCGGGAAAGGCCGATAGAGATGAATATTCAGATGGCCGACCTTACGACCTTGGGCATTCAAATAATCGACCGTTTGGCGGATCGTTGGTGCCACCGAACCCATGGAAATCAGCACTTCCGTCGCATCATCGGCGCCATAATAAGTGGTCAGATCATAATTGGTGCCACGTAATTGGTTGATTTCTTGCATATATTTTTGCACGATCGCAGGCATCCTGTCATAAAATTGATTGACCGTTTCCCGTGATTGGAAATAGATATCTTGATTTTGCGCAGTCCCCGATATCGTTGGTGCATTAGGATTCATTGCCCGTGCCCGAAAGTCGGCCAATTTGTCCCAATCGACCATTTGCTTCAGATCTGCATAATCGAGCACTTCGATCTTTTGCAATTCATGTGAGGTCCTAAAGCCATCGAAAAAGTTGACAAAAGGCAAACTACCTTCGATACTAGCCAAATGGGCGACCGCCGAAAGATCCATGACCTCTTGCACGCTGGCTTCAGCCAACATACAAAAACCGGTCTGCCGTGTCGCCATGACATCGCTATGGTCGCCAAAAATACTCAAGGCATTGGTTGCCACCGCCCGCGCTGCCACATGAAAGACGCTGGGCAAAAGTTCGCCCGCGATCTTGTACATGTTAGGGATCATCAAAAGTAAACCTTGTGACGCGGTATACGTCGAGGTCAAAGCGCCCGTTTTCAGCGACCCATGCACGGCTCCTGATGCGCCCGCTTCGGACTGCATTTCCACCACTTTGACAGGTTCCCCAAAAATATTCTTTTTTCCTTGTTCGGCCCACTCATCCACCACTTCGGCCATCGTCGAACTAGGCGTGATTGGATAAATCGCTGCGACTTCAGTAAAGGCATAAGAAATATAGGCAGCTGCTGTATTTCCGTCCATCGTTTTCATCTTTGGCATGATAACTTCCTTCTTTATTGCAATTCAAATCCATCAAGCATTGGCATTAGCTAAAGCTTCCGCAAATTCCTTCAAGACGATCTCATCATCTTCATCGGCATCATTTTCGATTTTCACCACTTCATGACCACAGGTAGCGCCCGTTTTAGCAAAAGCCGCAGCAAATTTATCGGCCGCTAAGCAGAAGTAGTCGGGATACAGTTCACTATCACCACTGCCCACGACGCCATAAACCTTGCCAGACAAGTCAAAATCAGGCAACTCGTCATAGAAATCTTCTAAATCAAAAGGCAATTCGCCTTCATCGTAAGTATAGGTCGCAAGGACACAAACATCAGCATCGGCAAAAAAGTCCTCATCGGCATCATCGCCTTGGACCCGTTCCACCTCAAAACCCAAGTCTGTGAAATCATCTTCTAAGATTTCAGAAATGCCTTCTGTGTTTCCTGTCATAGTTGCATACACGATTTTTGCTACTGGCATAGTTATCTATCTCCTTTATTTTCACACGTTTTTTAAAAAATTCACTAAGTTTACTATATCACACACACAGCAAAATTCAATGATTTTAAGGGAAAAAGACTGGGATTAAACAAATTTTAAGCAACAGCCTGTTGTCAATTTTCATATTAAAAAAAATCGAGCCCTCAAAAGGCCCGATCAGCTGTTTATTCTTCTTGCAAAGTCACCCCACGCGGCCCCACATTGGTCGAAAAGACGATGTGAGTTTTAGTATCGCCAAACCCTTGCAAGTCATTGATGTATTCGTCCAGTTCAATGGTATTCTTGAAATAGACCTTCAGTAGCATCGAATAATCACCAGTGATGCAGTCGCATTCCACAACATTGGGCGTTTCAGCCACCGACCGATAAAATTCGGCTTTATCCTTGGCATTGACCGCAACATGGATATAAGCCTTGATCAGATAGCCTAATTTTTGATAATCCAACATGACTTGGTACCCCGAAATAAGTCCTTGCTTTTCTAAATTTTGGATACGTGAAGAAACAGACGGTGAGGAAATAAAACACTCTTCAGCGATTTGCTTGATCGTGATCCGGCCATTTTTCTCCAGTGCATTGATGATTTTGTAATCTAAAGCATCCATTGCGATCCTCCTTCGTTTTTCTCATCATAGCAAGAAAAAGCGAAATTGACAAGGTTTTTAATAGATATGTCAGAAAATGTTACATCAATTTATTTTTTTACGATCAATTGCACCGCCTGCTCGATTTTCGCGGCTTGCGCTTTTTTACTTTCTGCCGGATTTTCCAAGCAACTTTTCAAGTTTTCGGCAACGATGATGCCCATGATCCGATCCACGCTCGACCGGACCGCACTTAATTGCGTGATCACATCAGTACATTCTTTTTCGTCTTCGATCATTTTTTGGATCCCGCGCAATTGTCCTTCCGTTCGTTTCAAACGATTCAAAATCGTCTTATCGCAAATTGCCATTATTTTTTGTCCCCTTTCCAAGCCGACATACCGCCCATGACATTGGTCACACAATACCCTTCTTGGCTTAAAAACTCGCAAGCCTGAGCCGAGCGCCCACCTGATTGGCAGATCACGTAATAACTCTGGCGCTTGTCTAATTCGGAAAAACATTGGCCTAACTCACTCAAAGGCATATTTTGCGCACTTGGGATAGCCCCACCGGCAAACTCATAGCGTTCACGGACATCCACAAGATTTATCTTTTGCTTCTTTTGTTTTTGATAAAATTCGTCATTTGTAATCGATTGATACATGGTCGATTTCCTCCGGTCTGATAGTGTGATAAAGGGAAAAAGCCCCGTCTAAGTTTTTAACGGTAAAACCGTCTTGTTTTAAGATGCGTTCACCGATGTAGCTACGAAGACCACTGTGGCAAGTGATGATATACTCCTTTTGCGGATCCAGTTCCTTTAAGCGAAGCCGCAATTCATCTAATGGGATATGGATAGCTCCTTTAAAACGACCGTTATTCTTTAATTCATTGTCGGTCCGTACATCGAGAAGCAGCGTCCCTTGCGCTTGTTTTTCCGCCAATTCATACCACTGAACGTTGTCGCTTAAACCTTCCGCCAAATTCTCCGCCGCATAACCCAACATATTGACCGGATCTTTGGCTGATCCAAATGGCGGTGCATAAGTAAATTCTAATTCTGGCAAATCAAAGATCGTCAAATTCGCTTTGATTGCCGTCGCCAAAATGTCAATGCGTTTGTCGACGCCCTTTTGCCCGACTCCTTGGGCACCATAAATCACACCCGTTTCTTTATTAAAGACCAACTTCAATGTCAAATCCGTGGCTCCCGGATAATAGCTAGCATGGTCTTTGCCGGAAATATGGACCACACTTACTGGCAGCCCCGCTAGTTTAGCCCCCCGTTCACTAAGTCCTGTCGAAGCCGCGCTCAAATCAAAGACCCGCACGATCGCCGTACCGCTGCTTCCCTTGTTTTTCCGTGACAAGCCCGCGATCACATCCGCCACTTGGCGACCTTGACGATTCGCTGGTGAGGCCAAGGAAATCAGCGCATCATCACCCGTGATCTGTTGTTTGACCACGATAGCATCCCCAATCGCATAAATGTCCTTTACATCTGTTTCATAATTTTCATCTACCAAGATCCCGCCACGTAAGCCACAGGTGATCCCCGCTTTTTTAGCTAAGGTGTTTTCAGGCTGGATGCCCACGGATAAAATCGTGAGGTCAGATGTTAAGTGCGAACCATCTTCCAAAACAATGGTCTGATCCTCGTCTTCAAAGGCCACTGCCGATTGTGAAGTGATCACCTTCACGTCATTTTTGATCAATTCATTGGTAACAAAAGCCGCCATTTCTTCATCCAAGGGTGGCAACACATGGGGTGCCTTTTCGACGATCGTGACGGCTAAACCTTTTTTGCGTAAGTTTTCCGCCATTTCTAAACCAATAAAACCGGCCCCGATCACCGTAGCCTGTTGCGGATCTTTTTCATTCAAGGCTGTCATGATCTGATCCACATCTGGCACATTTCGCAAAGAAAACACATTTTCAGCCTGATCTAAGCCTGCGATCGGCGGAATGAACGGCTTCGCTCCTGGTGATAGGATCAGCTTGTCATAGCTTTCCGTAAATACCTTCTCCCCGTATTTCACGGTGACCTTTTTTGCTTCAGGAGCGATGTCAATGACCTCGTGATGAACCCTTACATCCAATTCAAAACGTTTCTTCAAAGCTTGCGGCGTTTGGATTAGCAAAGCATCACGAGCCGCGATTTCCCCCGAGACATAGTAAGGCAAGCCACAATTGGCAAACGAAACATAAGGACCCTTCTCAAAAATAATGATTTCAGCCGCTTCATCCAAACGGCGCAAACGCGTGGCCGCCGACATCCCGCCAGCAACTCCACCCACGATTACAATCTTAGTCATCCTATTTCCCTCCTCTGACTGGGCCGCGCCATTGATTCATGCCGCCTTTGACATTGATCACACGATACCCTTGCTTTTGTAATTTTTGCGCCGCTTGTTTACTGCGCATCCCCGATTGACAGATCACATAAATGGCAACATCTGTTTTTTGCTGGTAATGATCAATTTTGTTCAGCGGCACATTTTTTGCTCTCGCAATATGGCCCGCCTGAAATTCTCCCGGCGTGCGCACATCCAATAAAACCAACGATCCTTTCAACCTCTGTTGTAACTCATCTGTTGAAATACTTGGTGTACCTTTTAAAAATCCAAACATGAGCATGCTCCTTTCAAAATACCCATACAGGTATATTAAAATTTAAAATGTCTGAGAAGTCAAGCCTTTTGTTTAGTCACTTTATCTGATATTTCCGCCCAGATTTTCTTTTTGTTGAGAAGACTAGCGTTCTTCTCAAAAATAGCTTCATTTTCCAATTTTCGAGAATGAAAAAATTTCTTAAACTCAGAAAAAAAGTTTCAACTTGAAAGAAAGTACAATCTCACAAAAGCTAACGTTCATTTTTGGCGTACTTTATAAGGGAAGCAAAAAAAATTATTCAAGGAGGAATTTATCATGCGAAAACCATCCCATGAGCAACAATGGCTCACTGCTATACAATGTCGTTCCACTTTGGCGACGGAAGAAAAAGAACAATTAAATCGACTGAAGGAAGGATTAAAAGGAGAACGTTATTTAGACTGGCTTTTTGAAAAATTAGGACCCAAAAACACAGTTGAATTAAATGATCTCACATTAAAACATGAAGAGACCACGGTACAGATCGACAAAATTTTCTTATTTGAAAAAACAGTCTACCTCTTGGATGCCAAAGCTTATCATGGAACCTATACCTATGACGGACGAAAGTGGTATAGCGAAGCTTTTTCTTTTGATACCGATATTTTTCACCAACTCGATAAAGCTCAAAATGTTGTGGAAAATATTTTTGAAGAAGCTGATTTAGAATTGACAGTTGAAGGCTATCTCGTCTTCACCGAAACAGACCTAGATTTAACGATTCCCCAGCATCTAAAAAATCGTGTGTTATTGATAAATGAAGTAGCTAGTCTATTTCGCAAATTAGCCCATCAGGAAAAAGCAAACGAACCTGCTAAATCACAAGATCAACCATTGATTGACAAGCGTTTTGCGGCTGTCCTAAAAGAGAATAAGCAACGCCGATTCCGCACCACTAGAATCCTAACATTAGAGCAAATGCCACGATTGACAAAAGGTATTTTTTGTGAAAATTGTCATAGCTTTGATATTCACATCGGAACTTTTCGAATTATCTGTAAAAAATGCCATCATCGTGAATCCAAGGAAAAAGCCTTCACACGCACCATTTGCGATTGCGGCCTAATTTTTCACAAGCGAGAATTGACGGTTAAGTTACTCAGAAATTTTTTGGGAAAGGATTATGAGGATGCTTTTATACACAAAATCCTAAAGAAGCATTTCCCCAAGACAAATAAATCAGGTACAAAAAGTTCCTATACCAATAAAGGATTACCAATGTATGAGTGGATGACTAACAAACAGACTTATTTTCAAAAGACAGAACGAAAATGCAATTGGAAGGATCGCAAAAAAAGAAATGATCCTATGATTTATCAGTGAACCTTTACCTTTTTTGAAGTGCTACTTTGTTCTCAGGCATAAGGTCCTAGCCTTGCCAAGATCGACCGTCTTGTATTGGTAACCGGCGCTTTCCTTGCCAAGATCGACCGTCTTGTATTGGTAACCGGCGCTTTCCTTGCCAAGATTGCTCGTCTTGTATTGGTAACCAGCGCTTTCCTTGCCAAAATCGACCGTCTTGTATTGGTAACCGGCGCTTTCTTTGCCAAAATCAGCGGTAACTTTGATAATGTCTTTTTTAAAATTTAAAAAGCCAGTAATGCAATCGAAAACATTACTGGCTCCTTTTTTATACAAAATCATCCTTATTCACTTCAAACTGTATAGGCAATAGCTTTTTCTACGCCAATGATTTCCCTAAATTCTAGTCCTGTAATACTTCCTTCACGTGAGCCATTACTTTAGTCCCATTCATCATGCAAAATCATCTTTAGAAATAAACTGATGCAACCATTCAAAGGCTGGCGCTTCATAAAGATCTTCAAAAACACGGACCCCAACGCGAACCCTCTTGGAAAACTTATGAAAATCGCTACCGCCGCTTGTCATAAGACCAAACTCATTACAAAAATCGACAACGCCCAGACCTTCACGGTACGTCGCACTGGGATGAAAAGATTCGAAACCATCTAATTCTTTCCTCAGCACTTCTAATTCACCCATCGTATCGCTAAATTTATACTCATACGGATGGGCCATGATGGCTTTCCCGCCAGCTTGATGGATCAAATCGATCACTTCTTGACGAGTAGGGTAAGTCGTACCTTCATCGATGAAAAAAGGACTTTTGGGTTCTGAAAGACCTTGGCGGAAAAAGCAACGATAAGTCGGAAATGTTTCTAACAAAATAGGATTTTGATCGATCAAATCCTGATACATGGTCTTTTTAGAGATACCTTTTTTGATTACAGGCATTTTCAAGTCCTTGCTATACTTTAGGCCAACATGTTCAGCCACTGCTTGGATTCGATCAAACAAAATATGCTCATTCTTATCCAGATTCGCATCTGAATAAAAATCGCGGTACCACTGATTGATTACCTGTGGATCATTCAAATAACCGTGAATTTCGACGATTTTTCCTTTATAAGAAGTCGCCAACTCCGCTCCCGTGATATAAGGAATCGCCGTTGGTAAAGTCTTTTCATAAGCCAAAGCATGGTTATGATCCGAAATACTGAATAACTTGATTTTTTCACTCGCTAAATAATCACATAATTCTTGAACAGACAGCTCACCATCAGACAAGGTGGTATGCATATGCAGATCCCACATCAGAAAAACATCTCCTTTTTTATTTATCAATAACCATTGAATCTGGAATAAAAATATAAGTGATGATGGCACCCATAATATAAGAAATCAGGATCCCAATCAAATAGTGACCAACAAATTCAGGTAAAACATGCGTGGCCGCTAAAACACCAGAAGGACTAAAAGCGGCTGAGCCTACTCCCATAAACATCACATAAGCACCCCCAAATCCTGCGCCAAGTCCCGCGGTTATAAAGGGTTTCATCAAAGGCAAAGTGACCCCGTAAATCAACGGTTCCCCAATTCCTAAAATTCCAGCTGGTATAGCCCCAGCGATGATCGATTTCATATTTTCATTTTTTACACGTCGCGCTTTGATATACAGAGCGATTGCCGCCCCCACTTGGCCAGCTCCAGCCATAGCAACAGGTGGAAACAAAGTCGTGTAGCCAGTTGCCTCGATTTGCAAAGTATAAATTGGCGTCAGGCCTCTGTGTAAACCTAAAAGTACCAAAGGCAAAAATACAGCTGCCAACACATAACCTGTGATAATGCGAACGAATGGATTACTTGAATCAGCAAATAAACTTAAAAACTTAGCGATCCAAACGGAGATAAATCCCGTCACTGGCATGATTATCAGAACAAAAATAGGCATTGTGACAAGCATCGCTAAGAGTGGTGTAAATGAAGTGTCAAGTGCGTCTGGCATTTTGCTATGGATCCAGTGTTCGACTTTGGCTAAAACCCAGACACCAACGATCACACCAATGACGCCCCCAGCGCCAGAAGATAGGAGCGAATCGTTGGGAACATCTTCATTGTACCAGCCCAAGATCGTCGAGATCGTATTTATAGTCGGATCTAAAGCTGCGACCCCGATCATCCCACCAAGCATGCCATTCACTTCAAATTGTCGCGCCGCATTGACCCCGGTAAAAACGACTAAGTAAGCTAAGAATCCACCACCAATCAAGACGATCAAATTTAAAATAAGTTCAGTAAATGTATTGGTTGGGATCGTACCATTAACCATCAAAATCTTGATCAGGCGACCGACGCCATTACAGATCCCTGACGCAATAAAAGCCGGGATCATCGGTGTGAAAATATCAGCAATCACCCGGACCCCTTTTTTCAATTTCGAATCTTTTTGTTTTCCTTTGACATCAGCTTTGTTCTCTTGCCAATTTTCCGTAACTGCTTGGGACTTTTCCTTGCCATCAGCCGCTTTTTCATGAATCCCCGATGCCACCAGAACACCCATCACATCACGCACTTTACCGGGGCCCAAAACGACTTGAAAATAATTGCTATCATCGGCCACCACACCCATTACGCCATCAATGGCTTTGAGCTTTTCGACACTGACCTTACTACCATCAACAACACTGACGCGGATCCGTGTCATACAATTTTCAGCATTCTGGATATTTTTAACACCACCAAGATCCTTTAAAATCCCTTCTGCCAGTTGCTTTACATCCATTTTCTTTCCTCCTTATGAACTTTTTATCGATCAAAAAACTTTAAAACAGGCCCGCTTGTCTAAAAAAAGCTTCAGTCCAATAAAAGCAAACCCTTACATCTCTAGTATAAATCAATGTCCTTTTGATGGCCAGACAAAAAAGGGAAGATACTTCCTGCTATTTAAAAATAATTTAACCATAAAAAAGACATTGACTGATATTTGTATCTTATGTTTTAGAAAAAGCCTTATTTTTTTACTTGGATTGAAATCTCTCGCTTG
>JBFLGC010000170.1:0-500 GCA_041859945.1 Tetragenococcus sp.
CCACCAAACAACACCTTTACTCTATCACTTTTAGAAATTACTGCAACTTAAAAAGCGTCAAATCAGCAATTGCCAATTTGACGCTTCGTCAATTAATTTTCTTCGTTATGGAAACGATTCTTAAATAATGGACTAACTGGTTTATTTTCATGGATAAACTTGATTGCTTGACCCATTAATTGACCAACTGAAACTTGTTCGATCTTATCGATTCGCTTAGCAGCTGGTAATTCAATTGAATCCGTCACAACTAATTTCTTAATTGGTGACTTTTCAATCCGTTCGATGGCAGGACCAGACAGAACTGGATGCGTACAACTGGCGTAAACTTCAGTTGCGCCCGCATCTACCAGTGCCTGTGCACCTAAAGTAATCGTCCCAGCCGTATCGATCATATCATCGATCATGATGGCCCGCTTACCCTTGACATCACCGATAATATTCATAACTTCGGCAACGTTGGCCCGTGGTCGACGCTTATCAATGATTGCAATTGGTGC
>JBFLGC010000017.1:0-48773 GCA_041859945.1 Tetragenococcus sp.
TCGGTGTATTGGTCATACCGAGTTCTTCACCTTGATAAATATAAGGCGTTCCTTTCATCATATGCAAGAGGATCGCCAAACACTTGGCACTTTTTTCGCGATAAATCCCATCACTGCCCCAACGTGAAACGATCCGCGGCAGGTCATGGTTGTTCCAAAAAAGGGAGTTCCAGCCTTCTGTCCCGAGTTCGGTCTGCCATTTAGCAAAGACTTGTTTCAATTCAGCCACTTGCAAGGGGCGGAGATCCCATTTGTCCTTGCCAGCTTGTTGATCCAAACCAATGTGCTCAAATTGGAAGACCATGCCCAATTCTTCGCGTTTGGAATCAGAATACAATTTAGCGATTTCCGGAGTGGCCCCCCATGTTTCGCCCACGGTCAATAGATCCTTCTCGCCAAAAGTGGCCCGATTCATTTCATGAATAAATTCGTGGAGACGCGGACCATTCGCGGTAATTGCTTTTTCAGGCACTTTACCGATCAAGTCGATCACATCCATGCGAAAGCCGCCGATGCCTTTGTCGATCCAGCGATTCATCATCGCATAAACCTCTTGCCGTACTTTAGGATTTTGCCAATTCAGATCCGGTTGTTTTTTGCTAAAAAGATGCAAGTAGTATTGTTGACTCGCTTCATCAAACTGCCAAGCCGATCCCGAAAAAGACGACCGCAAATCATTCGGTACGCCACCATCCGCAGCTGGATCCGCCCAGACATAATAATCGCGATAAGCATTATCGCGGCCTTTTTTAGCCTCAATAAACCACGCATGCTCATCAGAAGTGTGATTGACTACCAGATCCATCACGATCTTGATGTTTCGTTTATCCGCTTCAGCGATCAACTTTTCCATATCGGTCATGGTCCCGAATTCCGCCATGATTGCTTCATAATCCGAAATATCATAACCATTGTCATCATTAGGCGAAGCATAGACTGGTGAGAGCCAGATCGCGCCGATCCCTAATTTTTCCAAATAATCTAATTTTTCAATGATGCCCGAGATATCCCCAATGCCATCACCATTGCTATCTTTAAAACTGCGTGGGTAGACTTGATAGACCACGACTTCTTGCCACCAATGTTTTTGCATAAAAAAAACCTCCTATTTTTCTTGATACCAATACGGCACAACTTGATAACGACAGATATGTCCCGCCGCTTCGTCCGGTTTATATTTTTCGATAAAGGCTTCAAAAGACTGTTGAAAAGGGACATTGTCAACGATTTGATAACGACTGACCGAGGTAAAGCCATTGCCATTTAAAGGCATTTCGCTTTGATTGGCAAAAGCACTATCAAAAAGCGCAAAAGGCGGTTCCGCCGCCCAAGCATAGCCGACATAATCTTCACTACCGGTGCCAAAGGTCGACGGGAATTTTTCGCCATCGACAAAAAATTTCTCATCACCTTCGCCCCACCACCAATCGATGCTTTTCTGGTCGCCATGACCGTACCACCAGGTGTTAGCCTTATTTTCCGGTTCTTCCCAGCTATTTTCAACATGGAGCGCCAGCCCACAAAAACGGCCCGCTTGCCCACTAACACTTAAAATCGGCCAGTCGGGATAACGATCGCCACCGAACTCAAAACGCATTCGATCGAGATTTTTCCAGTCGCCCTGATGAGAAATGGCGTGAAAACGCAAAGCATCGTTGGCCTTTGTAGCTGGGAGTGATCGACTTTTAATCCCCACTTTCAAAGCAAAGGAATGAGACGCCTGATTTTTTAAAACGATTTTAGCTTTATTAAAAGGCATGAGCCAATTGGAGTAGAAATTTTTGTCGATTCCTAGTGGCAGGGACCTAAAAGGAGCGCCTTTTTGCTTAGAGCCAAAAAATTCACCGATCTTCGCTTGGATCGCCGGCTTTTTTTGATCGTCCCAAAAGGCTAATAACTCGACTTCCTGCAAAAAACTCTCTTTTTTCGACTCATCCATAAGTTCCAAGGTCACTTGCTCGATCTGTCCGGGACTGGCCTGTTCAAATAAGCTAGTTTCACTAGTAGCGGCCACGGACACGATTTTTGGGGCAGACCCGGTTTGGCCACGTTGATACAAGTCACGATCTTTTTGTGTTAAGGCACAGAGGCCCTCTTTAGAAAGGATTTCTTTGAGTTCAGGTAGCTGGGTCGTTTTAGGAAACAAATGGTAGGTAAAATGATAGTACTGACCCCAATCCTTAGAAAAAGTGATCTTGATGCTTTTATTAAAGGGAATCGGCACAAAACTGTTGTAGCCTCCCGAAAGTTTCGGACACAGAGACGGAAATCCAGCCGGTGAAACTTCGGGCGTGATTTGCTCGAAAAATTGCCGGAAAGGTCGCGAATAATCCGCTTGCTCATGGCCGTCCAGATAAATATTTAGAGCACCCGTTCCCGGTTGCGCCGACCAAACTCGCCAAATCACACCTGGCCCCGTTAATTCGACTACCACCAGCTCCGAACCTTCTTTCCGGATACCACCATCATTATCGGCATTGGCGTCCCAATTTTCGTAACGATCCCTTGCCGCATCATAGTGCGACGCGCGATCATAACTACTAAAGCAGCCCCCTTTTTCACCGACTTGTGGTTTTTGCGTGAGTGCTTCAAGATCTGTTAGCTGGTCAATCAATTCACGATAAGTGATCTTTGTCATTTTACAACCCTCCTGACGAAATTCTAACGCAAGCGATTGCGTTTGTCACTTTGATTCTATCACAAAACGAAAATTTTTGGTCAGCTATTTCCTATTTTTTAAACTGGCAATAGAAAAAGGCCTACTATCCCACTTCCCAACCCAATTCTATTAAAATTGGCAAAATTGATATCTACGGTCGTTACTTCCCTAAAATGACAACCGCAAGGAAAGAAGATTTAGTGGCAGCAGCGGCTTTATTGACGCTTAAATTTACGCCTTATCTGGAGCAGATCACTGTCTTTCAAGATCCGCTTTATCTCGTCTTCGAAAGTGGCGTTTGTGCTTACCGGAAAAAGACGCCACCGATCGAAGCGGTTTTGGTCTTATCGCTAAAAAGTCTATTGCCGCCAATCAGCTGACTTACTTCAATCTTCCCATCTAGTTTTGGTTAGTCCACCATTTCCGATAAGTTCGCAACGTATCTTTAGTGCCTTTCATGTCATCATAGGCACTCCCTTTTCAAATTCGGGTGTCTTTCATCTTCTTGAAGTATTTCCCGCCATAAACTTACCGCTCAAACGTTTTTTTCGAACTAATAAGACTGATTGGCCAAGCTTTGAACGACACCAAAAAGATATACTTCCTTAATAGTTAAAATATCTATGGTTGTCGAAATGACAAAGGAACAACCGTAAATTTCAGGGCTATTTTAATGAGCTTATACTCACGTGACACTTTTCTAGAATCAGTGAAGCAGCTGGCTTTATTTATGGGCAACAAGATCTTAAACTTTTTTTCGATTATTTTGAGACTTAGCGAGTTAAGCAACACTATCAACAAAAATGTGGAATTTGTCTATGATCCGAACAAAAAAGCATGATTTTTTGTAGGATTTGTTGTATATTGGATGAATCAAATAAGACTTTTATTTGACTTTTCTGTTACAATAGGAAAGGATGGGTCATGTTTACTAAAAAAATGCCAACGACGCGTTTCTACGATTCATTTGCCGATGATTTTGTCGAGAGTTCGGATCAGGAATATGAACTGCCCAGAGACTATCAGTGGCTACGTGACAAACCTTGGCAAAAAATTGCTTCTTTTTTAACAACCTTTGCTCTAGCCAAGGTATTAGCGGCGGGCTATCGGCTCTTGTATCATGTGCGGATCAAAAATAAGCAAGTTTTAAAAGCCTATCGCAAGCAAAGCTATTATTTATACGGGAATCATACCCAGCCGCAAGGGGATGCCTTTATGCCCTTTCATGTCATCACGGGGCGCAAATTTGCTACGATTGTTTCACCGTCTAATTTAGGAATACCGATCTTGGGTAAATTATTGCCTTATGCCGGTGTAATCCCGACTCCAAGCGACAAAGACCAAATGAAGGCTTTCTTAACGACCTTGAAAATACGGGCGCAAGAACCGGTGCTGATTTATCCAGAAGAACATGTTTGGCCTTATTATACTGAGATCCGACCTTTGAGTTTGACTGCTTTTCATTATCCGGCAGCCCGAAACGCAGCGGTCTTTTGTATGACGACGACCTATCAAAAGCGGCGTTTTAGTAAACGTCCCAAGCAAACGATCTACGTGGACGGTCCTTTTCTAGCACCGTCTGATTTATCGCTTCGTGAGCGGCAACGTTATTTGCAAGAAGTCGTCGCAAAGCAAATGAAGGCGCGGGCCAAACAAAGCACCTATGCCTACATTTCCTATGAAAGGAGGAACGGTTGAAGTGAATATTTTGTATTGTGGCGATGACCACATGCAAGAAGGCTTATTTCTTTCGGTTCTTTCCTTGCTGAAACACACGTCAGAGTCTTTGAACATCTTTGTCTTGACCGCTCAGATCGAAAATAACGAGCATGTTTACAGGCCCATCAAAGATAGCGATATTGCGATTCTTGATCATTATGCCAAAGAGAAAAACGCTAAAAATCACGTGATCAAATTCGATATCACGGCCTTGGTCAATGCCAATATTTTGACTGCCAATTGGGACAGTTCCTTTACTCCCAATTGTATGTTACGCTTATACGCTGATTTAGTGGGCGCTTTGCCTGATCGAATCCTTTATTTAGATACTGATATTATTTGTTATAATGATTTTTCGGGATTCTATCACCAAGATCTCACTTCCTACGATGTCTGTGGTGTGCTTGACCAATATGGCAAATGGTTTTTCCATCGCCAAATGAAGACTTTCGATTATCTGAATTCCGGCGTGCTCTTGATCAACTTAAAACGTGTGCGCGAAAATGGCCTGTTTGCCGACTGTCGCGCGCTGTGCCAAAGACGTTGGATGTTCATGCCTGATCAATCAGCGATCAACCGTTTGTCAAAAGCCAAAAAAATTGCGCCACGACGGTTCAATGAGCAAGATGAATTACAAGACGATACCGTTTTTCAACATTTTACGACACGTTTCGAATTCTTTCCTTGGTTCAAAAAAATCAATGTCAAACCTTGGCAGATCGACCGTGTCCATGAGGAATTACAACTACATGACTACGATGATTTGTTCTTGACCTATCAAGAACTTACCGCTGAGTCATTACATGAAGGAGAATTTTATGTCTGAACATTTAGTGCCGATTTTTTATGGGATCGATGATGTATACGCCCCTTATTTAGCAACTTCGCTCCTGTCTTTGAAAGCTCATCGCAAAGCCAGCTACCATTATGAAGTCACAATCATTTATCAAGAATTGACCCAAAACAATCGCGATCGTATCGCTTCTTTAGCTGACGATACGCTTTCGATCCGTTTTGTTTCTTTGGAAGACAATTTTTATCATCGCTTTGACAATGACCGCAATGTTTTACGGGCGGATTACTTTACCTTGACGATCTACTATCGCCTGTTTATTGCCGATATGTTCCCCGAGTATGATAAAGCCGTCTATATCGACGCTGATACAATTTTATTAGCGGATATCGTCGAGCTTTTTGAAACAGACCTGGCGGGAAACTTGGTAGGCGCCGTGCCAGACGCTTTTGTCTGCAACACACCGGTACCTGCTCGTTACGCGACTGAAGCGATCGGCGCGGCTCCTATGTGCTATGTGAATTCAGGAGTATTGGTCATGGACCTTGCCGGTTTAAGAGAAAAACGTTTCTCGGATCATTTTTTACAACTGTTAAATGATTATCATTTTGATGTGATCGCTCCTGACCAAGATTATCTCAACGCCATCTGTCGCGATGAGCTACTTTTACTTGATGCGAGTTGGAATGTCCAAACCGAGCATATTTTGCCCGGGCAAGACACGGCCAAGTTGGTCCATTATAATTTGTTCGGGAAACCTTGGAACTATAGTGATGTTCCTTTTGAAGCAGAGTTTTGGCAATACGCCGACCAAACGGACTATGCCCAAGAGATCCACGCCATAAAAGACAATTATAGCGCGGCAGAAATAGCGGCCGACCAAAAACATCAAAATGAATTGGTCCATCAACTAGAAGTGCTGCCCGATACTGACAATACCTTTGTCAACGTGGCCAAACGGAAAGTCAAGGTACAGCTATGATCATTGGTGGCGACAAAAAGCCGGTCGTCAAAAATATCGAACAAGCCGCAAAAGAGCAGCGTTTCAATGATAAAGTAGAAGTGAACGATCCCACCCTTACTTTGGAAGCAGAGAGAAAGTTGATTGCTGATTTTTTAGAGCAACGTAATTATTTATTTTATCGGTTGAAAAATCTACTTTCGCGCGCTTGTATCAATCTATTGACTAAAATCTTGATGTTTCACACGCGAGTTGTTGGCAGCAAGCAAATTTCTGGCATCAAAAGTGGCGCGATCGTCACGAGTAATCACTTCAATCCTTTAGAAAACATGGCCGTCCGCATTGCCGTCCAGAAGGCCCAACATAAACGGCTTGCTTTTGTCAGTCAACCGACCAATTTGAAAATGCCGGGCATTTTAGGCTTTTTAGTCAGCTTTGGCGATGTAGTCCCATTAAGTGCTAGTATGCACTACATGAATCGTGATTTTCCCCGTCTTTTGGAAGAACATATCAAAAAAGGGCATAATGTCTTGATTTATCCCGAACAAGAAATGTGGTTCAATTATAAAAAGCCCCGTCCCGTTAAACGTGGGCCTTATTACTACGCCGCTCGAATGAATGTCCCGGTTATTTCTTGTTTTGTGGAAATCCGTGATCTCGGCGTACCGGATAACGATCAATTCAATAAAGTCCGTTACACGATCCATATCCTCGCCCCGATCTATCCTGACCCGAATCTTACGGTGACACAAAATAGTATGTGGATGATGAAACGCGATTATGAACAGAAAAAAGCCGCTTATGAAAAAGCCTACGGCAAAAAACTTTCTTATGATTTTGAACTAGGCGATATCGTGGGCTGGCGCGAATAAATTTTAAAAAGGATCCAAGCGAGAAGTCAGGGTGACTTCTCGCTTTTTGGTCTCTATTATTTTTTTTACAAATAAATCGTAGGGGCCCAGTTGGGATTTTTTAAAAAGCGGATCTTCAAAAGGCCCTCTGTTTTCAGCAATTCCGTTTTTAAATTAGTTAACTTTGCTTCATCCGTTTCATCAAGGTCGATCAAGCTATACACATAGCCATCTCGCCGTTCGCTCGTCAAAATATCGATTTCAATATTTTGATCGGCAATGATTTGAGAAACATGCGCAAAAAGTTTGGGACGTTCAGAAAAAAAGACCGTCAGACGTGTCGGTGCAGCTAAGGGTAGGTAAACGTTAGGAAAGTTGACAGATTGCTGGACAGTCCCGTACAAAAGAAAATCACGTAGATTGCGAACAGCAGTTAAGGCCCCATCAGACAAAGCTTTATTGGTCGTACCGCCGATATGCGGCAATAATTTGATTTTTGGATGATGCAACAGTTTTTCATTGGGAAAGTCTGAGACATAACCCGCCAATTTTTCTTCTTCTAAAGCTTGTAGTACCGCCACATCATCCACGATCTCGCCGCGGCCAAAGTTCATTAGCACTGTCTCAGGACGCATCATGGCCAGTTCTTTAGCACCAATCAGATGTCTCGTTTCATCCGTTAGTGGCAATAAGATCACCACGAAATCGGCAACAGAAAGGACTTCGCTCAAAGTATAGACTTGTAAAAAATATTCTGCTTGACGTGGGCGGCGCGCAAACCCGATCACATCCATCCCTAGGCTGTGGCAGGCTTTGGCTAATTGATCGCCAATGGCTCCGAGCCCTAAGATGCCAATCGTTTTGCCTTCTAATTCTTCGCCGTGGAACTGATTGCGCAGCGCTTCGGCCTGTTCAAGTACGTCCGTTCCGGTGAGCTGTTGCACTTTTTCAAAAGCCGTATCTAGCGGGCGGACCGCATTGAAAAGATTGGCCAAAACCAGTTCTTTGACGGCATTGGCATTGACTCCCGGTGTGTTGAAAACCATCGTGCCATTTTTGGTACAAGCAGCAAGGTCAATCGTATTGACACCACTACCGGCCCGACCGATCGCAAGAAGTTCCGGTGTGATGCGTTCATTGGAAACTTCAGCACTGCGCACAAAAATGGCATCAGGTCGTGATCCTGCTTCAGTAAAAGAAAATCGTTTACGATCCAAGCGTTTTTTAGCACGATCAGATAATTCGCCCATGGTCAAAATTTGATACATAAAAATTCCTCCTCGCGAGTCTTTTTAGTTAGAGTTTACCTGATTTTAAGGTAAAATGATACTCATAAGCATCAATCATGTTAGATTAGCTTACATTTAAGGAGTGAAAGTATGCATATTGAAATGGTCAATTTTGAAGATGAACAACCGATCGTGGGTCTTCAAACAGAAATGAAAGATACCCAATTAGGAGACTATGTCGAGATCGGTCAATCGAATCACTTAGATAACAATACGATCGGCGCTTATACCTATAGTGGCCAGTATTGTTACATCCAAAACAGTCAATTGGGCAAGTTTGTCAGCATCGCGGCGATGGTCCGGATCGGGCCGACGAACCATCCTTATACGCGTGCCAGTCAGCATATGTTTACCTACAATGGTGAAGGCTACGGTTTCGGGCCCAAAGACACAGCGTTTCTAGCTGAACGCAAACAAAAAATAACCAGGATCGGTAATGATGTTTGGCTCGGCCATGGCGCTGTTGTCCAAGCCGGTGTGACCGTAGGCGACGGCGCAGTGATCGCCTCGAATGCCGTCGTGACAAAAGACGTCCCCGCTTATGCGATCGTTGGCGGGATACCCGCCAACGTCATCAAATATCGCTTTACCGACGAACAGATCACAGCTTTAGAAAAAATTGCCTGGTGGGATTGGGACCGCGCCACTTTAGAAAAAAACTATCTAGACTTTCGCCTGCCGATCGCAGCCTTTATTGAAAAGCATTCCTAATGAAGCAGGTTTCTCACAAAAAGAGGGTGTCAAAGTTTGTAATGTCTGCCATAGCCTAGGGTTGACCTGTGGCAGAGTTGGTCATCTCTGCCATAGCTTGGCCGGTATCTATGGCAGAGTTTAAGAGAATTTCCCATAGGTTTGGGGGGAGTCTACGCGAGATTTGAATAGATCTCCCATAGGTACTGGGGTGGTCTACGTGAGATTTAGCGGGATCTCCCATAGGTCTTGTGAGACTTGACCATATCGCCTACTGGTTCACGCCGATTTACTTGCCCAACCAAATCCTCATCCAAACAACCACCGATCAACTTTTCGATCGGTGGTTTTCTTTTATTCAGCAAATTGACTATTATAAAGTTCGCGATAAACGCCATTTTGGGCCATCAAACTCGCATGATTGCCTTGCTCGATGATATTGCCATGGTCCATGACGAGGATCTTATCGGCATCGACGATCGTCGACAAACGATGCGCGATGACAAAGTTCGTTCGGCCTTTCATCAGATCGGCCATGGCATTTTGGATCAGCTGCTCGGTCCGTGTGTCCACCGAAGAGGTCGCTTCGTCCAAAATCAAAATGGCAGGATCACTGACAAAGGCCCGGGCGATGGTGATTAGTTGGCGCTGCCCTTGAGAAATATTGCTACCCTCCTCGTTTAGGATCGTTTGGTAGCCGTCGGGAAGCGTCTCGATAAAGTGATGCGCATGCGCTTGTTTAGCGGCTTGGATCACTTGGTCGTGCGTCGCATTGATATTGCCATAGCGGATGTTATCGTAGATCGTGCCTTGGATCAACCAAGTATCTTGCAAAACCATAGCGAAAAAAGACCGTAAATTTTCACGTGGTACGGTGCGGATATCGATGCCATTGATTTTAATCGCATTTTTGGTCACATCATAGAAACGCAATAAAAGATTGACTAGCGTCGTCTTGCCCGCGCCGGTCGCACCAACGATGGCGATCGTTTCGCCATGGGTCACGGTCAAAGCTAAATTTTGGATCACAGGCTGTTTGGGACGATAGGAGAAATCGACCTGCTCAAAACGGATCTCTTCGATCGGTGCTTGGATCAAATGGCTGTGATCCTCGACTTCTTCGGGAGCGTCTAAAAACTGGAAGACCCGATTGGCGGAGGCGATCGTTTCTTGTAAGGTATTGGCCATTTCAGCGATGACATCGATGGGTTGCCGGATATTTTGGCTATATTGCATGAAAGCCATGACATCCCCGACCAAGATTTTTTCCTGAACGACGAAGATGCCGCCGACAATAGCGATCAAGACGTAAGCGATGTTGCCGATGAAGATCATGAGCGGATTCAAAACACCGGCCATAAAACTCGCCTTGTAAGAGACTTGATAAAGAGCTTCGTTGCGCGCCCGAAATTCTTTGCTCGATTCTTCTTGAAAGTTATAAGCCTTGATCAAGTCGGTTCCGGTAAAATTTTCCTCCACAAAACCGACCATGGCTCCTAGTCCTTCTGATTTGGCGCGAAAATAATTTTGCGAGCGGCTCATGACAAATTTAGTCACAAAAATATTGAGCGGCACCGTGGCAAAGAAAATAAGCGATAATATGGGGCTGATCTTTAGCATCATAAAAACGATCCCGACTAACAAAAGCAGACTAGAAAACATTTGACTGACACTTGATTGGACATTGCGGCCCACGGTATCCACGTCATTGGTGATCCGGCTTAAAAGATCGCCGGTGCTATGTTGGTCAAAAAAAGCCAAGGGGATCTTCTTGATCTTAGCGGAAACTTCCGAGCGTAGGCGTTTGATCAAGCTTTGCGACAAATAAACCAAGGATCGTTCCACGCCAATATTAAATAAAGCCAAGGCAAGGTAAAATACCGCTAGGATCCCCGCCACTTTAAATAGATAGGAAAAATCGACAGCCATCTGGTTTTGAGCTGCCAGTTGTAAATGATTCAAGATCTTAGCCATCCAAGTCGGCGTGATCACTTGAAGAAGTGTTGAAAAAAGCGTGAAAATAAGCGCAAGTAGCAACAGTCCGCGGTATGCTTTCAAATAGGTCAATAGCCGTTTAATGGGAATCATGAGGATCCTCCTCTCCTTGTGAAATAGCAATTTCTTGATAGACGCGATTGTTTTTCATCAGCTCATCATGAGTGCCCAGGCCCTTTATCTGGCCCTCTTCAAGGACCATGATTTGATCGGCATGACGAATGGTAGCCACGCGTTGAGCCACGATGATCGTGATTGCCTCATCCAATCGGCCACGTAAGGCTTGGCGCAGCTTTAAATCTGTTTTATAGTCGAGTGCGGAAAACGAATCGTCAAAAATATACAGTGAGGCTTCACGAGTCAGGCCGCGCGAGATCGCCAAGCGTTGCCGTTGTCCACCGGAATAGTTCTGGCCCCCACGCGCCACTTTTTCGTCGAGCGGTTTTTCTTTGGGCAAAAAATCACTGGCTTGAGCGGTCTTAAGACTATCTAACATGCGTTCGTCGGTAGCGCGAAAATTGCTATAAGTCATATTGCCGCGCAAACTATCGGAAAAGAAATAATTCTGTTGCGGAATATAACTGATTTCTTCCCGCACGCTTTTCATGTCCAAAGTCGTGATCGCGTGGTTATTTAAAGACAAACTTCCTGCGGTCGGGTCGTAAAATTGGAGTAGCAGCTTAAGTAGCGTGGTCTTGCCTGAACCCGTTCCACCGATGATGCCTAGGACTTGCCCTTTTTTAATCGAAAAAGATAAGTCTTTGAGCGTCGGTTGTTGGGCACCGGGATAGGTAAAGGACAAGCCCTCAGCGGTGATCGTTTCAATCGGTCCCGCTAGTTTTTCACTGCCACCAACTGTGCGTGAAGGATAATCCAAGACTTCATCGATCCGCTCGATCGAAGCGGCGGTCCGCGGTAAGATCGTGGTCATGCGCGTCATCGTCATCAAAGCTGACAAGACTTGGGTCACATATTGCACAAAAGCCATCAAAGCTCCGATATTCATCACTTTTAGGTCCACAAAGCGCGAGCCGATCATAAAGGTCACAACGATGGCCAAATTCAGTACTAAAACTAAAAGTGGGTTGATTGTTTGCATCAAGCGATTGACTTTTAAGCCCGTTTGATAATAGCTGTCGTTGGCCGCATCAAAAGCTTGCTCCTCTTCTTCATCACGCGAAAACGCCCGAATCACACGCAAACCGGTCAAGCGTTGACGTAACAATAAATTGATGCGGTCAAGAGAGCGTTGCAGTTTGGGAAAATAGGGAATGACGACATGGACCATGACATAGATCATGAGCGCAAGAATGGGCAAACAAGCCACCACGACAAGTGTTAGCTTGGCATTGGTGAATGTGGCCATTATCATGCCACCAATAAAGGTCAGTGGCGCCCGCGCTAAAGGCCGCAAGCCCATCAGCACTAAATTTTCCACTTGAGCCACATCGTTTGTGACGCGGGTGATCAAAGAAGATATGCCGAAATGCTCCGTTTCATCAAAAGTCATGCGGTTCACCTTGTCAAAAAGTCGTTGCCGCAAATCGCGTGAAAAGAGCATAGAGGTCTTGGCCGAAAAATAAGCGGCGCCACTCCGTACGATGATCGTAACAAGCGTCACGCCTAGCATCACCGCCCCCATTTTTAAGATGTAGCTAACCTCTTCTTGGGCCACCCCGACATCGATGATAAGCGACATGAACTTAGGCAGCAACAATTCACCGATCGTGTTGGCTAAAGTCAGCAAATAAACGGTTGCTACCAGCACCTTGTGTTGTTTCAAATCCTTAAACGTACTCAAAAAATCACTCTCTCACTTTTTCTTCTTTATCTATTATAACAAAGAAGCTAAAAAAATGGGGAAGCGATTCTGATTTTTTGCGGACTAAAGCCTTTCATGAGACGTCCGATTTATATTTCCATTGTTTGTTTACGGTCTAAATGTACAACCGATTCCCATTTCCATTGTTTGTTTACGACCTAAATGTACAACCGATTCCCATTTCTTAAGTTTTTACGTAAAAAAGCAACTGGCACGAGGCTAGTTGCTTTCAATGATATAACTTTCATAGGGTTGAAGCTTGCTTGCGATGGGTCTTTCATAATTATGGATAAACACTTTTTTCGCACGATACTTGGCTAATTCGTGCGGCAAAGCTAGTGTTTGATCACTGAGATTAGCGACGATGAGATACTCTTTATCAGCTAGTACCCGCAGATAAGCATAAATGGCCGGATCTTCAGGTAATAACAATTCATATCGTCCTTCTTTCAACCAATTTTCTTCATGGCGTAGTTGGATCAAGCGTTGATAGTAGCTAAAAATCGACTTTTTCGAAGCACGATCACAAGCTACATTGATCTCTGGATAAATAGGATTGAGCTTATGCCAAGGGTTCCCCTTGGAAAAGCCAGCATTGCTGCTATTGTCCCATTGCATCGGCGTACGGGCATGATCACGCGAAATTTTCCCGGCTGCCTGCATAAAGTCCGCGTGGCTGATAGTCTGTGCCTCTTTGACATAATGTTGGTAATTCCCAAGTAGCTCGATATCTTGATAATCTTCTAGTTGAAAGTCGCTGGCATTGGTCATGCCGATCTCTTCGCCTTGATAAATAAAAGGAGTGCCTTGCAGGCCGTGTAAAACAGTCGCAAAAGCGGTGGCGCACTCATAGCGATACTCATCATCATTGCCCCAACGACTGATCACGCGGGCCCGGTCGTGATTTTCGAAATACAAAGCGTTCCACCCATTGTGATATAAAGCTTTTTGCCAACCGGATAGAATTTGCTTTAAGTGCACGATATCGGCTTTTTGGTGCGCCCAACGACCATTGATATCGCCTTTTTTCCGATCGATGTGCATATGCTCAAAGGTAAAGATCATATCTAATTCTTCACGGGCAGGGGCCACCAGTTGCCAAGCATCAGAACTTTTAGCATCAGGACTTTCGCCGACTGCCATCATATCTAATGGCGCCAAGACTTCTTGATTCATTTCATGGATAAATTCATGCATCCGCGGGCCATTTTGTTGATTAGATACCGATAAGGGGACTGCATTATCAGGAAAATCCCAATCTTTAGAGATCGAGGTGATGACATCCATGCGCCAACCATCGATGCCTTTAGCTTTCCAAAAGCGCATCATATCATAAATGTATTGGCGGACATAGGGATTTTCCCAATTCAGATCTGGCTGTTCTTTGGCATAATAATGCAAATAATACTGCTTTCGACCCTCATGCCATTCCCAAGCGGAGCCACCAAAATTCGAGCCCCAATTATTCGGTTCATCGCGCCAAATATAAAAATCACTGAAGAAATTATCGGGACCTTTGCAGCTTTCCTTGAACCAA
Source organism: Tetragenococcus sp. (assembly GCA_041859945.1). Taxonomy (GTDB): domain Bacteria; phylum Bacillota; class Bacilli; order Lactobacillales; family Enterococcaceae; genus Tetragenococcus. Next base: position 14,317 of record JBFLGC010000017.1, read on the forward strand.
AGACATTGATCGCTGGTATGATTAGCGACAAAATCCATGATGATGCGGATGCCATTCTCATGAGCCACAGCAATCAAATCATACATATCTTGATTCTTTCCAAAAATGGGATCGATGGACCGATAATCGGTGATATCATAGCCGTTATCGATTTGCGGCGATAAATAAACTGGGCTCAACCATAAGGCATCGACACCGAGTTCTTTTAGATAGGGGATCTTTTGCTCGATCCCTTTGATATCACCAATGCCATCACCATTCGTATCCAAAAAACTTTTGGGATAGATTTGATAAATGACTGCCTCTTTCCACCATTCATTTTTTGACAAGTTATTTCCTCCTCAAACTAAGCAATTCCTAAAAGCGAAGCCAAGATCGCAAACACGATGATGCCTACGATCAACCAATTGACCGAAACATGCTTTTTCTTCATCAACCAGAATGAAAGCAACGTGATGGCTAAGGGAATCAAGCCTACAAAAATTTGATCAAGCATTTCTTGGGATTTAAAGACGGTTTCGCCAGCAACTTTCATGTTCCAAGTCAAATCGAAGTGGACCATGTTGCTAGTCATCGCGCCGACCATGACCAGACCGACGATTGAAGCCGCTTTGGTCAAAACATTGATCATGCCTGTTTTATAAAGATCACTGACATATTGATTGCCTAAGGTATAGCCTAATTTGCCGCCAAACCAGCGGATCAATTGGACCGGTACGTTAAACAAAAGTAAGAAGATGATTGGGGCTAAAACATTGCCTGCCTGGGCTAAGGTGATACCGATACTAGCAGCGATCACGCGCAAGACGCCCCAGAACAAAGAGTCACCGATCCCAGCTAAAGGTCCCATCAAGGAGGCTTTGACTGGTTGGATACTTTCTTCATTGAAATCAGGATTTTCAGAGTTTTCTTTTTCCATCGAAGCAACGACACCACTTAAGAACGGAAAAAGCGCAACGTTCGTGTTGAAATAAGCCATGTGACGTTTCATGGCTTTACTGCGGCCGGCGGGATCGCCTTTGTAAAAGGTATCGATGAAAGGCTGCATGGTATAACTGAAACCACTAGCTCCTTGCTTGGCCGGCGTCACAGCTGAATAAAGGGTGAAACTACGCCAGTACATCTTACGTAACATTTTTGTTTCTTCTTTAGTTAATTGATTGTCTTTTGCCATTTCTTATACCCTCCTTAAGATAAGAACTCTTCATTCTCACGTTCTTCATCGGTCATGGAATCCGAGACGATCACGTGTCCTTGACCACTATCGGCGATTTTTTTCGCGATTTTTTTCACTTGTAAATCGCGTTGGGCGACTAAAAAGGCCATGATAAAGGCCAAAACTGCTGTGGCGATCAGTGGTAATTCTAAATAAGCAGTCAAGACAAAGCCGAGGAAGAAAAAGACGGCGATTTTGTTGTCCCACAAGGTTTGTAATAACATCGCCATCCCGACAGCTGGCAGGAGATTACCGGCCACGGACAAACCGTTTATGATCACATCTGGCAACTTGTTGATGACCGCTTGCGTGGCTTCAGAACCTACCAAGACCCCAAAGAACGGGATCAAGGCATATAAGCCCCATTGGATGGCCCATAAGCCAAAGTGCAAATTACGGATTCCCTTCGCATTACCATCTGTAGCCATCCGATCGAATTTCGTGGCAAAAGGTCCTACGATCCCAACATAGATCAAGGTTTTTAATTGTAGACCAATGACCCCGAGTGGTAAGGCAATCGGTAAAGCCACTTCCAGTCCCCCACCAAATTGAATGGCAAAAGTTGTTGCCAATGCCGTTGCTAGCCCCGGTTCAGCAGCTTGAGCACCACCAACATTGACAACGCCCATGAAAATAGCTTCCAGACTAGCTCCCACAACTAGCCCCGTTTGGACATCGCCCAAGAGTAAGCCGATGATCGGTGCGATCACGATGGGCCGGCCCAACATTGTAAAACCAAAAAGTTCTTGCCCGCCGACCGTCAAGAATACGACCAAAGCGGTAACGATTGCTGGATATAACATATGGATCTCCTCCTATTTAATAAACTCGTTCAATAAGTGCTTAGCATCCCCAGGGACATTTTGTAAATTCGTTTCAGGAAATTTTTCTGCTAAAACTTTGGCAGCGGCTTTCTCAGAATCGGTGACATAGACCGTGTTCAACCATTTTTCTTTCTTCTCATCCGTGCCCTTACCGACATTGCCAATATTCAAGAAATCGACGTGGCTAAAACCCTCTGTCACCGCCACAGCATCAGCGATCGTCCGGGTCAAAACTAAGATATGGCGCTTTTTGATCCGTGGATCACGCAACAATTTACGTGCCCCAGCGATCGTTCGGATGACGATCTTGATATTGTCCGGCACCGCCATTTTAAGTGAAGATTGTTGGATCTCGTTTTCAGCCACTTCGTCGTTCGCGACAATGATTCCGTCTAAACTTAAAGCTTTCGACCAAAGCATAACGATCTGTCCATGGACTAACCGTTCATCGACGCGCAAAGCCGGGATCGTGTCATTTTCTTGACCGTTTGTGACCGCTGCTTTTTTCGTGACCGTTTGTGACGGTTTTTCTTTGACGGCAGGTGTTCTTTCATACAAAGGGAATTGCTTGATCTCTTGTCGGGTACTTTGCAATTTTTCTTCGATCAATGCTTGACTCGCCGTATCACCTGACATGGCGATCGTCATGACTTCTAAGATCGTCGGCAAGTTCACGCCGGAAACGATAAAGACATTAGGCAACCCATGGGTGTGTTCCATAAATTTTTGGTTGACAGAACCGCCAAATAAATCGGTAAAGACAATAAGTTGCGTCTCCTTTTCTACTTTGGCGAGCACTTGCTCGATTTGTCCTTCCAAGTCGGGACTATCAGGTAAATAAGCTGAAATATAAGTAATATCAAAGCCTGTTCCCAAAAACATTTCCAAGGTACTTTGGTAGCCGTGCGCTAGATCTCCGTGAGTTGCGATCACAAACTTAAACATTCTCTTTCCTCCAAATCATTTATTTTCGTTCACTATATCATCATTTATGACCGTTTTCAAGGGCATTTTATTTAAAAACATTCATTTTCATTAAAAAACCGCAAATTACTTTGTCAAACGAACTAGTTTAGCGTACAATAAAAGAAAATGATAGGAGGTCCTTTTAGATGTTGTTACAAGAAAGGCGTTTAGAAATATTGAATTTACTGCATCGTGAAGGCATCGTCAAAACGCAAGAATTGATGGAACGTTTTGATGCTAGCGAATCGACCATTCGCCGTGATTTAAGTGAAATGGAAGAAGATGGCCAACTGACGCGCGTTCACGGTGGTGCTCAAAAATTGGACCTCTATGATTTAGAAAGAGCGATCGAGACGAAGCGGATCGAAAATATCGACGAGAAACAACTGATCGCCAAAGAAGCCGCTAAAAAAGTCTATGCAAATGAGATCGTCTTTCTCGATTCCAGCACGACCACCGCTGAAATGGTGCCCTTTTTGACTGATAAAGAGCTAGTCGTCGTGACCAACTCACCAGAGATCGCTGTCGATTTGATGAATCACGAAATCACCACGATCATGTTAGGCGGGCGGATCCGCCCAGCAACACACGCCATCGTGGACTCCGTCGCTTTCTCACAACTTTCGACCTGCTTTTTCAATAAAGTTTTCCTGGGTATGAATGGCGTCCATCCCGATTTTGGCTATTCTACTCCCGATCCCGAGGAGGCCTTGATCAAAGAATACGCCTTGGACCACTGTACTGCTGCTTATGTATTAGCAGATGAAACCAAGATCAATCGTATCACTTTTACGCAAGTCGCCAAGATCCGGCGCATTCCGCTGATCACTTGGTGTAAAGATCCTGAAAAATTAGAACGCTTGACGACTTTGACTGAAGTCATCAATGTGGCCGAAATCGAGTAGAGGGAAAAGTTAATAACTTTTCGCCCCTCTCACACCACCACACGTACGGTTCCGTATGTGGCGGTTCAATAGTTCGCGTGTACAAACTGATATCTTAAAGCTATGTCCATATAGCCTCGGGATATCAGTTCTTTGTCTGTAAGCGAATAGTGCAACACTTGGCTCTTGGAGATTTTCCAATAGCTTTTTCTCGTGTAGGACCATTCATAAGCTTTCTGCTTATCGATTCCTAGTGCCATCAGATTCTTTCTTTTGGTCAACGGTTTCTTCCATTGTTTCCAAATATATTGTCTGATTCTTCGTTTTAACCATCCATTAAGCTGACTCATAAAACTTTTCATTTCACTGATACCATAGTAGTTTATCCAACCATTCATCAGTTGCTTGATTTCCTTGAATAGCACTTGAATGCTTCTACCCCGGTTTCGTTTCGTGATTTTCTTTAGTTTCTTTTTCACCCTTGCCTTTGATTTGGCATGTGGGCGTATTTTGACACCATTTCTGGTATTGAGCAAACAGAACCCTAGAAACTTGAGTTTCAAAGGACTACCTACTTCAGTTTTCTCACGATTAACTGTCAATTTGAGTTGACCTTCAAGATATTTGATGGAGTTATCCATTACTCGTTGCCCTGCTCGTTTGCTTCTGACATAAATATTGCAATCATCCGCATATCTGACAAATTTATGTCCTCTGGATTCGAGAAGTTGGTCAAACTCATTCAAATAGACATTACTCAGTAATGGCGACAAGTTTCCCCCTTGAGGGGTTCCTTCCTCCGTCACTTTGACGAGACCGTCTTCCATTATGCCGCTCTTGAGATATTGGCGTATAAGGTTTAGAACTCGTTTGTCCTTGACTTTCTTCTCGATATAGAACATTAGCTTATCGTGGTTGACTGTGTCAAAATAGGCTTTCATATCAATATCCACTACATATTTATATCCTTGTTCATAATACGTTTTGGCACGCATGATAGCCATTTGTGCACTCCGTTTAGGCCGAAATCCGAAGCTATTATCCGAAAATACGGTCTCAAAGATAGGCTGTAGCACTTGATTGATTGCTTGTTGAATCATACGGTCTAAGACCGTTGGTATACCTAACTTACGTTTGCCTCCGTCTGGTTTAGGTATTTCTACCCGTTTGACTGGGGCTGGTTTATAAGTTCCATCGTGCAGTTGGGTCACTAGAATTTCTCGATTTTCCTTCAAGTAAGGAAGCAGCTCTTCACACGTCATACCGTCGATTCCCGCTGCTCCTTTATTTCTGACGACTTGAAGGTACGCTTGATTGAGATTGTTCCCAGACAGGATTCTCTCAAACAGAGATTTACATCCGTCTTGATTTGTTTGTTCACCATAGGAAGTGCTACGCACTCCGCCATTCTTTTCATGTTCCACATTATCTTCCTGACGCCAGCCAGCTTGTTCTGTTTTCTGCGATTGTCGCACTTCTTACACCTCCTAAACTTCAAGTTAACTATTGTTCGGTCCTTCGTAACCTGTCAGTTGGCTACTACTATGACCTCTGCTGACTTCTTATGATTCATTCCAGTGTCACCACCAGAATTGCATTTGGTCGCTAACTCTGTAGCTTCCATCATGCCCTCATAAGACCTCCCCTGGTAAGAATAATCGCTTTCCTCCCATGTAACCGCTGGATTTACTGTAGAGATTTCGGGCAGTATCGGACTTTATCTTGTTTGGCAGACTTATCCGATCTCATTCAGCCTTATATCCAATTTCGTGTTCGTCAGTTCAGGAGTTTGCGTCCGGCTTCCTTCAGCCACAACCTCACGGTTGCCACCTTGCCTTTCGCTAACAGTTCCTACTGCCAAGCCTGTAGCGGACTTTCACCGCCAAGTGATTACCCATGCAGGGCGCACCACAAAAAGAGGAGATCCGCTAAAGATCTCCTCTTTTTCAATCATGTTTGATAAAACCTGCGTCGGCGCTACCTGCTTCTAATGCTTTATTCAAAGCTTTCCAGGCCAGCGTCGCACATTTGATACGAGCAGGAAACTTGGTAACACCATCTAATAAAGCCGCATCGCCTAAGCGGTCGAGATCGGCAACTTCATTTCCTTGAACTAGTTGCGAAAAGTCGGCTGACATGGCTTTGGCTTCAGCGACTGTTTTACCAATGACAGCATCTGTCATCATGGAAGCACTAGCGGTCGAAATCGAGCAACCATGACCGTCAAAGGCGATATTTTTGATCACGCCATCCTCGGTATCGACCTCTAGATGGATCACATCGCCACAAGTCGGGTTATTCATTTCGATTTGATGTTGCGATTTTTCCAAGCTTCCTTTATGGTGTGGATGGCTTGAGTGGTCCATAATGATTTGGCGATAAAGATTATCTAATTTAGAGAGACCCATTCTTGAAAAACTCCTTTGTTGCATTGACGGCTTCAATCAAGCGATCAGCGTCTGCTTTGGTATTGTAAAAATAAAAACTAGCGCGCGCAGTGGCAGCTACACCAAGTTGTCGCATCAAAGGTTGCGCACAATGGTGGCCCGCTCTGATAGCAACACCTTCCATATCAAGGGCAGTTGCCAGATCATGTGGATGTAGGTCATCGATGTTAAAAGCGATCACACCAGTATGATGGGCAGGATCTTGTGGCCCATAGACAGTTACCCCGGGAATACCTTCAAGTTTTGGTAACACATACGAAACGAGTTCTCTTTCATGGGCCTGGATCTCAGCCATCCCTAAATGATTCAAGTAATCGATAGCTGCACCTAGACCGATGCTGCCCGCAATGTTGGGCGTACCGGCTTCAAATTTCCAAGGCAATTCAGTCCAAGTACTGTCTTTTTCGTAAACAAAATCGATCATTTCACCACCAAATTCGATGGGCTCCATTTGCTCGAGCCAATGTCTTTTGCCATACAAAACACCGATGCCAGTCGGACCACACATTTTGTGGCCACTAAAGGCATAAAAATCAGCATCTAAAGCCTGCACATCGATTTTCATATGGGGTGTCGATTGGGCCCCGTCAACGACCATGATAGCTTGATGAATATGTGCCATTGCCGCCAATTCTTTGATCGGATTGACGACACCTAAAACATTGGAAGCATGAGCTATGGCCACAATCGCTGTTTTTTCATTGATTTTTTCCGTTGCATCCGCCATATCGATAAAGCCTTCGTCTGTCAAACGTAAATAGATCAGTTTAGCGCCTTTTCGTTTGGCGAGTTGTTGCCAGCAGACTAGATTCGAATGGTGTTCCATTGGAGTAATGACGATCTCGTCGCCAGCTTTCACAAAAGCATCGCCGAAACTACGAGCGACCCAATTCAAGCCAGTTGTCGTGCCGCGTGTGAACAAGACTTCGGCCGTCTCACGCGCATTGATAAAAGCACGCACCTTTTCACGGGCTGCTTCATATTGTTCGGTGGCCCGTTCTGCCAAAGTATGGACGCCGCGATGCACATTGGCGTTATTAGAATGATAATAATCTTCAATGACTTTCAATACAGCATCGGGCTTTTGTGTCGTAGCGGCATTATCTAAATAGACCAAGGCTTCATCATTGACGCGTTGATTTAGAATCGGAAATTCTTGACGGATCTTTTCTACGTCGATCATTCCTCTAACTTCCCTTCGATAACTTCGATCAATTCTTCTTGAACTTCTTTTAATGGGATAGCTGTCAAAACAGGTCCTAAGAAACCGCGGATGACCAACCGTTCTGCTTCTGGCTTTTTGATCCCACGACTCATCAAATAATACATTTGATCTGGATCGACACGACCGACACTGGCCGCATGCCCTGCTGTGACATCATTTTCATCGATCAGTAAAATCGGATTGGCATCGCCACGCCCACGATTTGACAAATTCAAGACGCGGCTTTCTTGTTGCGCATCGGCCCCTTTTGCTCCGTGTAAAATATGACCGATCCCGTTAAAGGTCAGCGTTCCACTTTCGCGAATCACACCATGTTGCAAGATATGGCCGATGGTATGGGGAGCAATATTCGTCACCCGCGTATCGATAGCTTGGATCTGATGACCCGAACTGATCGCCACGGCTTTGATTTCAGAATGGGCCGCATTACCTATCAAATCAGAATCAAAATCAGCGACGACATTGCCATCATTCATCACACCTAGCGCCCAGTTGATCGAGGCATCACGCATCAAATAACCGCGACGATTCATATAGCTCGTGATATTTTTACCCAGTTGATCGATCGCGGAAAACTTGACTTGCGCACCATTTTTAGCAACCACTTCAACAACGACATTGCCCGAAATTTTTTCTGCAGCGGCTCCTTTACTTATGAAACGTTCCAAGTAAGAAAACTCGCTATTTTCATCCGCTACGATCAAAACATGTTTGAAGAAATGGGTCGCAAGATCCCCATTTTGATAAAACAAAGCTTGCAATGGTTCTTCAATGACCACATTTTTCGGGACGTAAAGAAAGATTCCACTATTCATAAAGACAGCGTGAGCGGCCGTCATTTTATTTTCAAAAACAGGTACAGCCTTGGTCATATAATACTCTTTGACCAGCTCAGGATAGTCGCTTAATGCGGTAAATAAGTCGGTGAAGATCACGCCTTGATCGATCAAGTCCTGAGGCAATTGTTCAAAGATCGTTTGGTCATCTTGTTGGACCAACAACGGTCGATCAGCCACCGCTTCAAAGTCCGGGACGTTCCCACTTGCCGAAGTCGCACCATTTAAGCTGGCTTCATCGATATTAAAAAGAGGCCAACGATCATATTTGACTTGTTCGATATAAGGCAATTCCAACTCGTCTGTCTTCGCTAAAGCTTCTTGACGCAATTGGCGCATCCAACTTGGTTCATCTTTTAAGGTCGAAAAAGTTGTCACGCCGTCAAGATAAGTTGTCAAACTTTTTTTCAATTTCTTGACCTCCTTAGTCTTCCTCTGCAAATTCGATGCCTAATTCTTTACTCAAACCGGCATAGCCTTCAGCCTCTAAACGTTTCGCCAGATCTGCATCGCCAGTCATGACGATTTTACCATCCATCATGATATGAACGACATCAGGGGTGATGTAATTTAACAAACGTTGGTAGTGCGTGATGATCATTGCCCCAAAACGGTCGCCGCGCATTTCATTGACACCTTTAGCGACGACTTTCAAAGCATCGATATCTAGGCCTGAATCGATTTCGTCAAGGATCGCAAAAGTCGGTTCGATCATCAGCAATTGCAAGATTTCATTGCGTTTCTTTTCGCCACCCGAAAAGCCTTCATTCAAATAACGTTCCGCCATTTCTTCATGCATATTCAAAAGCGCCATTTTATCATCTAATTTTTTGATGAATTCGCGTACCGAAATAGCCTCTTCTTCGGAACGACGTGAATTGATGGCCGCCCGCATAAATTCGGCGTTCGTGATACCAGGAATCTCACTAGGATATTGCATGGCCAAAAACAATCCTAAGCGCGCGCGTTCATCGACAGCCATATCTAGAATGCTTTCTCCGTCAAGTAAAATGTCACCGTCTGTGACTTGATAATGTGGACTGCCCATGATCACAGCTGAAAGTGTCGATTTCCCAGTGCCATTTGGTCCCATAATGGCATGGATCTCACCGGTTTTGAGGGTCAGATTAACGCCTTTTAAAATTTCCTTTTCTTCAACACGTACGTGTAAATTTTTTATCTCTAAAGTTGACATGCTAACGCCTCCGAATTCTTTTTATTCTCATCCATTGTAGAACAATTGAGAATGAAGTTCAAATCATTCGACACATTCTTCACAATTTATTCATTAATCAAGTGAAATACAACCAAAGATTCGACTGCCATTCGCTCTTTTCTTGATCGTCATACAACCTACTTATAGATTTTGCTATTTTACGCTGGCAAAGGCACTCTCTTTTCCATTTCGGGTGCCTTTCATTTTCTTGGGGTATTTCCTGCCATAAGCTTACCACTCAAGCGTTTTTCCGCACTAATAAAACTGATATGCCAAGTTTTGAACGACACCAAAAAGATATACTTCCTTAATAGTAAAAAACAAACCTCAACTAACAGGCTCACAGCATTTGATCAAGAAGTCGCCTGTCGTAAATTTTCTAGAGATACTTCATGAACGGATTACAATGCTATTCAGAACCATTTTTTAACAAACTAATCAACTTCTAAACCAGCATATCCCCCAAAAGCTTGGGCCTCTAGCTAAGTGTTCTGATGATGAAATACAATTCGAACAGCTTTAAACTATGGTCCTTTTTTTATACTTTGAGATCGTCCAAAACAGTACTTTTTGTAATCGTTTTACTTCCGTAATAGGGCCCTCATTTGTTATACTAAGACCAAGGGAGGGATTTTTATGCGATATGAATTAAAACCAATCAGTCAAGAAAACTGGCGGGCCGTCTCAAACCTTCAAGTGGCACCTCAGCAAAAAGAAATGATCGAAAGCAACCGTTTTTCACTCTTAGAAGCAGCTTATGATACGCGAATGAAATGGTCGCCGATCGCTCTGTATGTAGACAAAAAAATTGTGGGCTTTGCCATGATCGGTGCTGAAGATAAGGAAAATCGCTCGATCTGGTTCGACCGTTTCATGATCGACCAAAGTGAGCAGCACCAAGGCTATGGCCATGCGCTTTTTAAATCCGTACTCAATTACTTGGAAGTCAATTTCAGAGCTGAAAAAGTCTATTTAAGTGTTCACCCTAACAATGAAAAAGCCGTTCCTTTCTACGAATCATTTGGCTTTACCGATGCGAACTTTCGAGATCCACACAACGGCGAACGCATCATGGAACGCGTGATTGTGCGAAAGAAAAAAGAATCGTAAAACAAAGACGCCTTAACAAAGGCGTCTTTACTTATCTTCTGAAATGTCGCAAGTGCCCTGGCTAGGAAGGCATTGAAAAAGTGGCAATATTTTCCGAAAATTTTAAATATTTTCATTGACATTGGCCTAGACGGGTGCTATATTCTATGTGTAAAGATTAACAAATAAAAGATAGGGGAGTTTTTCATATGCGTTATGATTTTGACAATAAAGTCGCTATCGTCACTGGTGGTGCAAATGGTATTGGTAAGGAAGTCGTGAAGGGAATCGTAAATGGTGGCGGTACTGTAGCTATTCTAGATATTAATGATGAAGCTGGGAAGAAAACAGTCTCCGAATTAGGTGGAGAAAACCGTTACTATCATGTCGATCAAGGCAATCGTGATGAAGTTAACAAAATGTTTCAACAAATCATTGCTGACTTTGGCAAAATAGATGTATTGATCAATGTCGCTGGTGTCATTAGTGCCAAACCTTTTGACGAATTAAGTCCGGAAGAATGGGACCGCACGATCCATATCAATTTGACTGGGCCATTCAACACCGTCCATGCGATTTGGGAACACTTTAAGGAAAATGGTGGCGGTCGTATCGTCAATGTCTCCTCTGTTGCTGGTAAAATCGGTGGCGGTTTGTTAGGAACGAGTGCCTATGCTTCTTCCAAAGCTGGCTTAAATGGTTTTACTAAAGCTATCGCTAAAGAAGGCGGGAAATACGGGATCTATGCCAATGCAGTAGCTCCTTCATTCACGAAAACCGGTATGACGACTGAACTGCAAGAAAATAAAGAAAAGAATGCGAAAGTGATCGGCATCATTCCCTTGGGACGTCCTGCTGAACCTGTCGAAATTGCCCAAATGATCCTCTTCTTTGCCTGTGATGCGGCAAGCTTTATCACTGGTGAAATCGGCGACTGCGATGGCGGCGTCGTTATGGATGGCTGATCAAAGAAAATAAGGAGTTTTAAAAAATGGCAAAAAAAGAACGTAAATCAATTTCGATACCAGGTGGGAATATCATCATTCCTATGTTTGTGGGGGCTTTTCTGAATACTTTCTTTCCAAAAGTTTTAGAAATCGGTGGTTTCACTACCCCTTTAGCACAAGGTTCTGGTGCTTTGGTGGGGGCCTTCCTCTTTATCATTGGTGGTACTATTTCCTTTAAATCATCGGCAGCCGCAGCCAAACGTGGCGGCGTGATCATTATCACGAAAATTGCTGTTTCGATCATACTTGGTTTGCTCGTGGCCCATATCTTCGATGATAACTTTTTAGGATTGAGTGCCTTATCGATCATTGGTGCCATGTCTGGTGCCAATAATGCCCTTTATTCTGGGATCGTGCATGACTTTGGCGATGAAGTCGATGCTGGGGCGGTTGGGATCACGATCTTGAGTGTTGGTCCTATGGTAACGATGATTGCTTTGGCTTCGGCTGGTCTAGCAGCAATATCGCCTATGACCATGGTAGCTTCGGTTTTACCGCTCATCGTTGGTATGGTTTTAGCAAACATTTTTCCAACGGTCAGACAGATCTTAACAACTGGCGTCAATGCTTCGATCGTTGTGGTCGGTTTTGCCTTAGGTTGTAGCATGAACTTTAAGCAAATTTTTGTTGGTGGCCTTTCAGGGATCTTACTAGGGGTCATTGTTAGCTTAGTCGGAGGTATCATTACGATTGGGACCGACCGCCTTTCAGGAGGTTCTGGCGTAGCTGGCGCAGCGATCTCTTCGACGGCTGGTGCAGCCATGGCCACTCCCGCTGCACTTGCGGCCGCAGATCCAACTTACACTGCCATTGCTAGTACTGCCACAGCGCAAATTTCAGCAGCTGTTGTGGTCACGGCTATCTTGACACCGATGCTGACAGCTTGGGTCGCTAAGCAAAATGAAAAGAAAAAAGTTGTTAAAAAAGCTTAAGAAGCTTCAAAAAGGCAGTTTCCACGATTTCGGTGGAGACTGCCTTTTGCTTATACTTTTTTTACAAATTGATGCTGACATTTGGAACAAGTGATTTTGATTTTTCCCTTTCCTTTAGGAGCACGGATCTCTTGTTTGCATTCGGGACAATGAAAGTAGCGATAGGTCTTACGATTTTTGAAGGCTGCCTTATAAAAATGATATTTTTTACGGATACCGGCTGTTGCCTGCATGAATTTGCGATTTTCATTGGCGCGAACGTAGATTTTTTTTGAAAATACACGGAAGTAAACATAACCTAAAAGGACGATCGGAAAAATGATCAGGAATCGAACTGGTATAAAGCTCAGGAAAATCAATAGGATAAAACTTACGACCAGTAAAAACTTGTTCAAGGTATCAAAGACGCCATAACGACCGCGCATAAAGTTGATGATTTTGGACTGCATCTAGAGACTTCCTCCTTTTTCTTCTCAGTCCATGGTAACATGGCAAAATTAGAAAAACAATCGAAGTGAAGAAAGGTCACAGAAAATTCGAAATTAGCAAAGACGACCCGCTAGCGAGCCGTCTTTGCTAATTTATTTTTTTTCTTTCGTATCTTTCGTATCTTTCTTATCATCTTTTAACAAAGCTTTACGAGAAAGATTGACCCGTCCTTGTTTGTCGATTTCCGTTACTTTAACGAGGATCTCATCACCAAGCTTGACCACATCTTCCACTTTGTTGACCCGTTCATTGGCTAATTGTGAGATATGGACCAAACCGTCTTTGCCTTTGATCAAATTGACAAAGGCACCAAATTTTTCGATGCGAACCACTTTACCTAAGTAAACTTCGCCGACTTTGACTTCTTTGGTCAATTCTTCAATGATCTTGATGGCTTTTTGGATCATGTCCGCATTTTCGGAGGCGATCGATACTTTCCCATCTTGATTGATATCGATCTTGACGCCCGTTTCGTCGATGATTCCATTGATCGTATCGCCGCCTTTACCAATCACGTCTTTGATCTTGGCAGGGTCGATTTGGATTATTTCGATTTTCGGTGCATAAGGGCTCAATTCTTTCCGAGGCTCTGGTAAGGTAGAAGTCAATTCGTCCAAAATTTCCATCCGGGCAAGTTTTGCTTGAGCCAAAGCTTCACGCAAGATTTGTTCAGTGATACCTTGGATCTTGATATCCATTTGCAAAGCGGTAATCCCGTCTTTGGTACCAGCCACTTTAAAGTCCATATCGCCAAGGTGGTCTTCCATACCTTGGATATCGGTCAAGATCGTGTAATTTTCACCATCCGAAACCAGGCCCATGGCGATCCCAGCCACTGGTGCTTTGATCGGCACGCCAGCATCCATCAAAGCCAAAGTACCAGCACAGATACTTGCTTGTGAGGAGGAACCATTTGATTCTAACACTTCCGCCACTAAACGGATCGTGTAAGGAAAGTCGGTTTCACTTGGGATCACTTGTGCTAAGGCACGTTCGCCTAAAGCCCCATGTCCGATTTCCCGACGCCCAGGCGAACCGGCCCGGCCGGTCGAACCGACACAAAATTGTGGGAAATTATAGTGGTGAATGAATCGTTTCGAATCTTCTATCCCTAGGCCGTCAATGATTTGATGTTCGCCTAAAGGAGCTAAGGTACAAGCAGACAAGGCTTGCGTTTGACCCCGGGTAAACAAGCCTGATCCATGGACGCGTGGCAATAAACCAACTTCTGACGAAAGGGCTCGGATCTCATCAAGCTTACGACCATCAGGACGGATCTTGTCGATCGTGATCAATTCCCGAACGACATCTTTTTCTAAGTCATCAGCTAATTGGCCGATTTCTTTCATCAAATGAGTCGCTTCGTCGTCGTCAAGACTAGCTGTTTGGGCGGCATAAGCTTCTTTCAAACTAGCTTTGACCTTTTCAATCTCATCTTCGCGGGCTAATTTTTCTTCGGTCAAGACCGCATCTTTCATGATTTGGTAATAATTCTTATAAACTTCTTCTTTTAATTCAGCATCGACTTGAAGCAAAGTGATTGCCATCTTTTCTTTGCCACAAGCAGCCACGATTTCTTCTTCAAAGGCCACGATTTCTTGGATGGCCCGATGACCAAACATCAAAGCCCCTAGCATATCAGCTTCCGAGACTTCTTTGGCACCAGATTCGACCATGTTGATAGCTTGTTTCGTTCCCGCTACGGTCAAATCGATGTCAGAAGCTTCATGTTGAGCGACAGTTGGGTTCAAAACATACTCGCCCGCGACTCGCCCGACTTCGACACCTGCGATCGGTCCGTCAAAAGGAATGTCTGAAACGGCTAAAGCTAAAGAAGAACCTAGCATCGCTGCCATAGCTGGTGAACAATCTTGTTCGACACTCATCACGATATTGGTGACTTGTACTTCATTTCTAAAACCATCCGCAAACATCGGTCGGATCGGACGGTCGATCAAACGAGCGGTCAAAGTCGCTTCCATGCTCGGACGACCTTCCCGTTTGATAAAGCCTCCAGGGATCTTGCCGACCGCATACATTTTTTCTTCATAATTGATCGTAAGTGGGAAAAAGTCCGTATCCTTGGCTTCTTTCGAGGCAACGGCGGCACTCAAAACGACCGTATCGCCATAGCGGACCAAAACCGCTCCATTGGCTTGTTTGGCTAATTGTCCTACTTCTACTTTAAGGCTGCGTCCGCCCCAAGTTGTTTCAAATACTTGTTTTGTCATAACTTCTCCTTCTCTACTGCGAGTCAAGGCTGCTACTAAACAAATGAAAATATTGAAAATCTTCAGTACTTTCATTTGGTTAGTAGTAAGCCCAGCCAAAATCACAGCATGTTTATTTGCGAGAAATCCACCTTATTTCTCTTTTAAAATCGCTTTATTCAAATCATAGTAAAAAAGTGAGATCCATGAATAGAACCCCACTTTTTTCAAATGTTAACGACGTAGTCCTAATGATTGGATCAAATCGCGATAACGTTGAACATCTTTGTCACGCAAATAAGCCAATAAATTACGACGATGGCCGACCTTTTTCATCAGGTCACGGTAAGAATGATGATCTTTTTTATGCTCATGGATATGTGCATTCAATACGTTGATTTCTTCCGTCAACACAGCGATTTGGACTTCTGGTGAACCAGTGTCTCCTTCGTGTCTTGCGTATTGTTGCATGATTTCGTTCTTACGTTCTTTTGATAATGCCATGTTTTCCACCTCTTTCTTCAGATTCACCCGTGACTGAGTATAACGTTGGTGGGTCGCTAAACCAAGTGACAGGTAGTGTTTTACACACAGATATACTTTACTTGATTCTGACAGGAAATGCAAGTTTTCTTTCACAAAAAGAAAAAGTTTACGGGAAGTAATGGTACGATTCGCGATCAACTTTAAAGTCAAATGCTAAACGATAGATCTGCTACTGACAAACTGAATCCTTTTTTCCAGGCGATGTCTTAGCCACTCGTTCGTTTCACTAGTATCTCTTTCAAGTCATCAAAGGCACCCGCTTTTCCATTTCGGGTACCTTTCATGTCAACACTAGATCAGCGATCAATCGAGCCATGAATCGTGTGCCCTTTTCTCTGAAATTTTCATGAAATCGGCGCAGACCACTTGCATCAAATGTAAAAATCAGCTACAATCTAAAGCATTCCAAATAGAAAAGAGGGATAAGATGGATTCTGTAACTACCCAAGAATTTATCCAGTTGTTAAACGATCCGTCCACGACTGTTTTGGATATTCGTGATAAAGGGGCTTTTAATGAAGGTCATATCAAGGATGCGGTATCGATGCCGACGACGAGTTTGCCGAATCGGCTGAATGAATTAGAACCAAAGACGACCTACTATGTCTTAAGTCATTCTGGGCGTCGTTCGGAAACGATCACAACATTCTTAGTCCAACGCGGCTTCAAAGCAGTCCATGTGATCGGTGGTATGAAAGCTTTTAAAAGAGCTACGATGTTACGACCGGCAATTTGAAAAAAAGGCAGAGCAAATTATTTGTTCTGTCTTCTTTTTTTAGATATACTTGTTAAGATTTAACCTATTTAGAGGGGAAGAAGCACATGTCGACTTTATTAGCTGTTAAGGCGCATCCATTGACACCGGAAGCGTCTAAATCAATGAAAGTTTTTTATGCTTTTATTGAAGGATACCAAAAAAATCATCCCGATGATGAGATCCAAATTTTAGATTTGTTTCACGATAATTTCCCGGAAATCGATTATGATATCATGACCGGCTGGAATGCCTTGGCAAAAGGAACTGATTTTACGGCATTGACTGAAAATCAACAAAGCAAGATCAGCCGTTTCAATGCTTCAACGGAACAATTTTTACAAGCGGATAAATTAGTGATTGCCAATGGTTTATGGAATTTGAATATTCCGACTCGTTTAAAAGCTTGGTTCGATACGATCAATGTGGCCGGCAAAACCTTCAAATATACCGAAACTGGCCCGATTCCTTTGACAGAAGGCAAAAAAGCCCTGCACATCCAAGCCAATGGTGGGGTGTACAATGGGCAAGACTTTGCTTCCCAATATGTCCGCAGCATGCTCAATTTTGTGGGCGTGACTGACGTTGAACAGATCTTCATTGAGGGAGCGGATTATGCGCCCGAACGAACGGAAGAAATCGTGGCGACAGCCGTGGCACGAGCGCAAGAACTCAGTGTCGATTTTTAAAAAGTGAAACAGTCGAGAAGGTCTATTCTCGACTGTTTTTTTCGTCAACGGTTAAAATCTGCTCATCCTGATACAATCCCGAAACTTTTTTGTACCAATCAAAGATATTGACAATAACGACCTTGATGGCCGCATAAGATGGGACTCCCAATAACACCCCTACGACCCCAAAAAGCTTGCCTGAAGTTAGTAAGACAAAGAGGATGGTCACTGGATGCACCGCTAGTTGACTGCCTAAAACAAGTGGTGAAATAAAGCGCCCTTCAATGACTTGTTCGATGGCAAAAACGATCAAAACTTTTACTAATAAGGTAGGCCCACCGACTATCCCTAAAAAGATAGCTGGGATTATGGCTAAAAACGACCCTAGATAAGGGATCAAATTCAAAAATCCGGCAATGATTCCTAAAGTAATAGCATAATCTAAACCGATCACTGAAAAACCAAGCATGAACATCAATGAGACCGCAAAAGCCACGGTCAGTTGTCCCCGAATATAAGAAGAAACTTGTTTGTTCATTTCACCGAGGACTTTTAACGTCGGCTTACGCATTTTCGTTGGCAAAAAGCTAACTAAAAAAGGGGCAAACTCTTTGCCATCTTTTAATAGGTAGAACAAGATGATCGGCATCGTAAAAATAGCGATCACAGTTGAAGCTACCGCCCCGAAAAAGTTACCGATGCCTTTAAAGGTGATTTTGGAAATATTTTGTAGGAGATCGGTGATCGTATTTAGGATTTTTTCACCATAAGTCGCTAACTGATCTTGAACTTGATCAAAAATCGGATCGGAGAAAAACTTCTGCAAACCATTTTGCACAACAGTGATATAACCGGGAAAATTATTGGCAAACTGTAACAACTGATCGCGGATCTCAGGAATGATCACCACTACGCCCCAAGAGATCAAAGCAATGAGTAAGATAAAAACTAAGATCACACCATAGAGACGCCGCAGCTTCAATTTCTTTTCCAAAAAGTCAACCAGTGGATTCAACAGATAAAACAAGATTCCTGCCATGACGACCGGCAATCCCACCGTTGCGATAAATTGCCACAGAGGATCAAATAAGTAAGACACCTTTGTGAACATATTGATGATAAGTAGCACCAATAAGACGATCAATAATCCGGTCACGATTTTATTATTTAAGAACCATTTCCAAAACCACGAAAAAGAAGATTGTTTTTTCTTTTCTTCCACAATATCGCCTCCTACAATTACACATCATTCGTGATAAGTGATCATCATACCCGTTTCGATCTCCGGCATTTTTGTGGGTGTTAAATAGACGCTACTTGACAAAGTGTCACTTGGGACCTCATCAAAAACAAAACAAACGTGTTGGATCATTTGCATATTTTGATTCACTAGATGACCCACATGAGTGATCTGATATTTTTGATCACCGAAACTGATCCATTCCCCTTTGCGTATCACGATTTCTTGGGGTTTATCTACCTCGTGGATGATCGAATAAGGTCGTAAGCCTTCTGTGATCCCGGGACCGAAAAAGATCAACATTTTTTCGTCTTCGTCTAAGGCATGGGCACCTATTCTCACTACTTTGCTTCTATGCATCAAAAAACTCCTCTCCATTTTTTATTTGCTGATTTTATTATAACACATTCTGATTTTTTACGCGTTTGTGGTAGAATAAATATAAACAAAATTTAGGAGGTTCTTCTATGTTAGAAAAAATCTTATTAGGTACGTATACGCGTCGTGAAAGTGAAGGAATCTACTCGATCACTTTAGATACCGAAAAAGCCCAATTAAACGATCTAGAATTGGTAGCCAAAGAAAGCAGTCCGACTTATTTGGCTCGTAGTGAAAAAGGCGCCACCTATTGTGTGACTTCCGTTGCTGAAAAAGGCGGGATCGCCGCTTATGATCTTGATTTTCAATTACTCAACACCGTGACAGAAGCCGGTGCCCCGCTTTGTTATGTGGCTGTCGATGACGCCAGACAATTGGTTTATGGCGCGAACTACCACAAAGGTGAAGTCAATGTTTACAAAATTTTGCCGAATGGTGCTTTACAAGCAGCAGATGCCATTTACCATGAAGAACCCGTGGGATCGCATGAAAATCAAGACCACGCCCACGTGCATTACACAAATCTAACCCCAGATAATCGGCTTGTCGTCTGTGACTTGGGGACAGATCGTCTTTACACGTATAACGTTTCGCCAGCAGGCAAATTGACAGTGGCTGCCATTTACAAAGCACCTGACGCTACTGGTCCCCGCCATTTGGTCTTTCATCCCACGTACGCTTATGCTTATTTGGTAGGCGAATTGGACAGCTCCATCACCGTGTTAGCCTACGATGCCACTACGGGTCGCTTTGACGCCAAACAAAAGGTGCTTGCGATACCGGCTGATTTTGAGGGCTTCAACAGTGGCTCTGCCGTTCGTGTCAGCCAAGATGGCCGCTTTTTGTATACGTCCAATCGTGGCCACGATTCGCTCACCGTTTTTGCGATCTCTGAAGCAGGAAGTCATTTGGAATTCGTGCAACGCGTCAGTTCAGAAGGCGATTTTCCTCGTGATTTCGCTTTAGACAAAACGGAACGATTTCTCGTTTGTGGTCATCAAAATAGTGATAATTTAACTTTATACCAACGCGATGAAACAACTGGTAAATTGACCTGTGTCCAAAAAGATGTCTATGCACCTGAAGTCGTTTGTGTCTTATTTTAAGGAGGAAGAACATGTTCAGTAAAACACCGAAAGAATTGATTACCAAGGACTTTTCCAATATTTATAACAAATGTCAATCAGCTTACGAATTGGTCACCAATCGCCGTTTCGATCTCTCACTGGCCATCTTGACCACGGCTGAAGCCTATGCGATCGCCGAAAAAGCCTACCTTCGTTGCGACACTTTTCCAGAACTTCAGACCAAAGAAGTGGAAGATTTTGTCAATGCCTTCGATGCTTTTTATTTCGAATTAAAACAAGTCCTCTTTCATGAAGACGATGATTTCGAATTTCTTTACCAACGTTTAACAGAAATGAGCGCGTGCTATGAGAAAGTGAACACTTCATTTGGGTTGATTTAAGGGACAAAAAGCATGCAGAATCTGCATGCTTTTTGTGTACTTCCTTTTGGTAGATCAAAAAACGAGACTTTGGGCTTTGCTTGCCTATTTACAGGGCCAAAGCTTGCCACCGTGAACCTTACTTGCCTCATGCCGACCTAACCTAGACCTTACTTCTTTCTTTCAAGGCCCAGGCCTCCAAACTTTTTAAAGTTGGATCATTTTCGTACCGATCATTTCTAAAAAACGCGTATCATGTTCGACCACGAGCATCGTTGGTTGGACCAGTTGGATCACTTCTTCTAATTGTTCTTGATTAAAAATATCCAGATAGTTCAAGGGTTCATCCCAAATATACAGCTCACAAGGTATCGCTAACGATTTAGCGACTTCAACACGTTTTCGTTGTCCCATCGACATGTCTTCGATGCGCGTTTGAAAGACCTGACGCTCGAGCCCTAGCTTATGCAGGTTATTTAAAAATTCTTCAAGCTCTAGCTGATTTTCTGCGGCAAATTCTGGCAAAGTCCCATGACTGTCTTCGTAATTTTGGCGAACATAGCTTGTGGCTATATTTTGGGGACGTAAAATTTCTCCGACAGCTTTCCCTTGAAACTGTCCCAGTAAAAAATGGATCAATGAAGATTTTCCAGCACCATTGGCACCTTGTATCACCACCCGATCACCTTGAGCGATTTCAAAAGAGAGGGGGCGAAACAGGGGACTCTCATCATAGCTTAGTTGCAGATTTTCTACTTTCAACAATTGTTTGTGATGCGTTGGCTGAAAATTCATCGTCAAAGGATCGATATACTCAATATCATGGAGCAACTTTTCTTTTTCAGCAGCCTGTTGCTCCATCTGATTCACGAGATTTTTTGATCGTTTCATCACGCGGGCTGCCCGCGCCCCAATCGCACCCGTATCACCGATCGCGCCACTGCCTTTGACATGAGGATTCCCATATTTGTCTCTTTCACGACTCCGTGACCATTCCGCTTTGGCTTCAGCTGTTTGCTTCAAACGTCCAATTTCACGTTTCAATTTTACATTTTGCTCTTGTTCATAGTCATCACGCCGTCTTTTCTGATCTTCATAAACAGAAAAATTTCCCTGATACAAGACCAACTGACTTTTTTCGATCGATAAAATATGATCGACAACTTCATCGACAAAATTACGATCATGACTGACCAAAATAAAGCCCTGTTTTTTAGCCTGCAAATAATCAGCCACTTGCTTACGTCCCACTTGATCCAAATGATTCGTCGGTTCATCGATCAAGGGAAAACGGTTCTCATCCACGAAAAGTACGGCTAGCAAAACTTTGGTCTGCTCACCGCCGGATAGACTTGCAAAAGGCCGCCATAAAATACCGGGATCGACCTGCAACAAATTTAATTCCCTTTCTAATTTCCATACTTCAAAATCAGATAAGTCTTGCAACACATCATGCGTCAATTGTGCTTTATCCCTTACCTTTTGTGGAAAATAGACAAAATCTAAATTGTGGGTGATCGTACCTTGATACGGATATTTGGTTTGTAAAAGTTGTAACAGTGTCGTTTTGCCGCGACCATTGCGCCCGATCAAACCTAACTTCCAATTCGTATCGATCGTCAAATCAGCGTGATCGAACAATAATTTAACTTGCGTATCAAAGCCAAAAGTCAAGCCATTTATTTTTATCGTTCCCATAAAAGCTCCTTTCCCTTGCAAAACAAGAAAAAGCCGTTCTCCTACTCTCAGGAAAGCGACTTTTAGATGAAAGGACAAAAAGATCCCGTCATAAAAAACCAACCAATCCTGAAAGTCTACACACCGATCCCTTGTTGATACTAGAAATCGATCTAAATGTAGCTTCAACAAATTGGTTTAATTTTTCAATGCAGGATCCCTCATTTCGTTTTATTTCTTTTAATTTACCACATTTTTTAAGAAATGACCAGTCAGGCCACCTTGCAAACATCGACCCAGTCAGAAAATTGCGAGTATTCTTCCAACTCAGGCAAGGTCAATTCGATCGCACTATTGGTACTCCCACAAGCCGGAAAGACTGTTTCAAATCGTTGCAGCGACTCATCTAAATAGGTAGTGACACCGGGATTGATCGCAAAAGGACAGACACCGCCGACCGCATGACCGATCGCTGGTTCCACTTGGCCAAAAGCCAGCATTTTAGCTCGTTTGCCAAAACGTGCTTTGTATTTTCTATTATCGATCTTGGCATCACCAGCGGCTACGATCAAGATCACTTGATCAGCTACTTGAAAGGCTAGCGTTTTAGCGATGCGGCTCTCCTCACAATGTAAGGCCTTAGCGGCTAAAGGAACGGTCGCACTGGATAACGGTAATTCTTGGATCCGATTGCCCATTCCTCGTTCATCAAAATAACGTTTCACTTTTTCGATTGCCATTTCATTTTCTCCGTTCTATTTATTTTATCTGTTATTTTTAAATATATTTGTTTCAAAACTATAAAAAAAACCACCAGTTTGGTTAGGACTGGCGGAAAAAGGGTCTATAATATTTTGTGTTGGTGGAAATTCCTAAAGAAAAACTCACCAGCATTTTTTTGAGTGTTCAAACACAAAAAAGGAACAACAAACTGATAAAATGAAATCGACAAAAACCACAAATCATCAGAAAGGTTGTTCCTCTATGGATAAGAATACCAGATTATTGCTCGGACTAACAGATAAACATCTCTCCTTTGGAGAGGATTGGCTTGAATACAGTCACTCAAAAGGTGTTAAGGCTCAGATCATCAAAGCAACACTTACATATATACCTACACATTGTAGAAACTGTGGCATTAAAAATCAAGGACAGATCATCAAAAATGGTTACCATTGGACATATACTCAATTACCTGTTTTTAATGGTCGCTTGACATTATTGAAGCTGAAACGTTCACGCTTTCGTTGTCATGAGTGTCACTCTACTTTTCACGCTCAAACAGAGTTAGTTGAAGAACATCATCATTTATCGAAGCAGCTCTGTCTCCAAATCATGCTTGATTTAAAGAAAAATGTTTCTAGGAAAGAGATTGCCCAAAAACATTTCGTTTCAGACGTGACGGTTCTTCGCTTAATGGAAGAGCTAGCTGCTTCTTATTCTCCAAACTGGCGATTTCTTCCAAAAATTCTATGTATTGATGAATTCAAATCAATGAAATCTTGTGAAGGAGCAATGAGTTTTATTTGTGTTAATGGAGAAACCAACAAGATTCTTGAAGTCCTTGAAGACCGACGGTTAACACACTTAACCCGACACTTTATGCGTTACACAAAAGAAGCTCGAGAAAACGTAAAGTACCTAGTCATGGACATGAATGCGAGCTATGATCAATTACTCAAGTCTGTGTTTCCAAATGCCCAACTCGTCACTGACCGATTTCACATTGTCCAACAGATGAATCGAGCGTTAAATCAACTGCGGATAAAGACCATGAATGCCTTTCGGCATTCCTCACCGCAAGAACAGAAGCAATACCGTCGACTCAAACGGTATTGGAAGTTACTTCTAAAAGATTCTACTGAACTTGATAGTCAACATCGTCCCTATCATTCACTGTTCAAACGTCCATTAACTCAAACAGATATTGTCGATGAATTACTCAGCTATGATTCAACCTTGCGCATTGCTTACGATACTGTTCAATTTCTCAAATATGCCTTTACTCATCGAGACGCCAAGCGGTTCTTTGAAGAACTTGATACGCTAGACCCTCGATTGCCGTTCTGGTTCAAAAAGAAACTGAGATTCTTCAAGAAGCACAAGCAAGGAATTATCAATGCTTTTTGTTTTTCTTTTTCTAACGGAATTACAGAAGGATTGAATAACAAGATTAAAGTAATCAAGCGAGTAGCTTATGGGTATCGTAACTTCTATCATTTTCGTTCACGTATTTACATTGTTCAAGGTCTTGTTTTTTCTCAAGATTAAAGGGAGGCGCACAACCAATATCTCTGCAGCTATAAAGGTAAATCGGGAATTAGTAGCTGTTAACCAAGTACATGTACAGTTACTTTGACTCGATTTAGGAATGGAATTGGCGCTTTTTGCCAAGTGGCTTCCGGCCAGCTGCCCTGATAATTGGCAGAGGTCCTCCTATTTCTAAAAAAGAACTTGAAACAAAACCAGAATGTCTCTGATTTTTATTCCAAGTTCTACGATTTTATTCAGTTTTTTGTCCTACCAACACAAATTGACATAGAACCCGGAAAAAGGAGTAATTACTCTCTTTAAAAGGAGTAAAATGAAAAATAAAAAGGTTATTGTTGGTTACAAACATAGTATACCTTAATGTTCGTCTTTTGTCCTAAAATTGTCCTAATAGTTTCATTAGATAATTCTCTTATTAAGCATCCCTTTTATCATTAAATTGTGATTATTCTAATAAGGTACTAGTCATCTTCGTGATTGCAAAACTGATCCCATCCGACGCTTTATCCTGCCGTTTCTCAGCTGCATCAAAGCTTTGAACATCGATACCAGTGACTAAACTTTGGATCATATCTTCACAACCGGCAATATATTCTTTATAAGAAACTTCTAATTTTTTATGAAATCCTAAGACACGCGCTGTTGGTTGAAGTTTGCTGATCCGTTCCATGAGTGCTTCATATTTATTGGTCCCTTCTGTAAACACTTGGATCACTGCTTGTCGTTTCTCATCAGAGATTTCCGCCGTTTTTCCCGCGTCGATCGCCGTACGTATTTCTTCGAAGCTTGGATTCATTTCTTCTCCAATTTGTTCCGTCTCAGTTACGATGTCATTGATCTTTTGTACATAGTATCCTAAATTTGGCTTTGCCATATCGATCCCACCTTTTTTATCATTGTACCCAAATTCAATCGTAGTTACAAGTTAAAAAAATCGTCGTTTTCTTGCTTGGACTCACATCTAACATTGGACGCTACTTTGTACAAATTTCTTTCATAAAATTTCCACTCTTTGCCGCAAAAACAATTTAAATAGGTAGAAATAGTAACTATGACAACAGGTTTATTAATCTAACTCCGTTCTTTTGTACCGATGCTCTTTTGATTGTGATCGTCTTTCACGCCGTCATAGGCACTCGCTTTTCCGATTTGGGTGCCTTTCACGGCGACAAAAATTCAGTCCTTTTCTACCCGCATAAATTCCTAATTTCATCGGCTTAGATCTTCCACTACAAACTTGCCACTCAAGCTCTTTTTGGCATTAATAAATCCGCTACACCTAGCTTTGAACGATGCCAAAAAAACACAATTCCTTAATAGTCAAAGAAAAACTCCAGAAAGTAGCAAGCTTTCTGGAGTAGTGAACTATTCTTTACCCATTTTGCGCTGGATAAATTTGACGATTTCGACGATCGGGATGATCGCAAAAGACATTCCGATGACGACAGCCCATTGGTAGGTATCAAGGTGCGCTACTTTGAAAATATCATTCAAGCCTGGGATCACAATGATCGACATCATCAAAATAAAGGAAGCTAAGATCGCCCAGTTGAAGGATTTATTTTTAAAGAAGCCAACTTTAAATAGTGATTGATGAACGGACTTCGTATTAAAGGCATGGAAGAGTTGCATCAAGCCTAAGGTCGCAAATGACATCGTCAGTGCGTCCGCATGGATCTCGGTATATGTCGCATGGACGGGCCACTGTATTGCGGACCAATAAACAAATAGCACGACTGCAGCTTCCAAGATCCCTTGGTAAATGATACTGCTCAAGACACCGCCAGAAAAGAAGTTTGAATTTTTGCCACGAGGTTTGTGCTCCATCAAGTTCTTTTCGCCAGCTTCCATTCCCAAAGCAATAGCAGGGAAGGTATCTGTTACCAAATTGATCCAAAGTAAATGGATCGGAAGCAAGGTGTCCCAACCAAGCATGGTGGCAATAAACAGCACCAGCACTTCACCGAGATTGGCGGCCATCAAATATTGAATGGCTTTTTGAATATTGGAAAAGACTTTACGACCTTCTTCAACGGCAACAACGATCGTGGCAAAGTTATCATCAGCTAAGACAATATCCGAAGCTCCTTTCGAAACTTCCGTCCCAGTGATCCCCATACCGACACCGATATCGGCTTGTTTCAAAGCCGGAGCGTCATTCACGCCATCACCAGTCATCGCAACGACTTTGCCTTGGTCTTGCCAAGCTTTGACGATGCGAACTTTGTGTTCTGGATTGACCCGAGCATAGACCGAATACTGCGTGACTTCTTTTTCAAACTGTTCCTCAGAAATTTGATCCAATTGAGCCCCTGTCAAAATAGCAGCGTCATCGCCAGGCTCAATGATCCCAAGCCTTCCAGCAATTGCTTCGGCCGTATCTTGGTGGTCTCCTGTGATCACGATTGGGCGGATACCGGCGGCCTTGGCTTCGCGAACTGCCTCAGCTGCTTCGGGACGTTCTGGGTCAATCATGCCGACAAGCCCCGCAAAAATCAAGTCTTCTTCAATCGTTTCTGAAGTGACCTCTTCAGGGATCGTATCGACAAATTTATAAGCCATTCCTAAAATACGTAAAGCTTGTTTAGCCATTTGCGTACTAGTCGCCATGATCGTCGTTTTGTCATTCGAGGTGATCGGTCGGATCTCACCCTTCATAGAAATTTGTGTCGTGCGATCCAGTAGCATATCTGGGGCTCCTTTTAAAGCCACTAGGTAGCGCCCATCGGTTAATTCATGGACCGTACTCATCATTTTGCGTGTTGAATCAAAAGGAAGGTCTACGATCCGAGGTTCAGCTTTCGTTTCTTCACGAACGTCAAAGCCCTTATCCAAACCGAAACGGATCAAAGCGGTCTCGGTCGGGTCACCTTTTAATTCACCATCCTTGGTGATCTTCGTGTCATTGGCGTAATTCATCGCCTTAAGCGCCATATTGTCATGACTAAAACTTTCTGAAGCATCGTGGATCTCACCATCAAAATAGAATTTTTCGACCGTCATTTTATTTTGGGTCAATGTCCCCGTTTTATCCGAACAAATGACGTCGGTCGCCCCGAGCGTTTCCACAGCCGGAAGTTTTCTGATCATGGCATTACGTTTGGCCATGACTTGCGTTCCCAAAGCTAAGATGATCGTTACAATGGCTGGTAAGCCTTCTGGGATCGCCGCTACTGCTAAAGAGATCGAGGTCAGTAACATATCGACGACTGCGTGATCGCGAAAGACGGTGCCGACCACAAACATCACGACAGCAATAATCAAGATCGCATAAGTCAAGAATTTTCCTAATTGGTTGAGATTACGTTTCAAAGGTGTTTCGGTTTCATCGGCTGTGGCTAGCATGCCCGCGATCTTCCCGACTTCGGTATTCATGCCGGTATTGACCACGATCCCACGGCCACGACCATAAGTGACATTACTATTGGAATAGGCCATATTGACACGATCACCAAGTGGTACTTCATCCTCAACAAGAACGGTCAGCTTTTTATCGACGGGCACCGATTCACCTGTCAAGGCCGCTTCTTCGATTTTCAGTGAACTAACTTCGATCAAGCGTATATCAGCTGGTACGATATCACCAGCTTCTAATAAAACGACATCTCCTGGTACGATTTGTGAACTAGCGATCGTCAGTGGATGACCATCACGCAAGACATTAGCATCTGGTGTCGACATTTCCCGCAACGCCTCGATCGCTTCTTCAGCTTTTGACTCTTGGATCACACCCATCACAGCATTAATCAAAACGACCGCTAAAATAATGATCGCATCGACCCATTCACGATGGCCCGTCTCATTAGGGACAATCGCTGACACTGCTGCCGCAACCAATAAGACGATGATCATCAAATCTTTGAATTGTTCAAAGAATTTTTGTAACAGTGATTTTTTCTTACCTTCTTCAAGTTCATTGGTTCCATAACTTTCCGCGCGACTCTTCGCTTCTTTTTCCGACAAGCCTTCTTTACTTGTCTTTAATTCCTCAAAAACTTCTTTCTCACTTTGGGAGTAGAAAGCGCGCGATAATTGTACTTGTTTCTCGTTTCCGTTTTCCTCTGACATAGTTTGCCTCCTTAAATTTTTGCTACACACATCCATTTTTTTGAAAAAAAATAGACCCGTGTATGCATGACACATACATAAGTCTCACTAATTAAGGCAACACCAGAAAAGTTTTTTCGGTTGGTGATGTTGCCACAGCGGGTTAGCTGCCAGTTACTCCCCTATGAAAAGAATTATACAAAAATTATTATACAAGAAAATCGGTAAAATGGCAATTTAAAAGTGCTTATCGTAATCTAGTTCCCTAAGGATTCTTGTTGCGATTCACGAAAAACCGGATTCGATATCTGTTTATTTTTTGTGGATACGAAAAGTGAATTTTGGTATCCATTTATTTTTTTAATTCACGGTCACATTAGCTGTGAATCAAAATTAAGGATTCTCGTTCTATTAGTTATTTCCAATACTTTTCAAAAGCATTGAAATAAGAAAATATCAGCTACACAAGAATTTATCCAAAAAAAATAAAGAAAAATCCGATAAAAATTCAAAAGTAGCTGCTAGAATATGGTACAAAATAGATGGGTAAACATACTAATCATGAAACCCTTATTTTTTTATTTTTTCAGAAAGAAGAGATCGATATGAAGCTAATCGAATCACCCATCAACAAGAATATAAATCTAGAAACGACCTTTCCAAACATCAGTAAGTTTATTTTTGATCATACTGCGATCAAGTACTATAAAATATATACCCTGGATCGTATCCAAGTGTTATATATCGACACGTATGATAAAATTCGCCTTATCTTAGTCGACTCTAGACGAAAAATAACTGATTCAGAAGTCGATTTTGCCATAGCTAATTTACTAATGGTCGATAAAAGTCAATTGAAAATCGATGCGGACATCAAAGATCGGCTAGTACAAGCCGGCGCTAAATTTCATAAACCTGTAAAAGATATCCTCTTGATCACAAAAGAAGTCGCTGACCAGTAAACATTGCCAAATCAACCGGTCCAACTATCATGACAAAAATGTCCTTACAAATCCTGCTAGGACATTTTTCTTTTGCCCGGGTAAAGCACCAAAAAAGATTGTAGCTGATCACAAGATCCATTTTTCCTAGAATTGACCAATTCGCTGTGCTTAGCCTATGACTTAAAACAAAATGACCAAACAAACAAAGCAGTTCTTCTTTGTTTTTTTCTAACGGCTAAAAAAGCGAGCACTACTTTCACCATTTTTCATCGAAAGTAGTGCTCGTTTTTTTATTAGAGACGTAAGTCAGGATAACCAGTGATCTCCCAACCACCATCGATAACTAGTGAAGTTCCGTTGATATAACTTGCTTCATCGCTAGCTAAGAAAACGGCTGGCTTAGCGATTTCTGAAGGGGCTCCGGCACGTTTAAAGGGGATCCTTTCTTCATAACGACGATTCAGTTCTTCATTGCCAGTCAAACTACCTGTTAATGGTGTCTTGATCAAACCTGGTAAGACACAATTAACGTTGATATTATAATCAGCCAATTCTAAAGCCGTGTTCTTCGTCAACATCTCCACACCAGCTTTAGCAGATGAATAAGCCGCCCCAAAGAACATTGGTACATGGGCATTTAACGAAGAAATATTCACGATTTTCCCACTATTTTGAGTTCGCATTTGTTGACCAACGTATTTTGTAAATAAAAACACACCATTCAAACAAAGATCGACGGTAAACTTCCAATCTTCATACGATTGATCAACGATAAGACCGCTCTTGGAAGCTCCAGCAACTTGAAAAGAGGCATCGATTTTCCCATATGTTTCAACAACATAAGCAACAAAAGACTTCACTTGTTCTTCATCAGTTACATCGACTTTTTTACCATCGTAAGCGTCATATTCCTTTGTGTATTGATCAAGTGCTTTTTCATTGATATCAGCGGAGACGACTTGGTAGTCTTTAGCCATTAATTCTTCTGCGATCGCAAAACCGATCCCACTGGCACCACCTGTGACGATTGCTACTTTCTTACCCATCTATCTTCCTCCTCATAAAAATATCTGTTAAACGATTTCTAAATGTGATTCCGTTTACAAAGTAATTCTATCATAAAGCCACTCAAACTCCTATGCTTAACTTGGAAAAAAGACAAATTCTTATCTTTAGCTATGGATTTGGCAACTAAACTTTAAAACGATAGCTTTCATAATTGATTGTTTCGTTTTGATACATCACACAAAAAGCGCAAAGTCTACAATCAATGTAGAACCTTGCGCTACTTTTTTTACCCTATGATGGCACCATTGGGCATGCCTTTTGGTGCTTGAACGAGTTTCAAATGACCGTCATTGTCTTCGGCTGAAAGAATCATTCCTTGGCTGATTTGGCCACGGATTTTACGCGCTTTGAGATTGGCCACGATCACGACTTTCGTGCCAATCAAGACACTAGGATCCGGATAAAATTCGGCGACACCCGACAAAATTTGACGATCTTGCTTGTCACCCGCACTCAATCGGAATTGTAAGAGCTTATCAGCCCCTTTGACTTTTTGACAATCGATGATTTCGGCAACTTTCAATTCGACCTTGTCAAAATCATCAAATTTGACTTCTTTGTCTTTGATCGAAACAAGTTCGGTTGCTTCTGGGTCCCATTTGACAAAGTCATCGGTCGATTTAGAGCCCTCCGCCATTTTCTTTTGGATATAAGCTACTTCGGCTTCGATATCTAAACGTGGGAAGATCGGGGTCCCCTTGGCAATGACTTTAGTCCCACTTGGGAATTCCCCAAATTTCAAATCTTTCAAGTCCATGGTATTGGTATCAAGCCCTAATTGATAGAAAATCCGTTTTGGCGTTTCAGTCATTATCGGTTGCAATAAAATAGCAACGATGCGTAAGCTTTCCGCCAAATGGACCATGACACTATTTAGTTCAGCGCGTTTTTCTTCCGCTTTTGCCAGTGCCCAAGGTTCCGTTTCATCGATATACTTATTCGCTCGTGAAATGAGTACCCAGACTTCTGATAAAGCAGTACTAAATTCCATGTTATCCATCGCTTGCCGGAAACGTCCGACCACATTGGCGGCAGTCGTTGACAATTCGCTATCAAATGGGGTCACTTGCGACTTGTAGTCAGGTACGACACCATCACAATATTTATTGATCATGGCAATGGTCCGATTCAACAAATTGCCTAAATCATTGGCTAGATCATAATTGACCCGGGAAACAAAATCTTCTGGGGTAAAAACCCCGTCACTACCAAACGGGATCGAACGCAGTAAATAATAACGCAAAGGATCCAAACCATAGCGTTCGACTAGCATCTCAGGATAAACGACATTGCCCAAAGATTTGGACATCTTGCCATCTTTCATAAGTAACCAACCGTGGCCATAGATTTTTTTAGGTAAAGGCAAATCGAGTGCCATTAACATGATCGGCCAATAGATCGTATGGAAACGCACGATTTCTTTACCGACCATATGGACATCAGCCGGCCAATATTTTTTGAAGTTGCTATCATCATCTGAACCATAGCCAAGTGCCGTAATGTAGTTCGACAAAGCATCGATCCACACATAAACCACGTGTTTAGGATCCGATTTGACCGGAATGCCCCAATCAAAAGTCGTCCGTGAAACAGCCAAGTCTTCAAGGCCGGGCGCGATAAAGTTTTTGATCATTTCATTCTTACGCGATTCTGGTTGGATGAAATCAGGATGGTCCTTATAATATTGCAAGAGCCGGTCTGCGTATTTACTCATGCGGAAGAAATACGATTCTTCTTTGACCAATTCGACTTCGTGGCCACTTGGCGCTTTGCCGCCGATCACTTTACCTGCTTCATCGCGATATACTTCATCTAATTGTGTTTCCGTGAAAAACTCTTCATCAGAAACTGAGTACCAACCTTCGTAAGTACCCAGATAAATATCGCCTTGATCAAGTAATTGTTGGAAAATTTGTTGGACGGCTTTTTTGTGATAATCATCGGTGGTCCGAATGAATTTATCATAGCTGATGTCTAACGTTTTCCATAATTTTTTGATATCAGCTGCCATTTTGTCGACATATTCTTGCGGTTTCACACCTAGTTCTTCTGCTTTTGTTTGGATTTTTTGACCATGTTCGTCCATGCCGGTCAAATAAAACACATCAAAACCCATCAAACGTTTATAGCGAGCTACCGCATCACAGGCGATCGTTGTATAGGAATTTCCGATATGTAATTTACCACTTGGATAATAGATCGGCGTGGTGATATAAAAAGTTTCCTTTTCTGCCATGGGTGATTCTTCCTCCCTTTTTCTAGAAAAAGCTTATTCTTGACTAGTTTATCATAATGGTCTAGAAAAATAAATAGTGTTGGTCAAAACAAGCGCTAGACCAAGTGAAATTAGCCATTTTTTCACAATGCCTTGCTGAAAACTTTTTAGTTTCAAATAGAAATCTTTTTTGCTTCCAACTACACCGTCTTGTGGGGCAAGCTTCCCGTTTCTTCCTCCACATCCTCCTCGAAAGTTCCACATAAGCCTGATCTCGTAGTATAGATGCTGATTTACCTGTAAGACAAATTATGATTATACACACTAAAAAGAAAATTGTTGTTATTCCTTAGATTTGCTATAATGAGATTAAGAAATTTATTAACAAGGAGCGCCCTATGTCGAAAAAACAAAAAATACTGGCGGTAAGTTTCCTGATCGCAACTGGTATCCACCTTTTATTCTGTAATTTTTATCCACAAATCTATGGTTGGGTGAATCTGCGTGATTTCGTTTCACCCTTCCTCATTTTGACGAAACTTTTTCGTCTTATTTTACTGGCTGTCTTAGCCGCCCTGGGATTTAAAAATATAGCCAAGAATCGAAAACTACTGATTTATTATTTGACCTTATTTTTCTTTAATTTGGTTTTATTCGTTATCGTTTCTTGAGGAGGGATCATGATGTTTGCATCGAAAGAAGAAGAAATCAATTATTATGAGCACAAAGCCAGTGAGGCTGAGTATTTGGTTTGGTATAAAGAACAAAATCACGCGAAATATGAAAAGCCTTCTGTGACCGTCGACATGGTCCTGATGTGTTATGACAAACTAAATGATCAGTTGAAAATTTTGCTGATCCAGAGGAAAGGTAATCCCTACCGTAATTCCTGGGCACTACCTGGTGGCTTTGTCGAGCCCAATGAGTCTACGGCCAAAAGTGTGATCCGTGAAACTAAAGAAGAGACGGGCATGGAGATCTCTGCTTTTAATATTGAACAACTGCACACGTTTAGTCGTCCTGATCGTGATCCACGGGGCTGGGTGATCACTGTTAGCTATTTGGCTTTTATTGGCGAAGAACCAGTCGTGGCCGGCGATGATGCCGATGATGTCCGTTGGTTTTCATTGGAACGACACGATGATCGCATTTATTTGACGCATGATTCAGTGGCGATCATTCTTGATTTAAAGACAGGGGCTTCTTTAGGAAAAGACACACTGGCTTTTGACCATAGTGAAATCATCTTAAAAGCCTTCAATCGGGTGGCTAACAAAATGGAACACGAACCCCAAGTCCTACAAGTGCTTGGCGATGGCTTTACGATTACCGAAGCGCGCAAAGTCTTTGCCAAATTTTTAGGCGTCGATTACAAAACGATCGATCATTCAAACTTCAAAAAAAGCCAATTGAAATTTTTTGATGAGATTGGTGAACGGCCAGCAGCAATCGGACGTCCTTCTAAAATTTATCGACTCAAAAAAGAACTATTTGAAAAAGAAAGCTAAAATGTCGCGGAGCTAGTTTTCGTCTCCGCGATTTTTTTGTACTTATGACGAGTTTGAGATTTTAAGCTAGCAAATTTTCTAAAAATGAGCAAGATTTAAATCTATGGTGGTTAAAAGCTGAAATCAACAACCATAAAAATATCTACGGTGGTCAAAATCTGAGAGTAACAACCATAAAAAGCGTAACTCGTGAACTACTCACCACTTAGCTAAACCTAACGGTTCTTAACGCTTGAAATGGGAGCTTCTTGGGAATAGAGCGTACTTGCAAGTGTATTTCTTTACTCACAGCGGTGTCTCTTATTTACCAAGCTATCCCCATAGTTCCTACGGTTCTTGTTTGTATCTAA
>JBFLGC010000018.1:0-48214 GCA_041859945.1 Tetragenococcus sp.
TTTTTGGGGTATAGCCAAGCGGTAAGGCAAGGGACTTTGACTCCCTCATGCGTTGGTTCGAATCCAGCTACCCCAGTTTTACCTATTGACTTTTAGGTGAAAAATCGTATAATGGCGGTATAGCCAAGTGGTAAGGCAGAGGTCTGCAAAACCTTCATCACCGGTTCAAATCCGGTTACCGCCTTAGTACAAAAATATATTATCATGCCGGCGTGGCGGAATTGGCAGACGCGCTGGACTCAAAATCCAGTGCCTTCACGGGCGTGCCGGTTCGACCCCGGCCGCCGGTATAGGTTGGTCTATCAAGGTTTATAAGACTTTGATAGACTTATTTTTTTGCTCTTTTTTAAGCTGTTTTTAAAACTTGACTACCTAAGAGACACAAAGAGTCGACAAACTTCCTCAATACTTTCTCATTCCGACTCTCAGTGACGTGTGCATAGATATTTGCTTTTTGATAACTTTACTTTATTAGCTTTATTTTAGTAAAAAAAAATCAAAAGATGAATTTTTGATAAATAAAAAGAATCAACGTATGGTATCATTAAATTTGCGAGATTGCTTTTCTATTATTCTTTTGATTAGAATGGAGGAGCTAGTAATTTGGTGACTTTTATGGATTATACTAGCAATTTTCCTTGAAAATTACAGGTAATGAGGATACAATAGTTACCGTACCTTTGATATGTCACATATGCGAAATTAGTTCGTTGATATTAAAACATAATAGGAGGAAGAATTTTGAATTATAAGAATACAGAGGATTATCTAAGTCGCATGGAAAAGGATTTAACATTACTTTCAGAAGATGAATTTCCTGAATTGTCAGACTATTATGATCGGCTAAAAAGTGATTTGAAAAAGGCATTGGCTGGTATAAATGATACGAATTTTTGGAGCGTCTTTCCGAAAATATTAGGGATAGATTCCAAGTTGAATCTTTTGAAATCATCAATCGAAGATATCCAACTATTTAACTTTTCTGAAGAGGAAGTTATCCAAACTATTGAAACAGATTACAAATATTTTAATCGAGAAATTTGTGGTTATGATTTGAGGACACAGCCACATGAGTCGATCATTTTCTCTGTGGACTAAGCAAACCATTTTATTATTTATAGATTAGTCCTTTTAGTTCACGAAAAAAATTTTGTTGTCCCGTTATTTTTTAAATTATTGACGAACAATTTATTTTTAGGAAGTCTGCGTAAGGGCAGGCTTTTTTATATTCTCTGATTATCGATGATCTAGAATAAGGATAGCGATATTTGACAAACAATCAGTTTTCATTTAAAATTTAATCAATATTTCATTTGGTTTTAATTTTTGATAGACGTTACTCATAAAGGAGAAGGTGGAAAAGATGTATCAGGCATCTAAGAAAAAGATCTATGCTTTGGCAGCTTTCAGTACGTTACTTTTAGCAGGTTGTTCAACGACCGGAAAGACCACAGATACGGCTACTAGTGACGGGGCTGGAGAAAACGCTCAACAAGAAATGAAAGTGATTTTTAATTCAGAATTGGGTAGTGCAGACATCTCTTTAGCAACGGATTCGAATAGTTTTACGACTTTAAACAATGCTTATGAAGGCTTATATCGTCTGAATGAAAAAAACGAACCGCAAATCGCTGGCGCTAGTGAAGAGGCAACGGTTAGTGACGATGGTTTGACTTATTCGGTAAAGTTACGTGATGATGCGAAATGGTCCAATGGTGATCCTGTAACGGCGCAAGATTATGTATTTAGTTGGCAACGCACGGTCGACCCTGCAACAGCTTCAGGTTATGCCTACATGTTGGAACCTGTTAAAAATGCAGCGGCTATCAGTGAAGGAAAAACTGCTAAGGAAGATTTGGGGATCAAAGCAGTCAGTGACTATGAGCTCGAGATCACCCTAGAAAAACCGACGCCTTACTTCTTGTCTTTACTGGCTTTTCCGACTTATTTCCCACAAAGTGCTAAAGCAGTAGAAGATTTTGGGGCTGATTATGCGTTGACCAGTGACAATTCCTATTACAATGGTCCGTTTTTATTGGCAGATTTTGATGGTCCTGGTACTGATGTCGATTGGTCTTTAGTCAAAAATGATCAATATTGGGATGCGGACAATGTTAAACTCGAAAAGGTCGACTTTAATGTGATCAAGGAAACGGCGACAGCTTTGAGCTTGTTTGATAGTGGCGATGCTGACGAGATCCAATTGACTGGTGAATATGCTAAACAGCGTGGAAATGATGAAAATGCAGTGACAGAATTAAATGCCATGACACAATACCTAGAGATGAATCAAGCAGGTGACTCGGCTTTTAAAAATGCCAACCTTCGTCAAGCGATTTCCTATTCGTTAGATAGGCAACAAATTGTGGACAATATCTTAGGTGATGGTTCAATCACGGCAACGGGTCTTGTGCCAAAAGATCTTGCTTATGATCCAGAAACGAAAGCTGATTTTGTTGAGGAAGCTGGGACAGAATTTTCGATGGATGAAGCAAAAGCCCAAGAATATTGGGAAAAAGCTAAACAGGAACTGTCTATCGATGAACTTTCATTTGAACTGTTGACCTCGGACACTGAATCGGCGAAAAAATTAGCTGAATATATCAAAGGAACTTTAGAAAGTACGCTGCCAGGTATTAGTGTCAGCATCAGTAATGTCCCTTTGTCAGTTCGTTTGGATCGATCGAATAGTGGTGATTTCGATATGGTCATGAATAACTGGATCGGTGATTTTGCAGATCCGATCAACTTCTTGGAATTGTTTACGTCGGATAGTTCATACAATCGTGGCAAATGGAACAATGCAGACTATGATAAGTGGGTCGATGCCTCTAAAACGACCGATGTTGCCGATCCGGACAAGCGCTTTGCTGATATGGTCGCAGCCAACAAAGTCATGAATGAAGATCTGGGTGTGATTCCTTTATATCAAGGTGCAAATGTCTTGTTACGCTCACCAGATGTCGAAGGACTTGTCACGCATAGTGTGGGTGCTGGCTATGATTTCAAAGATGCATCTATAAAATAGACGAAGGACAACTTGTTTTTTTAGAAGTGGACAGAAATTTTCTGTCCACCCTTTCAAACAAGTTGCCTTTTTAAGGGAGAATGTTATGAAGATCAAGGATGTTACTACTAAAATCATACCTATACAGTTGAATGCCCCTTTTAAAACAGCTCTGCGTGAAGTGCAAGCCCTCGATGTCCTGCGCGTCATCCTCACATTTGACAATGGGGTCGTGGGTATCGGCGAAGCCGCACCAACTGCAGCTATCACTGGGGATACCAATGAAAGTATCTTAAAGGCGATAAATACTATTTTTCGGCCCTTTCTTTTAGGAAAAGTGGTCGATGAACAGTTGCTTATTTTAACAGAGATGAAAGGACTCTTAATGGGCAATACAAGTCCTAAGGCGGCTATTGATATGGCCCTTTATGATGCCCTTGCGAAAAGTCACAAAGTCCCTTTGTATCAGTATCTAGGTGGTGAGTTAGCCGAGTTGGATACGGACTTTACGATCAGCATTGCTAGTCGCGAAAAGATGGGGATCGATGCCCAAGAAAAAGTGAACGCTGGTTTCAAAACGCTAAAAATAAAGCTTGGCCTAGATACGATAGAAGAAGAGGTAGCTAAACTGCGCAGTTTAAATGACCGTTTTGAAGGAAAAGTCCCGTTTCGGATCGATGCAAATCAGGGCTGGAGCAAAGAAGCGGCGGTCCAAATTTTAGCCGAATGGCAAGATATTCCCATTGAATTTGTGGAACAACCTGTAGCTGCGGCAGATTTCGCTGGTTTGAAGTATGTGACTGAGCATACGGATATCCCCATCATGGCCGATGAAAGTTTGTTTGGCTTAGAAGATGCCAAACGCCTGATCGCTAATAAGTGTTGTGATCTATTCAATATCAAACTCATGAAAAGTACCGGAATCAAAGAGGCAATAGCTATTTCCGAGTTAGCTTACGAGAACGGGATCGACTGCATGGTCGGCTCCATGATCGAAGGCTATGCTGGTCTAGCCGCGGCCGCTCATTTTGCAGTCAGCAATGCTGCGGTCCATTATTATGATCTGGATGTTCCCTTTATGTGGAAAATGCAGCATCTTGAACCAGCTATGATCGGCATGGATGTAACGGCTGGCAAATTAAAATTATTAGATCGTCCTGGTTTGGGCATCGAAAAATGAGGAGCAAAAGTATGCAAAAAATCGTGAAGGCAAGTAGTACTTTTTTATGGCGTGCTGCAAAAGATAATCCTATTTCCAAAAAAATCGAACAACACTCCTTTGACCGACTACCTGATTATTTAACGAGTGAAGACACTATGCAGCTATATGAGGCAGATCTCGTTGATTCTGAAATGATTTATGGAACCATCGTGGATGTCCTTGAAGATGGGGATAAGTGGAGCAAAGTGATCGTTTCTGATCAACCGACCCATAAATTTGGGTCAGGCTATGTAGGCTATGTTTTGACCCAACATTTAGCTGCTGTCCCAGAAAACTATTGTCTAAGCCATGACCAAGTCGCGATCATTGCTGCCAGTGCAGACCTCAGTTTAAAAGCAGGCAAGCGGCAACTTGTCTTTGGGACGATTTTACCGATACAAAAGAGCACGAAAACAAACTACCAAGTGATGACTCCCGATGGTGTGGGGACGATTTCTAAAAGTGAGGGCCAACTCTTATCGACGTATCAAGGGGCGACTTGTGCTCAAAATGTGGTGACATTAGCCCAACAGTTTGTTGATCTTCCCTATATTTGGTCAGGGATCAGTGGGACTGGTTTTGATTGCTCAGGCTTTGTCTACTGTTTATATCGAATCCACGGTATCATTATTCCGCGCGATGCTGACGACCAAGCTTTAACAGGCATTACGATCCCTTATGAAGAGGCTTTGCCGGGTGATCTGCTATTTTTCGCTTATGAAAAGGGCAGGGGCCATATCCACCATGTTGGACTCTATATTGGCGATGATACGATGATCCATTCACATACACCGGGTTCCAAAGTACTTGTTACAAAACTTTCAGACACTAAATTTGAAGAGGAACTTTGTGCCATACGGCGTTATTGCTGAAGTAAAATAAAGTGGCGAGTTTTAAAAGCTTACCACTTTATTTTGTCTATCAGAATGATTTTAACAATAAATTTAATTTTTCTTAGTATAAACTACATATTATTGAGATAGGATGTAGACTAGGAGGGATGAGTAATGAAATTTGATAAACTGAAACCTTACGTGGTCTGGCGTATTATTTTTGCTTTTTTGCTCGTCTTTTGGGGGAGCATCCTATTTTTGATCTTTCGTTGATTTCTTAGGTTTGATTGGGGAAAATAATTTGTTATAATAAATACAAGAGCTAGCGGGGACATTACCTATGAGAATGTGAAAAAGAAAGCAAGATCTGGCGTTCTTTTAGCGGAAAATTGTTTTCTTTTAATATCAAAAAATAAGCGATAGCCCAAGCTTATCAAAATGATCAAAAGGAGTGATTTTGATGGAATTAGAAGATATCATGGATATTTTACAAAACAAAATGAAGGTAGCCGTATTTGCGACGGTGGATGAAGAAAATAAACCACATGCACGGCATATTACAGTTGGGGTGGCCAATAAACACGGCGTCTTTTTCATGACGCATCCGAGAACTGATTTTTATAAACAATTGCAACACAATCAAAATGTTGCTATCACTGGATTTCTTGAAAAAGACTATTTGATCCAAGTGATCCGAATCGAAGGCGTGATCCGTAAAGTCGGTCGTGAACAACTGGCCACATTGTTGGCAGGAAATCCTTATGTTGATTATGTTTATCCTGAAAGTGCTGATCAACAAAGTGTTCAGGTGTTCCAATTGTATAAGGGCGCTGGCTTTTATCAAAGCTTGACGCAAGGACATCGATATGGTTTTGAAATCGACGCCGATGCACTTAATAATGAAGAGGTCGATGCGCTCTAATAAAAATCCGAATAAGACCTTGAAATAAAAAAATAAAGTGTTAAACTGATATTTGTGATTAAAATATCGGCGGATATGGCGAAGTGGTTAACGCACCGGATTGTGGCTCCGGCATGCGTGGGTTCGATTCCCACTATTCGCCCTTTATTTTTGGGGTATAGCCAAGCGGTAAGGCAAGGGACTTTGACTCCCTCATGCGTTGGTTCGAATCCAGCTACCCCAGTAAGTTATTGGTAAAATCGTGTGTTATCAGGTCAACTGATCCACACGATTTTGTTTTTTTGATAA
Source organism: Tetragenococcus sp. (assembly GCA_041859945.1). GTDB lineage: Bacteria > Bacillota > Bacilli > Lactobacillales > Enterococcaceae > Tetragenococcus. Next base: position 6,252 of record JBFLGC010000018.1, read on the forward strand.
GTCTATGGCATACTATTTAAAAAGTGACCAATTTGAAGGAGAGAGTTGCATGAATGAGAAGAAATATATCATGGCTATCGATCAGGGGACAACGAGTACACGGGCGATCCTATTTGATAAGAAAGGAAAAAATGTAGGAAGTTCCCAAAAAGAGTTTTCTCAATATTTCCCGAAATCAGGATGGGTCGAACAAGATGCCAATGAAATTTGGAATTCGGTGCAGTCGGTGATCGCTGATACTTTCATTGAATCACAGATACGTCCTGATGAAGTGCAGGCGATCGGAATCACCAATCAAAGAGAAACCACCATCATTTGGGATAAAGAGACTGGGTTACCGATCTATAACGCAGTGGTTTGGCAGTCGCGCCAGTCTTCTGATATTGCCGATCAGCTGAAAGCAGCTGGACATGGAGAGTTGATCCATCAAAAAACAGGGCTAATCATTGATGCCTATTTCTCAGCCACCAAAATTCGCTGGATATTGGACCATGTCTCTGGTGCACAAGAAAGAGCTGAAAAAGGAGAGTTGCTTTTCGGAACAGTCGATACGTGGCTAGTTTGGAAATTTACCGGGGGCAAAGTCCATGTGACTGATTATTCCAATGCTAGTCGAACGATGTTGTTCAATATTTTTGATTTAGATTGGGATCAAGCGATTTTAGATCTTTTGGATATCCCACGCGTCCTACTTCCTGAAGTAAAAAGTAATTCGGAAATTTATGGGACGACCCAAAACTATCATTTTTATGGGAGCATTGTTCCAATCGCTGGGATGGCAGGTGATCAACAAGCCGCTTTGTTCGGTCAGCTGGCTTTTGAACCCGGTATGGTCAAAAATACCTATGGCACTGGTGCTTTTATTGTGATGAATACTGGCGAAAAGCCGCAATTATCGAATAATGATTTGCTGACAACGATCGGCTATGGGATCAATGGTAAAATTTATTATGCTTTGGAAGGTAGTATTTTTGTGGCAGGCTCGGCGATCCAATGGTTGCGTGACGGGCTAAAAATGATACCTGATGCACCGTCTTCTGAAGAAATTGCTGAAAAATCGCCCACCGATGATGTTTATGTTGTGCCAGCTTTTACCGGATTGGGCGCGCCATACTGGGATTCCCAAGCGCGCGGAGCGGTATTTGGTTTAACGCGTGCGACCACCCAAGCGGATTTCGTTAAAGCAACCCTACAATCGATCGCTTATCAATCACGAGATGTGATCGATACGATGAAAGAAGATGCGACCATTGCCATTCCGCTTTTAAAAGTGGACGGTGGAGCCGCTAATAACGACTTTTTGATGCAATTTCAAGCCGACATCTTAAACACCAAAGTCCAACGTGCTAAAAATTTGGAAACGACCGCATTAGGAGCGGCTTATCTAGCTGGACTTGCTGTTGGTTTTTGGAAGGATATGGATGAATTAAAAAAATTGGCAAGCATCGGCACTTTATTTGAACCACAGATGTTTGATACAGAACGCGATGATCTTTATTCAGGTTGGCAAGAGGCGGTCAAAGCCACCCAATTGTTTAAACATCGCAATCATAAAAAATAAACTTTAAGCATACCTTAAAAGAGGTGTGCTTTTTACTATTGCTGGTTTAGAAAAATAACAATCCTAGGTATCAGAAAAGTGACTCTGCTCTAGTCGTCTGTTAGTCTGCTGTAATTACATTTTAAAAACCAGGATTCAGACTCGTAACTTTGCCAATTTTTTTTAAAATAAAAGTAAGCCTTATTAAATGAAGCTAAGGCATGAAAAGGCTTGGCGCATAATATTTACCGATTAACACACTTAGTGGCTTATTTATTGGCTCAATGGGGAAAGATCATGCTAGCCATATAACAATCAAGCTAGCAGATTTAGTTTCTATATCCTGAAAAAGTGGTGGTAAAAATCATTTCTGCAAAAAAATCTGCAAAAATAAAAAAGCTCGGATCGCTCCGAGCTTAAATAAATTTTTAATCGATTTTTAACAACATTGCGTTGATGGCTACTACGACGGTACTTAGGGACATTAAAATGGCACCGACAGCGGGGCTTAAAATCAGGCCCCATGGTGCAAGGATCCCTGCAGCGAGAGGAATGGCGATGATATTATAACCTGCGCCCCACCATAGATTTTGAACCATTTTTCGTTGGGTGTTTTTAGCTAAAGATAAGAAATGGCGGATATCAGAAGGATCACTGTTAACTAAGATGACATCAGCTGAATCAATGGCCACATCGGTACCAGCACCGATGGCCACACCCACTGTGGCACTGGCTAGACTTGGAGCATCATTGACACCATCGCCGACCATAAGGACACTTTCACCTTTTTTCTTAAAGTCTTTGATCAGTTTCGCCTTATCTTCCGGCTTCAACTCTGCATGGACATCTTTGATCCCTAATTGTCTACCAACACTTTCGGCAACTTTTTCATTATCACCAGTTAGCATAACGGGACGAATATCTTCATTTTCTAAGTCTTGGATAAACGCTTTGGCCCCAGATTTTATTTGATCGCCTTGGGCAATAAAACCGATTGTTTGTTCATTTTCTAATAAAAAGCTAATCGAATTACCTTTTTCAGCGAAATCATCGACTAAGGTTTGATCATAGTCAATGTGTTGTTCACGTAAATAAGTGACATTTACGATTTTTAATTTTTTCTTGTCAACTGTTCCTTCTAAACCGACACCTGGTAAATTTGAAACTGAATCAGTTGAAGGAAGCTTGATTTTTAGCTTTTTAGCTTCTTTTAAGATACCAACAGAAAGCGGATGACTCGAATTTTGTTCGAGAGCGGCCAAATAAGTCAGTACTTCTTTGGAAGAGTAGTTATCATTTAGTGAACGGTAATCATTAACAGCAAAGTTTCCTTCTGTCAAGGTACCTGTTTTATCCATAACGATCGTATCGATTTTTTTGGCAGCTTCAAGGGCATTGCGATCTTTGATCAGAACCCCATTTTGAGCGCCTAAAGAAGTCGAACGTGCCGTAACTAGCGGAATCGCCAGTCCCAATGCATGAGGGCAGGCAATAATGAAGACGGTGACCATGCGTTCTAAAGAAGTATTGAGGTCGCCGGCTACGATCTGCCAAATGATAAAAGCGAGAATACCAACTCCTAAAGCGATATAAAAGAGCCATTTAGCAACTTTATCCGACAAAGATTCGACGCGTGATTTTTCATTTTGGGCGCTACTGACTAAGGCCATGACTTGAGAAAGATAGCCAGACTCACCGGTGCCTGTCACTTCGATCGTGATGGTCCCTGAACCGTTGACTGAACCACCAATGACCGTATCGTTGGCACTTTTAGCAATTTCTTTGGATTCGCCAGTCACCATCGATTCATTGATACTGGTTTCACCAGAGAGGATCGTACCATCTGTTGGTACTTTTTCACCTGCTTTGACAAGTAAATGCTGACCTGTTTGCACGTCTTGAAGATCGACTTCTTTGGTATTGCCTGCTTCATCGACAACTAAAGCAGATCCAGGTAACAATTCCGCCATTTTTTCTAACGCATTGCCCGCATTACTGATGGCATTCATTTCGATCCAATGTCCTAGTAGCATGATTACGATCAAAGTGGCCAGTTCCCAGAAGAAATCCATGATGTGCTGAGAACTATGGACTAAATTATTCATAATAAAAGCGTAGAGGCTATATAGATATGAAACGGAGATACCGAGTGAAATCAAGGTCATCATAGCGGGTTCTTTTTGCGAGAGTTCCATCTTAGCGCCTTGCAAAAAGGGCATGCCACCATAGAAAAATAAAATCGTAGCTAGGATCAAAACGACCCATTCTGAACCCGGAAATTCAAATTGGAAAGGGAGATCCAGCCCCATCATTGGAGAGAGTAGGAGAATCGGGATCGCTAAGACCAAGGAAATCCAAAATTTCTGTTTTAAATTTCCCATATGCATCGAGTGGTCCATGCCGCCGTGCCCCATATCCATGTGGGAATGATCCATTTTTCCATGATCCATATTCATGTGGGAGTGGTCCATTTTTTCATGATCCATATCCATGTGAGAATGGTCCATCTTGCCGTGATCCATGTTCATATGCGCTTTTTCTTGCACATCGTGATGTTTGGCTTCGGATATCTTTGATTCATCTTGAGTTGATTTCATTGAAACTCCTCCTTGATTGATAAATTTCTTACTGACTTCAGTTTATCACGACTGTTTACTGTTGTAAACGAAAAACCCTTACTTTCATAAACCATCCAAACCACCAGCCCCGCCATCGTGTCCACCGACTAAGTGACTACGAGCAATGCTACGGGCGCCGTCTAGTTTACTAGTCGCATGAACAATGGCCGTAAAGCCATATTTTTCGCGGATCTTATCGATGACTTGGTCCAGATGGTCACGTTCGATCGCTTCCTCAGCATTTTCAAATAAGCTCAATTGTCGATTTTGAGTGTAAATCAATTTGGAGTAAGTGATACCGACATGGCGAATGGTCTGACCATTATAATATTTACGAAATAAATAAAGACAAGATTGCTTCAATTCCTTTGTGTCGTTAGTTGCTGTGATCTTCATTTGATGAGAGAAGCCACTATCTGCCTCACCATAAGCTGTGCCAATATAAAGATGGACACACTGGGTCAAACAACCGTGGCGACGGATCCGTGCCGCAACTTGTTCCGCCATTTCACCGACGACAAGTTCGATTTCTTGCCGATCGCTATAGTTTTTTGGTAATACTTGACTGTTTCCGTAAGACTTCTCGCGAACAGGCGGGGATGTTTCGGCTAAAATCGTCCGATCGATCCCATTGGCATGGTAATAAAGTTGCTCTCCGATCACGCCAAAATGGTAGTGTAATTCATCCACATCTGCGTGTGCCAATTGCTCGATCGTGTCGATCCCCATTTTATACAAGCGTTTTTGAGTACGTTTTCCAATGCCCCAAAATTCAGTGATCGGCGTAATCTTCCAGACCTTTTGGGAGATGTCTTGATACCGCCATTCCGTTTTGTAGCCGTGCTCTTTTTGATGTTTGGCCTCATTATCTAATGCTAATTTGGCAAGAAGGGGATTGTCACCGATACCGACAGAGACGATCAATCCCAGCTCGTCTTTGACTTCTTTTTGAATTTTTTCAGCGAGTAGCCAGCGCTTTTGACTACGAGACAATTGTGGATCTGGGAAAAAAAGCTCTAGTGAAGCCGTCACGTCTAGGATCGATTCATCGATCGAATAAATCAACAGATCTTCTGTAGCGACATAGCGTTTGAATAGTTTATTGAGTCTCATATTTTCTTTGATATAAAGACTCATTCGCGGGGGAACTTTTTTCAGATCAGGATGATCTGGTAAATTATCCGCACGCGTCACATTGGAAATGTCCAAAACTTCTTTGGCTTTCGGTGAGGAAGCCAAAATTAGACCATTCCCAGTATTGTCACTATGACTCATCACGACCAACATCGTTTCCAGTGGATCCCAACCGTGTAAGGCACATTCGACGGTCGCATAAAAACTTTTCACATCGATGAATAAAATGTCTCGTAAAGGTTCTTGTGCATAATCAAAACCTGCCATCATAACCGAACTCCTTTTCTCCTATTATACAAACGGACGTTCGAAAAAGTAAAGGCGAACAGATAAAATTTCTTTAAAAAAATCATTTTAGTTTGACGATAGGCGCTTACATGTTACGATGGATATGTGAAGTAAAAATTTGTAGGAGGGAAAGTTTATGGCAAAAGTTGAAAAAGAGTTGCTAGACCAGTTGACATCAGAAAAGATCCACGGACCATTTGTGACGATCATGCTCAATACCAATGTGGGACACCAAAATGTGGAAAAAGATCAATTGAAATTCAAAAATTTTGCAAAAGAATCGAAACGACGCTTTGAAAAACGTTACCCTGACAAGGAATGGCAAGTATTCCAAAAACAAATCGACACACTCTTGGGGGATGCTGATTTTTGGCGCAAAGCAACGAAAAGTGTGGCCTTCATTTTAACTCCCGAACAAACCTTTATTCATCGTTTGTCTATCGCAGTCGATGACCAATATTATGTGGGTGACACGCCATATTTACTGGCTGTCTTAAAAAATGCCCAATACAATTATCATTATTACCTGCTTGCTTTGAATCGAACTTCGATAAAGTTGTATCAAATGGATAATAAAGAACTTACTGAGATGACGTTACCAGACGATGCCCCGACAGATATCAAAAAGGCGCTGGGTGAAGAGTTGACGGGCGGAAGTATCAATTCTAGATCGGCGGGAAATAGCGATGCTGCGGCTTATCATGGTGTCAATGCCAAAGATGAAGAAGTGGAGATCGATTGGGTCAATTATTATCAAGCAGTTGATAATTATTTGCGAAATGAATTTGAAAATGAAGCAAAATGGCCGATTTATCTGTTTGCTCTAGCAGAAAATCAAACGTTATTTAAAAAGATAAGCAAGAATCCTGATTTTGACCCTACTATTGCTATTTCTGCTTCACCAGCCCAATTAACGCACAGTCAAATTGAGAAACGGACAGATGAGATCAACAAAGATTTGACTACAAAAGAGATCAGTACCTATCAAAAATTGATCGAACGGAAAAATTTCGATCTTTTGCCTGATATCAAACAAGCTGCATCAATAGGCAGGATCTCTCATCTATTCATTGCTACTTCAAACTTAGCGCCTGGTTTTGGTGAAAGTCCAGAAGAAGAATATGATTGGCGCCAAGTCTTGAATACTTTAGCTGATGATGTTTTACACGCCGGTGGAGAAGTCCATGTTCTAGACCAAGAAGATGCACCCGGGCAAAAAAGTTTGATTGCTATCTTAAGATATTAAAAAAGAGTCTCGCTTTTTTTAAAAGCGAGACTTCCTTTGCAAAAGATCAAAAAAAGATCTTTTAAAAATAAAAAAGCGATTTCGTTAGAAAAGACTAGGTGATTCCTTTTTTTTGTGGTATACTCAACTTGTAGTTTTTGTAACGGTAAATCTGGTAGTTTGTTTCATTATTCAACACCTTCCAATTTTCACCTTCACAAGTAATTGCAAATATGTGTATATACACAAGGAGGATTTCCACATGGAAACAGGTACAGTAAAATGGTTCAACGCAGACAAAGGATATGGCTTCATCACAGCTGAAAACGGCAACGACGTATTCGTTCACTTCTCAGCTATCCAAGGTGACGGCTTCAAGACTTTAGAAGAAGGCCAATCTGTAACATTTGATATCGAAGAAGGTCAACGTGGCCCTCAAGCTACAAATGTTAACAAAGCGTAATTTTCTGTATAAAAACAGTCAAGACGGAGCCTAAAGCTTCGTCTTTTTTTGTGTTTCAAAAAGTTTGGATATAAGCTGGTGAAAAAAAGTTTCTATGAATCATCATTAGGTTTCAAAAGCGGTGAGCAAGCAGTTCTCTTTCGGCCCTGACTTTAAGCAAACCAATCTCGTAGTGTAGCGGCTGATGTGGCCGTGAATTGTAACAACCAAGGACGATCGAAAGATATAAAAAAATATTGAAACCGTTGACAGATATAAAAAAAGCTTTATACTGTTAATTGTACGGACAACTAGGCAAAGGAGGGATGATTTGAAACCGAAATACGAACAACTTGCAGACAAGCTGCGTGACGATATTTTTTCGGGAGTTTATAAAAAGAATGAAATGATCCCTTCTGAAAATACCTTGCAAGAAACCTATGCACTAAGTCGTTATACCGTGCGTCAAGCTATTGGAGTCTTGGTGGAGGAGGGCCTTTTGCGCAAAGAGCGAGGAGCTGGTACGTTTGTAGAAAAGCGCGCTTTAAAAAACTTACCTGCCAATAAGACGATCGGTGTGATCATGACGTATTTATCGGACTACATTTTTCCTTCGATTTTGCGCGGCTTAGAAAAAGAATTGACCAAGCAAGGCTATTCGATCCTGTTAGGGACGACCAATAACGATCCGGTACAAGAAAAAGCTTGTTTAGAGCGGATGTTGGCCCAAAATGTAGCTGGTTTGATCATTGAACCAACTAAAAGCAATCAATACAATCCTAATCTCGCTTATTATAGTAGACTGCGTGAGCGCGAGATCCCGATTTTAATGCTCAATGCCTATTATGAAGAATTAGAAGTCCCGCATATTTGTGTCAATGATACGAAATCAGGTTATTTGGCCACAAAATATCTTTTGGATCACGGACATACTCATATCCAGTTATTAACTAAAATCGATGACTTACAAGGAAAATATCGGATGAAGGGTTTTATCAAAGCGCTAGAGGCAGCAGGAAAAACCTTTGAGTCCACAGATATTTGGACCTATACGACGGAAACTAGAGAGGAAACGATAAAAAAGCTTGTGGATCATTTACTAAAAGCCGAAACGCAAGCAACGAGTGTGGTTGCCTATAACGATGAAGTGGCCATGCGTTTGATCGATCGTTTGGCCAAAGTTGGTGTGAGTGTTCCTTGTGATCTGTCAATAGTCGGCAATGATGATTCCAATTTAAATCATAGCGGCTCTCTCAAATTAACGACTTTGACGCACCCTAAAGAAAAAATGGGACAGTTGGCTGGGAAAAAAATCATTCAAGCGATACAAAAACAAACGATTGATGATTATTATTTCGAGCCCGCGATTGTGGCAGGAAATTCAGTTGCTTGGTTAGAAAAAAATAGATAAAGGAGACAGGAAGATGGTTGTAAATCAAGAAAAAACTTTTTTAGGGATCGAATTTGGTTCCACACGAATCAAAGCAGTATTGATCGATGCTACGTTTCAAACGATTGCTTCAGGAGGTTACGATTGGGAAAATCAGCGTCAAGATGAGATTTGGACTTACTCACTAGAATCTGTTTGGCACGGTCTGCAAGAAAGTTATCGCCAAATGGCCGAAGAATACCAAGTGAAAACAAAGCAGCCCTTAACAAAAATCGGTGGGATTGGTTTTTCAGCCATGATGCATGGGTATATGGCTTTTGACAAAAATGATCAACTACTTGTGCCGTTTCGGACTTGGCGCAATTCGATCACAGAAGTTGCCGCTGAAAAATTGACGGACTTGTTCCATTACAATATCCCACAACGGTGGAGTATCGCTCATTTGTATCAAGCTATTTTAAATGAAGAAAAACATGTCGCTGATGTGACTTTCTTTACGACTTTGGCAGGCTACGTTCACTGGCAATTGACCGATGCAAAAGTGCTCGGTATCGGTGATGCATCGGGAATGTTTCCAATCGATCCTGTGACGTGCGATTACGATCACAAAATGCTTGATCGATTTAGTACGGTCGTTTCTGGAAAAAAATATCCGTGGCATATCAAAGAGCTTTTACCTAAAGTTTTAGTAGCTGGCGATACGGCTGGCTATTTGACAGAAAAAGGAGCAAGATTGCTTGATCCAACAGGTGCTTTACAAGCCGGGATCCCACTTTGTCCTCCAGAAGGCGATGCGGGTACCGGCATGACGGCAACCAATAGCGTGGCACAACGGACCGGCAATGTTTCGGCTGGAACGTCCGCATTTGCCATGATCGTCTTAGAAAAACCTTTAGCAGAAGTCTATCCTGAAATCGATTTGGTCACGACCCCGGCTGGAAGTTTGGTGGCGATGGTTCACACGAATAATTGTACGTCAGAAATCAATGCCTGGGTCAACTTATTTAGAGAGTTTGCTGATTTGACTGGCCATCCGATTTCCGATAAGGAATTATTTTCGACCTTGTTCAATCAAGCCCAAAAAGGCGATGCGGATTGTGGCGATCTACTTTCTTATGGCTATTATTCTGGTGAAAATATCACGAAGCTGTCAGAAGGTCGCCCACTTTTTGTCCGGACGCCAGATAGTCATTTTGATTTAGCCAACTTCATGCGAATGCATTTGTTTAGTGCTTTTGGGGCGATGAAGATCGGTATGGATATCTTGAATGCAGAGCAAGTCCAAGTCGATTCGATCGTCGGTCATGGGGGCATTTTCAAAACACCAGAAGTGGCCCAAAAGATTTTAGCCGCAGTGATGGAAGCACCAGTTACAGTCATGGAGACGGCTGGTGTTGGCGGTGCTTGGGGTATCGCATTATTGGCAGCTTATATGGTCAACAAAGAAACCGACGAACCCCTTGAGCACTATTTAGAACACCGAGTCTTTGCTGATGCAAAGGGAGTCACACTAGCTCCTGAAAAAGCAGATATCACAGGTTTCAACAAATTTATGGAAACTTATCAACAAGGTTTGCCGATCGAACAGGCAGCCGTTGATCATTTTAAATAAAAAGAGGAGGAGAACATTTTGTTAGAAGCATTGAAAGAAGAAGTTTTTAAAGCAAATTTAGATTTACCTAAACACGGTTTGGTCAAATATACCTGGGGCAACGTGTCGGCCGTGGATCGTGACAAAGAACTGTTTGTGATCAAACCTAGTGGTGTCGATTATGAAAGTATGAAAGCAAGTGATATGGTGGTCTGCGACTTTGATGGCAAAGTCGTGGAAGGAGATTTGAATCCTTCGTCAGATACGCCGACTCACGCCGTTTTATACCGTCATTTTCCCGAAGTCGGTGGCATCGTCCATACCCATTCTACCTGGGCAACAGCTTGGGCTCAAGCCGGATTGGATGTACCAGCAATGGGCACGACCCACGCTGATACCTTTTATGGTTCCGTTCCGTGCGCCCGTTATTTGACGCAAGCTGAAATCGATCGGGGCTATGAAGCAGAAACCGGCCAAGTGATCATCGAAACTTTTAAGGAAAGAAATATAGATCCCATGGCTGTTCCAGCCGTTTTATTACATGGTCATGGTCCCTTTACTTGGGGCAAAGATGCCGCTGCAGCGGTCATGAATTCGGTGGTCTTAGAAGAAGTGGCAAAAACAGATTTCATCGCTCGCCAATTGAATAGTTTCTCAGAAGAGTTGCCACAACGTATCTTAGATAAGCACTATTTACGTAAACATGGTGAAAATGCCTATTACGGGCAAAATAATAAATAGAAAGGAAGTTTTACAAAGATGTTAGAAGTAGGAAAAAAAGAATTTTGGTTTGTCGTTGGTTCCCAACATTTATATGGGGAAGAAGCTTTAAATTCAGTCAAAGAAGACGCCCAAAAAATCGTGGATGGTTTGAACGCGAGCGGCAAAATTGCCTATCCAATCGTTTTACAGGAATTGGCTGTGACCTCAGATGTCATCACGAAGATCATGAAAGAAGTCAATTATCGCGATGAAGTCGCCGGTGTCATCACTTGGATGCATACTTTCTCACCAGCTAAAATGTGGATCCGAGGCACGAAATTGTTACAAAAGCCTTTGCTACATTTAGCCACGCAATTCAATGAAAGTATTCCTTGGGACACCATCGATATGGACTTCATGAACTTGAATCAATCCGCTCATGGGGACCGTGAATATGGCTTTATCAACGCCCGTTTGAACAAGAAAAATAAAGTTGTTTTTGGCTACTGGCAAAATGATGATGTGAAAGAACAAATCGCCCAATGGATGGATGTTGCCGTTGCCTACAATGAAAGTTTCAATCTTAAAGTAGCGCGCTTTGGCGATAATATGCGTAACGTCGGCGTGACTGAAGGCGATAAAGTCGAAGCGCAAATCCAATTAGGGTGGACCGTCGATTACTTTGGTATTGGTGATTTAGTGCAATATATCGATGCCGTGACCGCTGCAGAAGTCGACGCTTTATTTGCGGAATATAAAGAATTATATGATTTTGATTACGGCGATTATGATCATAAGACTTGGGAAGATCATGTCAAAGTCCAAGCGCGTCAAGAAATCGGCTTGCGACGCTTTTTAGAAGCTGGTGGCTATTCCGCCTTTTCGACCAACTTTGAAGATCTTTACGGTATGCAACAATTACCAGGCTTGGCTGTGCAACGATTAAATGCGGAGGGCTATGGTTTCGCCGGTGAGGGTGACTGGAAAACGGCTGCGATCGATCGTTTGCTTAAAATCATGAGTCATAATCAAAATACCGGCTTTATGGAAGACTACACCTATGAATTAGCAGCTGGAAAAGAAGCTATTTTGGAATCACATATGATGGAAGTCGATCCAACTTTAGCTGTCAACAAACCCAAAATCGTGGTTTCCCCACTTTCAATGGGTGATCGTGAAGATCCTGCTCGTTTAGTCTTTGATGGTAAAGCTGGCGCCGGTGTAGTCGTTTCAATGGCTGACTTTGGGACTCACTATAAGTTGTTAATCAATGAAGTGGATGCCTTCACGCCTGAAGCAGCGGCACCAAAACTTCCAGTAGCACGTGTGATGTGGACACCAAAACCAGACTTTTATAATGGTGTTCGCAGCTGGATCCAAGCTGGCGGTGGCCATCATACGGTCCTATCCTTGAATTTGACCTCTGATCAGATTGAAACTTGGGCTAAACTTGTTGACCTAGAAACAGTCATCATCAAATAAGAAAAAAGAGGAGCCTCAGAAAGGGTGTATTGTCCTTCTGAGGCTTTTTTGACTATTAAGGAAGTATATTTTTTTGCCATCGTTCAAAGCTTGGTGTAGCAGTTTTATTGGTTTGAAAAAGCGTTTGATCGTTAAGTTTCTGGTGGGAAAGAACCCAAGAAGGTATAGGGATCTGTGAGGGAGAAGATGGCATGAAAAACACCCGAAATCAAAAAGCGAGTAACTATGAGTTATGGCCTATGGAAGATATCAAGAATTCATAAGTAAGGACGCATAATGATTAAAAAGAATTGGTACAAAAGAACGGACATAAACTAATAAGTCCGTTCTTTTGTCAATATGTCTAATTATTTCTTTTTTTTCAGTTTTAAGAAATAAGGCAGGAGTTAATAATAGAAGAAGATAAACGTAGGTGTGAAGTGACGTTAAAATAGAAAAGCAGCGTCATATAAAGACGATAGTTAATCCCAAACTGGCATATAACGGGAAATTATCTTTATAATTTGGACCAGAGCAAGAAAGGGATCATGATCTTACACCTTAGATCGATAAATTACAATAACAGCAATCAGTCTAATTCCTAATAAATCCTTTAATTTTGTTATTATTGTTCAAATCGTCTTGATGATTCAGTATAATCAAGGAAAAGTGAGTAGGAAAGGGTCGATACGATGAAAATCAAAAAAGTTTTAATAAGTGCACTATTGTTAGGGGTCCTTGCGAGCAATACTAGGATCGTACAAGCTGATATGACAGCTAAAGCCAAAGATGAAGGTTGGGATATCCCTAGTGTAGCGCTAGGAAATGGCTTGACAGAAGCTGAGCAGGAACAAACGTTAGATAAATTAAAAGTAACTGAAAAATTATACAATACCTTTATTGTCGATGGCGATGATTTAGTCAAATATGTAACGGATATCGACTCGTTTACTTCGGATTCCAAAGCCTATTCAAGTGCTTATATGGTACGGACCGACGAAGGCTCTGGAGTCAATGTCACGATCGAAACACCGAATACCATTACTTCACGGACTGAAGCTAACTATCGAAATGCCGCCATCACAAGTGGCGTTTATGATGCTGATATCCGCATTGCCTCGGTACGAGTCATGGATGGGAGTGGTGCTTTAGCCGGTATTTATAAAATCTATGATGAAGTCGATCCCGCTCAAACGGACGAAGAAGAAGCCGAACGGACAAAAAATCGGGAAGTGGCTCAGGAAGAAAGTTCAGTCGTGTCAGAAATTACCGAGGCCAATCAAGGCGAAGAAGATTTTTCGGATGATAATCTAGCCGTCGCTTTAGCTGATATCAAATTAGAATTGCAAAAAATCAGAGAAGAACTGGCCAAAATGAATGAAACAGAAGGCAAAGAGCGCGTCAAAGAAGTTGTCGTTGAACAACTCAATAATCAAGGGTTGGGAGATGTCATAAATGGCGATCAAATCAACTCCTTGACTAATATCATGTATGATTTCTCGCAGGCACCGATCATGAACGATACCAAGATCACCAAACAATTGACTTCTTTAAAAGATGACTTGATGGAAAATGGCGCTGATTTTATCAACAATGCCAAAGATAAATTGAACAGCGAAGAATCAAAAAGCTTCTTTGCTAATTTGTGGGAAAGCATCCGATCGTTCTTTAGCAATCTATTTAGTTAGAGTAAAACAGTCGAACTTGTCAAAGGTTCGGCTGTTTTGTTTCATTAAGTGATATTTTTTGGTTCATCCTCGCTTACTATTTTTAGGAAAATCAAGTAAACTGAAGGAAAGAAGAAAGTTTGGAGGCAAAAAAATGACAACCTTTGAAATCAAAGACGATTTTTATTTAAATGGTCAACCTTTTAAAATTATTTCTGGATCGATCCATTATTTCCGAGTCGTGCCTGAATACTGGCGTGACCGACTGGAAAAATTGCGGTTGATGGGCTGTAATACGGTGGAAACATACGTGCCTTGGAATTTACATGAACCACAGGAAGGAACCTTTGATTTTTCCGGTCGTTTGAATCTAAGAATGTTTATTCAAACTGCACAAGAAGTGGGACTTTACGTGATCTTGCGACCGGCTCCCTATATTTGTGCCGAATGGGAATTCGGTGGCTTGCCGTATTGGTTGATCAAAGATCCGAAAATGAAGGTCCGACTGAGTTATTCCCCTTATTTGGAAAAAATTGCTACTTATTTTGAACGACTTTTCTCAGAAGTTATCGACTTACAGATCACTTGCGGTGGTCCGATTCTAATGATGCAAGTCGAAAATGAATATGGAAGTTATGCCAAAGATAAAGAATACATGCGTTATTCAGCTGAATTGATGCGTAAAAATGGTGTCACTGTTCCTTTTGTGACTTCAGATGGGCCTTGGGGCGATATGCTTTTAAACGGTGCCATTCCTGATCTGGCCTTACCTACGATCAATTGTGGATCGAACATCAAAGAAAACTTTGAACGCTTGCGAGTCTTTCAAGGCAAGAAACAACCACTCATGGTCATGGAATTTTGGATCGGTTGGTTCGATGCTTGGGGGGATGAAGGCCATCACACCACTTCAGTGGCGGATGCAACGCGTGAATTAACCGATATTTTACAAGAGGGTTCGGTCAATATCTATATGTTCCATGGGGGGACAAACTTTGGCTTTACCAGTGGTGCCAATTATTATGAGAAATTGTCACCCGATGTGACAAGCTATGACTATGATGCGCTTCTCACTGAGTGGGGCGATATCACGCCGAAATATAAAGCTTTTCAAAAAGCCATCAGTCAAGTGGCAGAAATCCCTGATTTTCCGTTGACGATCCCTATTACGAGAAAAAACTATGGAAAAGTGACCGTCAGTGAGCGAGTGTCTTTGTTTGAAACCCTAGAAACCTTGAGTCAACCGCTTCTATCACCTTATCCTTTAGCAATGGAAGATGTCGATCAAGGCATGGGCTATATTTATTACAAGAGCTCTCTGGGACCCGCTCGAGAAGTGTATGATTTTCGTTTGATTTCTTGTATGGATCGTGCTCATGTGTTCATTAATGACGAACTCAAGTTGATTCAATATGACCATGAAATCGGTCAAAAGGAAACCTTTATTTTGACTGAAACTGAAAATGATTTAGGGATCTTGGTAGAAAACATGGGACGGGTCAATTATTCGGTGAAGATGAACCATCAGCAAAAAGGGATCCAAGATGGTGTCATGGTCAACGATGCTTTTCAAAGCGATTGGGAAATCTATTCGTTACCAATGGATCATTTAGAAAACATCGCTTTTGACCGTGCTTATCACAAAGGTCAGCCAAGTTTCAGTAAGTTTGAGATCGAACTTGCCGAACTTGCCGATACTTTCATTGATCTGGAAGACTTCGGCAAAGGGTTTGTCACCGTCAATGGCTTTAATATCGGTCGTTTCTGGGAAATCGGGCCACAAAAACGGTTGTATGTCCCAGCACCACTACTTGTTGAAGGTAAAAATGAAATCATTGTTTTTGAGAGTGATGGCAAAGTGGCTGATCAGATCACGCTGACAGATGAACCGGATTTAGGACAACCAATCAAATAGGTAAAACCGCGCTTCCTGATCTTTTTTTCAGGAAGCGCGGTTTTAAACAAGGCAAATGGAAATCGGTTGTACATTTAGGCAAGAAAGCTCATAAAATTTTCTACATTCAATACAGTTGGCGGAATTTTCTTGGTGTATACTGTGTTTTTTTCTTAAATACTTCGATAAATTGACTAACAGATTCAAAGCCGACTTTGAGAGCAACGATTTGGATCGGTAAATCAGGCTCGTTGACCAATAGCTCTTTGGCATGGCGGATCCGAATATCGATCAAGTATTGATAGGGACTTTGGTCGACGAATTTTTTAAATAGCCGACTAAAATATTGGGGACTGATATAGAGACTTTGGGCAATTTGTTCGATCGTCAAATTTTCTTGAAACTGCGTTTGCATGATCTTTAAGCCGGGTTGGACAATTTTTTTAAATAATTCATGCTCTTCGACAGGCTGTTGCCCTTGACTGAGTATCGTCAAAAAACGATAGCAAGCTACCGATAGTTCGACTGAATTGTGCTCTTCCTGATGCAAGTAAATCATGTGAGCCACTTGTTTCTGGTAAGAAAATACGGCGGAATCTTGGGCTAAAATAAACGAATCATTGCGTAAAATTTTGCGGAATTCATTTTTTAAAACTCCGTCAAAAGTAACAAAATTCGTTTGCCAGTCAGCAGTTTTAGGATAGTAGCCATGTGGCACAAAAGGGGCGATCAAGATCCCTTGCCCTGGTAATAAGGTGATTTGTTGTTTTTCGATCCAAATTTCACCGCATCCTGTTTCCGTTTGGAGCCAATGATAGAGCGGATGGCCCGAAGCACGTTGGACACTGACTTGCGGCCACTTGTTGCCAATGCTTTCCAGGCTTACGGCTAACTGAGAACTGGCGGTATTAAAATAAATAGGCATAAGTATCTCCTTGTTTCGTAATCTTATATTTTTAAGTTTATCATATTATACAATTTTTGTCTGTGACCGATTACAATAAATATAAAGAAAATTTAGGAGGATGAAAAGTTATGAAAAAAATGACACGTATGTTATATGGCGGTGACTATAATCCCAACCAATGGGAAAAAGAGGTTTGGCAAGAAGATATGCGGATCTTTAAAGATGCAGCAATCAATTCAGCGACGATCAATGTCTTTTCTTGGGCCAAGATCCAGCCCAGTGAAGAAGTTTACTATTTCGATGAATTAGATGAAGTGATCGACATGTTGACAAAAGAAAATTATGACATCGTTTTGGCAACCTCAACAGCTGCTTTACCTGCTTGGATGTTTAAAAAGTATCCCGAAGTTGGCCGAGTAGATTTTGGCGGGCACCAACATCGTTTTGGTCAACGCCACAATGCTTGTCCGCATAGCTTGGTTTATCAAAAATATGCTACGCACTTGGTTGAAAAACTAGCCGAACGTTATGGCAATAATCCTAACGTTAAAATTTGGCATATCAACAATGAGTATGGCGGCGAATGTTATTGCGAAAAATGCGAAAAGGCTTTTCGTGTCTGGCTTCAAAAGAAATATCAGACGATCGATGCTGTCAATAAAGCTTGGAATATGGAGTTTTGGGGCCATACTGTTTACGAATGGGACGAAATCGTCGTGCCTAATGCATTAGGCGATGGCATGGATGATAGGAACTCAGCTTTTGCCGGACTTTCGATCGATTATCGTCGTTTTATGTCGGATAGTCTGTTAGAAAATTTTAAAATGGAAAAAGCGGCCATTCGTAAATATGACAAAGAAACACCAATCACGACCAATTTGATGGGCACTTTTAAAGGCTTGGATTATTTCAAATGGGCCAAAGAAATGGATATTGTTTCTTGGGACAATTATCCAAGTTATAACACGCCTTGGAGTAGGACTGCGATGACACATGATTTGATGCGCGGCCTTAAAAATCAAAGTTTCATGTTGATGGAACAAACCCCCAGTCAACAAAACTGGCAACCGTATAATTCTTTGAAAAAACCAGGCCAAATGCGGGCGCAAAGTTTCCAAACCATTGCCCACGGTGCTGACACTATTCAATTCTTCCAATTGCGTCGTTCCATCGGTGCCTGTGAAAAATTCCATGGTGCTGTTATCGAACACGTTGGCACAGAAAACACGCGCGTTTTCCGCGAAGTGGCCCAATTAGGTCACGAAATGGAAAGCCTAGGCGATACTTTATTAGAAGCGACCAATCCAGCTGAAGTGGCGATCATGTTTGATTGGGACAACTATTGGGCGCTAGAATATACTAGTGGCCCCAATAAAGACCTCTATTATGTCGATCAGATCCATCAATATTATCGCTATTTCTATGAACGTAATATTGCGGTCGATATGATCTCAGTTGATGCGGATCTATCAAAATATAAAGTGGTTGTAGCGCCTGTTTTGTATATGGTGAAAAAGGGAATGGCCGAAAGCATTGAAAAATTTGTTGAAAATGGCGGTCGTTTTGTCACGTCCTTCATGAGTGGGATCGTGGATCAATCGGACAATGTCCATTTAGGTGGTTACCCAGGACCACTGCGTAAAGTGACTGGGATCTGGGCCGAAGAAATCGACGCCCTAGCACCTGAGCAAAGTAACGATATCGTTCTTTCAAATGGCCATAAAGGTAAGAGCACTTTATTAAGTGATATCATCCATCTGGAGACAGCTGAAAGTTTGGGTGAATACACGAGTAATTTCTACCAAGGTCGACCAGTAGCCACTTGCAATACTTTTGGAACTGGCAAAGCTTATTATGTCGGCACACAACTCGATTCAGAAACTCTTTCTGAAATTTTAGATCAAGTATGTTATGATGGTACTGTGAAAAAAGTTACTGATGAAGACAGTTCTTTAGAAATCACGCGCCGTCAAAAAGCGGGCAAAGATTTTTATTTCATCATCAATTTCACCAAAGAAGATCAAAAACTTCCTCAATCTTTTGCTGGAACATGCGACCTTCTGAAAAATGAACCATTAACAGTTGAAACAGTCTTACATCCTTATGATGTGGTCGTAGTCACAAAATAGTTTCAAGACGTTTTGACAGACAAGGAGCAGACAAATGATCAAAGAAAAATTTGGAACGATGTCAGATGGTAGTGAAATTTCACGGTATACCTTTGAGAATAAAAACGGCTTAAAGTTAGTCGTCACAGACTTGGGAGCACATCTAATCAATTTATGGGTACCCGATAAAAACGGGGACTTACAAGATGTTGTCTTGGGCTTTGCTTCTGCAGAAGAGTATAAAGATAACACCAATACCTATTTTGGAGCAATCGTTGGTCGTAATGCCAACCGGACAGCCGGTGCCCGATTTACTATCGATGGCACGACCTACCAAATGCCTAAAAATGAAGGTGAAAATAATTTACACAGTGGCCCGAATGGTTACCAAATCCGGCTATGGGAAGTCAAAAATTTTGATGAAGCGACAAATTCTATTTCCTTTTTGTTGAATAGTCCTGACAAAGACCAAGGTTTTCCTGGCGATTTATTATTAGAAGTAACTTATACCTTAACTGATCAAGATGAAGTTGTGATCACCTATAATGGCTCATCGAATCAAAAGACAGTCTTCAACCCGACCAATCATAGTTACTTCAATTTGAACGGACAGGCATCAGGAGATGTGTTAGGTCATACGCTTTACATGAATGCACCGGCTTATACACCTGTGATCGATAGTCACTCGATCCCAACTGGTGAGATCGCTCCGGTGGAAAATACGCCTTTTGATTTCCGTCAAGAAAAAACAGTAGGGCAAGATATCAATGTTGACTTTGACCAATTGAACTTTGCGGGCGGTTATGATCACAACTTTTGCTTTGCTGAAACTCGTGATAAAAAGGAACCAGCTGTCAAGATGACCGGTGATAAGAGCGGCATCACCATGGAAGTGTATACTGATTTGCCTGGTGTACAAGTGTATACGGCCAACGGTGTCAAAGATGTGGCTGGTAAAGATGGCTTCTTGTATCAAAAAAATAGTGGCATTTGTATGGAAACTCAGTATTTTCCAAATGCTATGAATGAAGCTAATTTTACCTCACCAATTTTAGAAAAAGACAAACCAATCAACACCGAAACAAGATTTAAATTTAGTAACTAGATAAAAAGCTGGAGACAAGATAAAGTCTCCAGCTTTTTTAGTCTTAAGTTGGGTTAAATGAAGGAAATAGGATTAAGAAGGAAAGTCTGTTAGTCAGATGTGGAGGATGAAATGGAGTCCATGCCCCCACAAGTGATCAATGTGGCGGATGAAAAAAAATCCATGCTCCACAAGCATCTGATATATAAGAGGTGACCTACTCTGTCCTCAGAAAAATAAAGTTGAAGATAGAATAAGCTTAAACAACTTCCGCCAGTAGATCACTCACGGAAGTTGTCGCTGGTCTATTAGCTGTAGAAAATTTTTACTTTGATATCTTGAGCATAATTTCCAAAGGCTTTGCCAAATAAGGTACAGCCACCGACATGTTCGGCATCTTCTTTAACTTCAACACGCAGTTTCCACAAATCGACTTCGCTGCCGTTTAAATCATCGATCGTTAAATCAGACATGGGTTCACCATCCATATAGGTCCCGTGATGCATGATCCGAATCGTTTTTAATAGACCATATTGATTTTGATTATCAGGATACCAAGCGGGCGTGTATTTACCACGAATATCCGCAAAGTCACCAGGACTTGTCCAAGTTCCTAAAGTCTTATCGTTTAAAGCAAAAGTGATGTCTGAGGGCCAATTATTATTGGCAAATGGGAATTCTGAAGAGATCTCCATGGAAATTTCCATCATTTCTAGTGTTTCATCGTGATTCAGTAGATTGGTCGTTTGATATTCCACATAGCCTTCTGTAAACCACAATAACTGGGCATCCATCCGTTCTGAAGCCATGAAGAATTTAGGTTCATCGACTAAGCCAATGAAAAACTCATCCGTAGCCAGTCCACAAGTTGGTTGCACCTTATAGTCAGTGTAGTGACCGACTGGTATCGAACTTTCTTTGGTATCAAAAGCGTTAAATATTTTTTCGGGAAAATTGATTTCAATCCGATCAACTTTTAAACTGGAAATCTTTTGTTGGCCAACTTTTTCGGTTTTGATCAGATTGGCTTTTTCTAGTTTGTTGACGTGCATGGTGATAATAGCGCTGCTAAGTCCCAAAGCCTGAGCGATTTCTTTGATATTCATCTTATTTTTAGAAAGTAATTGAATGATTTTTATCCGCACTGGACTTGCTAAAGCTTCGTAAACAGGCAAGGCTTCTTCATTGATTTGTATTTGCATAGGTGGCTCCTTATTGTTTATATTTACAAATAGTTTAACATATATATTAATTAATAGCTAGCTTAATCTATTTGTTTTCTTATAATTAATATAAATATTTATTTATAATCTGATTTTAGAAAAAATAATTAATAAAAATATTGTTGACAACGTTTTAATTTAATTGTATTATTTATTCAAATATAAA
Source organism: Tetragenococcus sp. (assembly GCA_041859945.1). Classification (GTDB taxonomy): domain Bacteria; phylum Bacillota; class Bacilli; order Lactobacillales; family Enterococcaceae; genus Tetragenococcus. The sequence continues at coordinate 27,692 of JBFLGC010000018.1, forward strand.
TAATATTTAACTAAAATAAAAAGGGGTAAGACATGGAACAACGAAAAAATCATTATAAGAATCCGATCGTATGGGAGCGCGCGGATCCTTGGGTTTATAAGCATACAGACGGATTTTATTATTTCACCGGATCCGTTCCTGGTTACAGAAGCATTGAATTAAGACGAGCAAAGACTTTAAATGGCTTACAAGATGGCGAAATTATGACGGTCTGGCAAGCACCCAAAACCGGTCTGATGAGTCAATTGATTTGGGCGCCAGAAATTCATTATATCCATGATAAATGGTATATCTACTTTGCGGCAAGCGATGATGGAATCAATCGAGATTCAAAACATCATCATAGAATGTTCGTAATTGAAAACGATCACGAAAATCCGATGACTACGGATTGGGTCGAAAAAGGGCAAATCATGACTCAATTTGAAAGTTTCAGCTTAGATGCTACCGTTTTGCAACATCAGGATAAACTTTATTACATTTGGGCTCAACAAGACCCACGGATCCCGGGAAACTCGAATCTATACATTTCTGAAATGGTTGATCCTTGGAGTTTGAAAGGCAAGCAAACCTTATTAAGTATCCCTGAATACGATTGGGAAAAAATTGGCTATAAGGTCAATGAAGGTCCAGCTGCAATCGTCAGAAACGGAAAAGTTTTTGTTAGTTATTCGGCAAGTGCTACCGATGAAAATTATGCGATGGGTTTATTGTGGGCTGACGAAGGGGCTGATTTATTGGATGGTTTTTCATGGCACAAATCAAAAGAACCTGTCTTTGTCTCGTCCGAAAAAAATCATTTGTTTGGTCCAGGACATAATTCCTTTACCAGAAATGAAGACGATATGGCAGATGTCTTGATTTATCATGCGCGGCCTAAGAAAAACGATATGAATAATCCACTAGATAATCCGGATCGTCATGCTAATGCGCAAATCCTTACTTGGAATGAAGCAGGTTTTCCAGTATTTGGCGAACCAGGAGAATTATTTTTATAAAAATAATAAGATGGACGACAACTGATTGGTTACCGCTATCAAAAATGAAAGTTAGAAAATAGTGAGCGTGTTAACTGCAAAGTTGTTTTTGATAAAAGGCTTTCATAAGCTGTTGACACCCCTTTCATCAATTGCTAAGGTTACTCATAGAATGACTAAGTAAAAAAAGTCAATCAAAAAGTAAATTTTGATTTTCTTGGTTTTACTTATTGGTTAAAAACAAATAGCAATCCATTATTTATAGATTGCTATTTTTGAGTGGAGGAAAATATGAAGACAAATTTAAAGCAAATCCGTAGAACACATCCAAGGCCTCAGTTTATAAGAAAAGACTGGGAATCATTAGACGGTGAATGGTATTTTTGTTTTGATGATGAAGACCGTGGTGTTAAAGATAATTGGTACAAAAAATTGCCAGACGCTCACACTATTCAAGTTCCGTTTACTTATGAAACAAAATTAAGTGGAATAGGAGATCCAGATCATCATGCAATCGTTTGGTATGAAAAAATAGTTGAAGTAACAAAAGCTGATCATACTGCGATCATTTTTGAAGGAGTCGATCATGATTGCACCGTGTGGCTAAATGGCGAAGTCGTGGGCAGTCACAGTGGAGCTTATGAACGTTTTGAATGCCAATTACCGTTATTAAAAGTGGGTAAGAATCGTATCAGTGTAAGAGTTACTGATTCAATGGATTGTGAGCAACCACGAGGAAAACAACGTTGGAAAAAAGATAATTTCGGTTGTTGGTATGTTCAAACGACAGGTATCTGGAAGTCAGTATGGTTACAGCAGTACTTTTCCGATACTGTGATCGAAAATGTAAAGATCACCCCAGATTTAGACCGGCACAAAGTGATTTTTGAACCTAGGTTTGATAAAGTCCCACAAAAGAATCTTTTAGAGGTCCAACTTTGGTTTGAAGGACAAGTCATCAATGAGTATCAAGGCACTATTTCTCATAACATGGTACCTATTGAAATCGATACGCGTATCCCAGAAGATGCTAGTTGGGGCACTCGCGAATGGAACCCACACGATCCAGCTTTGTATGATGTTGTTTTTAAATTGAAAAATACAACTGGGGATTTGCTAGATGAAGTTATAAGCTATTTTGGTATGCGTAAGATCGAAGTGAAAAATGGGCAGATTTTATTAAATAATCGGCAACTGTATCAACGTTTGATTTTAGACCAAGGTTACTGGCCTGATTCAGGGATCACACCACCTTCTGTAGACGCGATGGAATTAGATATCGATCGCACGAAAGAATTAGGCTACAACGGTCTTAGAAAACACCAAAAAACTGAAGACGAGCGTTTTTTATATCTCTGTGATGAAAAAGGTATGTTGGTATGGTCAGAAATGGCAAGCACGTTCAACTTTAATGATCGTGCTATCGAGCTTTTTACCGCTGAATGGAAAAAGATCGTTCTTCAAAATTATAATCATCCTGCAATTATTACTTGGGTCCCGTTCAATGAATCTTGGGGTGTCGGCAATATTTTACACGACCGTAAGCAACAAGCCTTTACTGAAGCTATCTACTATTTGACCAAGTCTTTAGACGATACACGGCCTGTTATTACCAATGATGGTTGGGAGCATACGATCTCTGATATTATTACTTTGCATGATTATGAGGAGTTAGGAGCAGTATTGAAGGCACGCTACGAAAGTAAAGAGCAGCTTCTACAAGCGAATCAACAATATAATCCTGATCGCTACATATTTGCTGAAGGATTTGAATATCAAGGGCAACCGATCCTTATCTCTGAATTTGGTGGTATTGCTTTTTCAACAACAGATAATGATCAATGGGGATACGGACGTAAGGTGCAAGATGAAGAGCAATTTATGCAACGCTTTGCGGCAATCCATGAAGCGATTCAGAATGCTCCTTATATCGTGGGCTACTGTTACACGCAACTGACGGATGTCGAGCAAGAAGTAAATGGACTATTGGATCCGCAACGTGAATTTAAAGTAGATCAATATAAAATCCGTAAAATCAATGAAAAAAGAAGGTATTGACCATTATTTTGTAGCGCATCAAATTCTTAAAAAAATGAAGTTTCCAAAAAAGGAGGCCTAGAAATTGTGTTAAAACAATCGATAAAGAACATTATAAAAAACGTTTGTTTAGGAGGCGTAGTTGGGACGCTTATATTTATCACGCCAACAGCACTAGTTGTTCTGGCAGATGAAGATACGACCTATCATTCTTTTATTGAAGAAAATGCGAGTGTCGCATATTTTGATGGGCAAGAGAAGGTAATGGACAAAGACCTTTCGATCAGTAATCAAAAAAGTATAGAAACAACGATTCAAGTTCCTAAAACGGCTTTATATTTTTTGGATGTTTCTTATACTTTGGAGACAGAAAGCGTGTTGCCAACGCAAATTTCTTTAAGTGTTAATGGCGATATCCCTTATCAAGAACTAGCCAACCTTCAATTTAAAGATAATTGGCAACTAGGAACAGAGGTTGAATTAGATCGCTATGGCAATGAAATTGCGCCTAAAGCCAACGCCTGCCATGAACGTAAGTCTAGCTTATTATACGACCCCAGCTATTATGTGGAAGAACCTTTAGCTATTCTTTTACAGGCTGGAGAAAATACGTTGACTTTCACTAGCGTTGAAGGAGGTGTCACGATCCACAGTCTAACTGTCGAAGGTAAGACTGAAACGGGATCCTTTGATCTTGCCGCTGATCCGGATGAAAAAGTAACCGGTGAAAAGCGTGTTGTGACTGAAGCAGAAAATATCACACAACAAAATGCTTCATCTATTCACCCTAGTGCCGCTTTTGATGATAATTTGACTCCCTATAACTCGACAAAGCGAGTATTGAATTTCTTAGATGGAACTTCTTTTTCTAGTGCTGGAGATAAGGTCAGCTATGAAGTTGAGATAAAAGAGAGCGGTTATTACTATCTGACTCTAAACTATCGTCAAGATGCCAAAATAGATTTTCCAGTATTTGTAAATATTGCTATCAATGATGAGATACCGAGCCAAAGTTTACAAGCCCAGCCGATTCCTTATCGGAGTTCTTTTGGAGAATACACTCTATTGAATAAGGAAAATGACCAGCAATTGCCGATTTATTTGGAAAAAGGGAAGCAGCAAGTCAGTTTACAAATCACGGCTAGTCCGACTGGCGAAATTTTGACCAGAGTTGCTGCAATAATCAAAGAAATGCAAGCTTTATCATTAGAAGTCGATAATTTATTGGGAAGTAATGTCGACAAAAACCGAGATATCGATTTGGAAAGTTATTTGCCAGGCACTTTGGCTAAGTTGGATGCTTGGACCCAGGAATTAGCAGGATTTGAAAAAAGCACTCAAGAAGTCGCAGGTGTCGATGAAACTCCAGGAGCTTTTGCGCAGTTGACGATTGCTAGAAAGCAGTTGGAAGCGTTACAAGAAAAGCCACGTAAATTAGCTAATCGCATCAATGAATTATCAAAAGATGCTGGATCAATCGCAGCAAATTTGGCCACTCTTTTACAGGATGCGACAAATCACGGACTTTCTATCGATCAACTTGTTTTCCATCAGGCCGAAAAAACAGAAATTGACAAGCCTGGATTGTTCAATAAAGCTTCTAATTCCTTTAAACGATTCGTCAATTCGTTTGGACAACAAGATTATACAGTGGATTCGGAATCTGATAATATCCAAGTTTGGGTCAATCGTCCACGCCAATATGTCGAAATGATGCAGCAAATGGTCGATCAAGATTTTACCAGTCAGACTGGGATCAAAGTGGATCTATCTTTGATGCCTGATGCCAATAAATTGATCTTGGCTAATGCTTCTGGTACAGCGCCTGATGTGGCTTTAGGTGTGAACTATGCAATGCCATTTGATATGGGGATCCGGGATGCTTTGGTGGATCTTTCACAGTTTGACGGTTATGAAGAACTGATGACGGAATATCCAGAAAAATTGTTGAAACCAGCGATGATCGGGTCTAAGGTATTTGCAATACCAGAAACAATGAATTTTTACGTGTTGTTTTATCGTACCGATGTTTTGAAATCGTTAGGTCTTGAGGTTCCGGATACGATGGAAGATTTGATCGAAATGTTGCCGGCGCTAAATCAACGCGGCATGAGTGCCTTTTATCCGACAGCAACTTTAGGGACTTCTTTTAAGATCTTTCCATGGACCATGCCAGTCGTTTATCAAAATGGCGGCAGCTTTTACACCGAGGATATTACCAAAACGGGCTTGAATAAAGATGTAACGATCGATGGGATGCAAGCTTTGACAGATCTGTTTACGATTTATAATATGCCTAAAGATGTTCCTAGCTTTTATCAACAATTTCGTGATGGATCGGTACCGATCGGTGTTGCTGATTATGGCAATTATAATCTGATCGTAAATGCCGCTCCTGAAATCGCCAATGTGTGGGATATCGCTCTGATGCCAGGCTATGAAAATAGTGAAGGTGAAGTCGAACGTTTTTCTTCAGGCGGAGCTGAAAGTGCCATCATGTTTGAAAGTTCTGAAGATCAAGAGGATGCTTGGCAATTCATGCAGTGGTGGTTGTCAGCGTCTGTCCAACAAGAATTCGGGACTAATTTACAAATGACTTATGGCAATGAATATATGTGGAATAGTGCCAATCAAAAGGCCTTCCAAGAATTGCCGTGGCCATCGACCGATAAGAATGTGATCTTGGCCCAGTCGGAATGGATCGAGGAAGTCCCACGAGTTTTAGGGTCTTACATGACTGAACGTGAAGTAAGTAATGTTTATAATTCTGTAGTCGTGGATGGTAAAAATCTGAGAAAGGCCATTGATTTGTCTACAAAGCGGATCAACCGTGAAACGTTACGAAAGTTAGAAGAATTCGGGTATTATTCGGATGGCGAGATGATCTTACCTTATCCAATGCCAGAAGAAAAGGAGGGGGATAAGTAAAGTGAAACACACAAAGAAAACGCCTTACCTATTTTTACTTCCTTACATCCTCATGTTTTTAGTTTTTATCGTGGTTCCGGTAGTGATTGCGATCGGTCTTTCGTTTACCAATTTTAATACGATTCAAAAACCGGAATTTGTTGGCTTTTTGAATTATATCAACTTGTTGACGCAAGATGAGATCTTTATGCAATATGTTTTACCTAATACTGTCGTTTTTGCTGTTATTGTAGGACCAGGAGGGTATATTTTAGGCTTCTTACTGGCTTGGGTGTTAGCGCAACTTCCTAAAATCCCACGCACGATCTTGGCTTTGATTTTTTATTCACCTTCAATGACTTCTGGGGTCGCAATGACAGTTGTTTGGCGGATCCTATTTAGCGGGAACTCTTCAGGATATATCAATAGTGTCTTGATGCGATTAGGGATCATCAACAATCCAATCATTTGGACCACCGATTCAAAATTTATCTTGCCGATCATGATCCTGATTGGTCTCTGGGGCAGTATGGGAGTTGGCTTTTTGGCCATGATGGCCGGCGTATTGAACGGTGACGAAGAGTTGTATGAGGCAGCGGCTATCGATGGGGTCACCAATCGTTTCCAAGAATTGATCTATATCACGATTCCATCAATGAAGCCACAAATGCTATTTGGTGCCGTAATGGCAATAGTCAATGCTTTTTCAAATGGTTTGATCGGGACCCAATTGACTGGTGCCAATCCGGTTACTGGTTCATATGCAGGACAATTAGTCGTCAACCACATTGAAGATTACGGCTTTTTACGCTATGAAATGGGCTATGCGGCCGCTGTTTCAGTTGTTTTATTACTTATGATCTATGTCTTTTCATATTTTGCTAAAAAACTATTTGGCTAAGAGAGGAGTTTTAAGTGTGTCTGTAAGAAGAAGTGGGATCAACCCCAAAAAGTTTGACAAAAGTCAAATCAAATTTTACATCATTTTAGCTCCTTTTGTGGCTTTTATGTTGTTACCAATTATTTTTATCTTTAATCATGCTTTTAAACCGATGCAAGAACTGTTTGCTTTTCCACCGCGTTTTTTCGTACAGCGACCGAGCTTTGAGAACTTCAACAATTTGTTTAAAGCAGCAGAATTATCCAATATTCCTTTGAGTCGCTATATCTTTAATTCGATCGTAGTCACAGTGATCGTCGTTTTCTTCTCAGTATTTATTTCATCTTTAGCCGCTTATGCCTTATCAAAGTTGGATTTCAAGTTGAAAAATGCAGGAATGGAAATCAATAATGCAGCGTTGATGTTTGTTCCGACAGCGGTGATGATTCCCCGTTATTTGGTGATCAATGTCTTACATTTAGAAGACAATTATTTGGGACATATCTTGCCTTTAGTAGCCATGCCAGTGGGACTTTTTTTGATCAAGCAATTTATCGACCAAATCCCAGATGAATTGATCGAGGCGGCAATCGTTGATGGAGCCGATCAATTTACGATTTTTCGCAAAATCATTATCCCTTTGACCAAACCTGCCATCGCCACCGCAGCTTTACTTGTCTTTCAAGGCGTTTGGAACAATATCGAAACCTCGCAATTATATATGACAAGTGATTCATTACGAACTTTGGCTTTTTATTTAAATACCTTTGCGTCTCAAACAAATAATGTCGTTGGGCAAGGGATCGCGGCGGCAGCTTCATTGATCATGTTTTTACCAAACTTGCTTTTATTTATCATTTTACAAAGTAATGTGATGAACACTATGTCACATTCTGGACTGAAATAGGGGGAGATATTGTGAAAAGAAAAAGTGTTACCACATTTTTTGTAGCGTTTGTCATTCTATTTATCTCTCTTTTTGTCGATCCAAGGAATGTACGAGCTGAAGATGTTTTTAAAACATTTACGGAAAACGGGTATGGCGACCTTGTCCAAACTCAAGACGCCTATTCAGCGATGAAAACACTCTCTGTTTTTGATGGTGAGACCTTAAATAAGCCAGCTGATATGAAGTTTGGCCCAAATGGAGATATCTTTATCGCTGATGCAGGTAATAATCGGATCGTCGTTATCGCTAAAGATGGGTCTCTAAACCGCATCATAGAACACCCAGATTTTGGCCATCCTAATGGGTTATTTGTCGATGAAGAGAACCAACTCTATGTAGCCGATGATTCTGCAAATAAGATTTTTCTATTCGACGATAAGGATCAACTGATCCATACTTTTGAAAAACCTGAGTCTTTGTCCTTTGGCGAAAAGGCAACTTTCACGCCCACCAAATTGACCGTTGATTCTAGAGGCAATATTTATGCTTTATCGCGTGGAAATAACAACGGGTTAATCATGTTAAACAAAGATGTGGAGGGTGAATTCTTAGGCTACTTTGCTCCTAATGCGACTTCTAATAGTTTATTGACATCGTTTCGTAAATTGATTTTCTCTGATGAACAACTTGATAAGATGTTAAGTACGACACCAGACAGTGCGGCTAATGTGACGATCGACGAACGGGGACTTATTTATACCGTCACTCCGAATGAAAATTCAAGTAATGTCATCAAGAAATTAAATATGGGGGGCACCAACCTTCTACAAGACAATTATATTTATTTTCCAAGTAGTATTGCTATCGGTCAATTCGATAATATCTTTGTCCTTGGGGAAGATGGCTATATTTATGAATATACGAGCGAAGGCGAATTTTTATTCATGTTAGCTGGGAAAGATGATGGCAAACAAAGACGTGGCTTGTTAGGTAAAGGAGCGGCAATTTTAGTTGATGACCAAGATACGATCTATACCTTGGATGAAAAGAAGAATGAAATTCAACTATTTACTCCGACAGAGTTTACGAACACGTTGCATCAAGCTTTAGACTTGTATCAAAATGGACGTTATGTTGAAAGTAAAGAACCTTGGACCGAGGTTTTGAATATGAACTCGCAATTTGATTTTGCCAACCTCGGGATCGGTGAAGCTTATTATAAAGAAGAAAATTATCCGCAGGCCATGCGGTCATTTAGAAGAGCCAAGGATAAATCAGGATATTCCGATGCTTTCTGGGAAGTGCGTAATGTTTGGATACGGGAAAATGTGATCCATGTCATGGCTGCGCTTATCATTATTTTCATTTTATTTAAAGTTATCAAAAAATGGCTATTTAAGACCAAAATGGGCCATACTGTTCGTAAGTATTGGCATAGCTTTACTTCGCTTAAGCTAGTCAAAGAAATTCGCTTTTTAGGTTATTATTGGTTACATCCTCTAGATGGAACTTATGGTATTCGTAAAGAAAAAAGGACTAGTTATCTTTCTAGTTTTATCATTGGGATCATCGCCCTATTTATCTATATTGTAAACAAATATTATAGCGGTTTTGTATTCCGCTATACCAAAGACGGTGTCTATACCTTACTACAAGATATTGGTTTTGTATCACTGATTTTTTTCGCTGTCGTGATAGCGACTTATCTGGTATGTACGATTTCTGATGGATCAGCGACTTTCAGACAATTATTGCATGGTTTTCTTTACAGCCTGAGTCCTTACATTTTCATCAAACCATTTGTGATCTTGGTAAGCAATGGGTTAACTTTAAATGAATCATTTGTTTTACAAATGGCCAATATAGTAATCTACACTTGGATGATCGTTTTGTTCTTTTTATCGATCAAAGAATTGAATGAATATAGCTTCCGACAAACAGTAAAAATCATCTTCTTGAGTGCTTTTACGCTCTTTATTGCTGCTTTATCAGTGTTTATTTTGTATTCTTTGTTCCAACAACTATTTTCCTTTATTTCATCCCTATATGGAGAGGTGGTGCATCGTTTTGGACATTAAAGCATTTTTGAAAAAAAACTTACGGTTGATTTTATATGTTGTCCTGGTGGTGGGTGTCACAATCTATTTATTTGTGGCAACGTCAGGAGAGAAAACGACATCTCAAGCACCAATGACAAACACCAATCCTAATCCGAGCCTCACGGTGGATAGTGAGGAAACAACGGAGACAACTGAAGACTCCACGGTTGAAGGTGAAGAGGAGATCACAGAAGAACCCGAAGAAAACTTTGTCAGTGATGAAGTGAGTATGGAGAGAAGACCATCGAAAAATAGCCGAAAACGGCCAATATCAACTTTATTTAAAGGAAGAAAATTTATCGATCATTATTCGAGAAAAACAAAGTGGTGCGGTCATGTACTCCACGGTTGAAAATCCTGAGAAGAGTAATGAAAAATGGAGTAATTTTGTCCAATCTCCTGTAGTCATTGAATATTTGGTAGGTACCAATATCGTTTATAGTCAGGCCGATATGAAAAGTGCGGACTTAGTTAAAGAAGTTCATGTTGCTGATAATGGGTTTAATGCGCATTTAAACTTTCGAGACCTAGGGATCTCTTTTGATCTAAAAGTGACTTTAGATGACCAAGGACTACAGGTTGAAGTTCCTGCTGACTCGATCCAAGAGGAAAATGAAAAGTTCGCCATTGGGAATTTATATCTATATCCATTTTTAGGTTATTCCAAAATGGATGAAGAGCCAGGCTACTTAGTGATCCCGGATGGTGCGGGTGCTTTGATTTCACTAAAAGATCATTATGGCCAATATAGTCAGCCCTACTCGGAACCGGTTTATGGCACCAATTATGGAATCGATGATCCTTATGTTCTTTCGTTAAAAGAAGGACAGGTGACAACGAGTGAACCCAACACGGTCACAGCACCGATCTTTGGAATCGTCCATACCAATAAAGCATTAGGTTTTGTAGGCATCGTGGCAGAAGGCGATAATAATGCTACGATCGAAGCTTATCCAAATGGAGCGATCCTACCTTATAATTGGGCGACTAGTAAGTTTACCTATCGTCGTTTCTTTAATCAATCGACCAGTAAAGACAAAGGAACTATGGTCGTGCGACAAAAACAACGTAATTCTTTTGATGCTAAGATAGAGTACAAGTTTGTCTCAGGAGCGGATGCTGATTATGTGGGCTTGGCTAAAAACTATCGGACGTATCTTTTAGATAACGAGATCTTGACAGCCACAGATCATGCAGATGATTTTCAAATGAAACTGGATTTCTTGAATGCGGATGTCAAAGAGGGATTATTGAAAGATTCCGTAGTAGCAATGACAAGTTTTGATGAAGTCGATCAAATCGTAGCTGACCTGCAAAAAGAAGGCCTTGATGACTTAACTGTCACTTTGAAAGGTTGGCAGGATAAAGGCATCTATGGTGGTTATGCACAAAGTAGCTATGAGGCTGAGAAAAAAGTAGGTGGAAATTCTGCCTTAAATCAACTATTGGAAAATTATAAAGGGAAAGTGCCTATTTATCTTTATGATGATGCCTTACGTTTTAATCCTGAAACACAAAATAGTACATGGGTCGATTTAATGACAAAACTCAATAAACGAACATTGACCGAAGAAGTCCATGGTCAAAGATTTGAAGCTTTTAACTATTTACGACCGACAGAAACCCAAAAGCTATTAACTGAGCGGATAGACAGTCAATCTATCAAAAATCAACAAGGAATCCTATTAGCTGGTATCACGAATCACTTATTTTCTTATTCAGTTAGAGGAAAAGAATATGGTCGCGACCATACCTTGGAGCTTTATCAGGAAGCCATCGAATCAGCTAGTCAAACCCAAGATTTGTTGCTAGAAAATCCGATCCAACCTTTCTGGAAATATACTGATCGATTGATCGATGTACCGATCGATTCATCAAACTATGTCTTTCAAGATCGTTCGATCCCATTTTTTGCAATAGCGTTAAAAGGCGTCGTGCCAAGATATGCAACTTATAGTAATTTTGTTGCGAACAAACAAGAATTCAAATTAAAATTACTGGAACAAGGTGTCAATCCTAGTTATCTTTTGACCGCAGAAAATCCTAGCGAACTCAATAATACGAATTCATCTGATGTCTATAGTTCAAAATTTGAAAACTATCAAAAAGAAATTGTGGCTTTGTACCAAGAATTACAAGCAGTCACGAACGAAATCGGTCCTACAATGATAGCTGATCATGAAGTAGAAGACAATCGTGTGATCGTAACCTATGAAAATGGAAAAAAATTACTATTGAATTATACTGATCAAGCGCAAACGATCGACGGCCAAGAAGTTACTGGTTATTCATATAAGGTGGTGTCACAATGAAACGTAAAAAAAGTTTAAAAAAACGTAAAGCAAAATACGGCTTCTTGTTTATCCTCCCATGGTTGATCGGCTTTTTGGTATTTGTTTTATGGCCTTTGTGCCAATCCTTCTATTTTAGTTTGAACGTGATCCGCATGAGGCCAACTGGCAGAGTCTTTAAATTTGTAGGCCTGGCGAACTATCAAAACGTTTGGTTAAAAGATATGAACTTTGTCCAAGAATTGATCGGTTTTCTGATTAGCACCTTGTTAAGACTTCCTGTGATAGTGGTCTTTTCGTTGATCATTGCCCTGTTATTAAACGGCAAGATCAAGTTTAAAGGCAGTTTTCGGACGATTTTCTTCCTACCCGTTGTTATTGCAAGTGGGCCGATCATGGATCAATTGATCAATCAAGGTGCAACTAGTATTCCCATGATCGATCAAAGCACGATCAGTAATTTACTCAATACTTTTTTACCGACGTGGCTGGTCTCACCGATCTCTAGTCTTTTTTCTGAAATCATCATCGTGTTATGGTATTCTGGCGTCCAGATCCTGATTTTCATTGCTGGTTTACAAAAGATCGATCGAAGTCTTTATGAAGCGGCAAAAATCGATGGTGGGTCGGCTTGGGAATGTTTTTGGAAGATCACTTTACCTATTTTAAAACCAATGATTTTACTTAATGCTATCTATACATTGGTTACTCTTGCCAATAGTGGTCAAAATAATATTATCAACTTGATTTATAACAATATGTTTTCAGCCACACGTGGTTATGGTTTTGCGTCTGCGATGGCTTGGATGTACTCTCTGGTGATTTTGGTGATTTTAGGTGGAGTAGGTTTGCTGCTAGGGAGTTCAACGACAGGTACTAAGCGATCAAAGAAGAAAAAGCCAAAGACCCAAAGAAGGACGTTGAAGAAAAAGAGGAAAGGAGGCCTAGAAAGTGGAATCTAGTCATGTATCAAAAAAAGAAAAGAAGACCATTTCTTGGAAAAACAAAGGCCTTAAGCTAAAAAAGAAAGCCTTAGGTACCAATGATAAACAAGGATTTCTGATTCAAGGCATCATCTATTTACTCCTGATTACGATTGGCTTTATTTATCTTTACCCTTTGATTTATATGTTATCGACAAGTTTTAAATCATTGAATGATTTGTTAGATACCTCGATCAAATGGTTACCTTCTGGTTTTTATATGGGCAATTACAAACAAGCTTTTACCGTCATGAATATCAAAGAATCGTTATTAGGGAGTATTGTGGTTTCTTTGATCCCGACCTTTTTTCAAGTGATCAGTACTGGCCTTGTTGGCTATGGCTTTGCGCGGTATGATTTTCCTTTTAAAAAAGTCTTGATGGGACTTATGATCTTTAGTTTTATTGTCCCCCCTCAGGTATTGATGATGCCAACTTATGTTTTATATAGTGATCTTGGTTTATTAGGATCTTTGAAATCATTCATTATTCCGGCCATGCTTGGACAAGGGATAAAGAGTACGGTGTTTGTCTTGATTTATTATCAGTTCTTTCGTCAAACACCAAAATCTTTGTATGAAGCTGCTGAAGTTGATGGGGCCAGCGAATGGACCTGCTTTTTCAAAATAGGGATCCCGATGGCCATTCCTGCGATCATCATTGTTTTCCTGTTTTCCTTTGTTTGGTATTGGAATGAGACCTATTTAGTTAATCTATATTTAGGCAATGGTTCAGGTGGCCGACAATGGACCACGATGTTGACGCAATTGCAACAGTTCCAAAATGCTTATGAAGCAATTTATCCTGTCAATGTAGCAGGGTCGAATAAATTGAATGAAGGAGTGACCATGGCTGGTACCATGATCACGTTGATCCCTTTATTAGTTACCTATTTCTTCTTACAAAATTATTTTGTTGAAAGTGTCGATCGTTCTGGTATTACGGGAGAATAAGCGAGCCTTTTGAAAAAGTAAAAGGGGGAATGCTTTGAGGAAAGCACGGTTAAGTTTTGTAAGGAAAGGATTCATCAAATAAAATAGAAAACTTAGGAGGAACGAACATGAAGAAAAAGAACTGGTTGAAATTAGGCTGTGCATTGGCGTTGACCACAATGTTTGCCACAGGCTGTGGGAGTTCAGATGATAACACAGATTCAACAGATGCAGCTAAAGGGGACAAAGAGGAAGTAACAGCAGATCTACCAGAGATGACAGATGAGGACATCACTTTGACCTATGCATCTTGGATGGATCCAAATTTACAGAAATTCATGGCTGATAAATTTATGGAAAAATATCCTAACATCACTGTTGAACTAGTTCCATTAGAACAAGATACTTGGAATGATGGTTTGACAAACTTAGCTAATGCAGGTAAATTACCAGATGCTTACTGGTACTTAGGTAATGTTGATGTACCGATCGTCAATGGTTGGCTTGGTGATATGACAGAATATTGGGAAGCCGATCCAGAATCTAAAAATGTGTTAGAAACAATGCAAGATGCAGGTTATTTAGATGGAGAACGCAAATTAGCAGCCGCTTGTAACTATTATCCTTATACGATCTTTTTAGATGAAAATGTATTTAATAAATTGAACGTTGATATGCCAAGTGCTGACTGGAAATATAGTGACATGCTTGATTTAATGAAAAAAGTGACGGTTCCTGAACAAGGCATCTATGGCTACAATGACTACACCTTGATCATGACGATGGCACCGATCATCCAACAAGATGCTATTGGTGAATTTGGTTGGGATGGCGAAAAATTTGATATGACTAAAGATTGGGCCGATTCGATGGAACAACAAGCTGAGTTTGTTCGTACTGGTGTCCATGCGCCTTACTTTGATACTGATGAAGCAGAAGCTGCTTTTGGCGACCGAACTTTGTGGGCGGCCAATACTGGAAAAATCGGAATGCAATTGGATGCTTGGTGGACCAAAAATTTGTTCGCAACTGATGAATATGTTGACAAAGGTATCAATATGGTTCCTTACCCAGTTCCTCAAGGCGATAATGCTGAAACTGAACACAAACCAGCTTTTATGGACTTCGGTAGTATTTCTTCGGCAACAGAACATCCACGTGAAGCTTATGAACTTTTAAAATTCATGGGTTGGGGTAAAGATGGTTTTGCTACTAGAATGGAAGGCTATAGTACCTTAACAAATGATAATGGTGATAAGATCTTCACTTATGCCGATACGCTTCCTTTGACTCAAGACCAAGAAAGTTGGGATTTAGTGGCAACGGAATTGCCAGATAATGATTATTATAAGAACTTCTTAGAACATGTGAAAGAACCAGTTGCTCTAGGTGGTGCTACTTTACCAGGGTTCCAAACTTATTTGGATGAAGTTCACTTTGGTGGCGAATATGGGAACGTTGAATCAGCGATCATTGATGGTGAAGTCAATGCCCACGATGTTGCTGGTGAATTGACTGAAAAATTGAACCAATACCATGAAGAAGCCATGGAAGAAATTTTTTAGAATTTGAATAAAGAGGTTTGGATCATATCTTTTGGATCCAAACCTTTTTTTGAAAGGAAGAAGATGAAAAAAACAAATTTTTTCATAGTAATAGTTGTCATTTTTTTCGTAATAGTAAGTGCTTGTGGACAGAAAGACGCGAGTGATACGTTAGAGAAAATTGAGCAACCTATCTTTAAATCGGCAGTTGTTCATGATCCATCCGTCATAAAAACCGAGGACAACTATTATATTGTTGGATCACATTTACAAATGGCTAAGAGTCTCGATTTGATGTCTTGGGAATCCGTTTCAAAAAGCGTGCCAACCACAAAACTATTCGAGGATGTTTACACGGAGTTTGCTGAAGAATTTGCCTATGCCAAGACGGATACCATGTGGGCACCAGATATCATCCAACTGACAGATGGTCGTTTTTATCTTTATTAATGTATGTGTGAAGGAAAGAGTCCCCGCTCTGTTTTAGGGGTAGCTGTAGCAGAAGATGTTGAAGGACCTTATAAAAAGGTTGCCTCTTTCTTGTGGTCAGGTGGAGCTAATATGTCTAACGGAAAATCCTATGATGCGACAGTCGATCCTAATGTGATCGATCCACATGTTTTCTTTGATAAAGAAGGCAAGCTGTGGCTGCTTTATGGCTCTTACTCTGGGGGAATCTTTATCTTAGAGATGGATCCTGGTACGGGGCTACCCAAAGAAACAAATTCGTATGGAACCAAACTCTTAGGGGGCAATCACGCACGTATTGAAGGACCATATATGTTATACAACCCAGATACGGACTATTATTATCTGTTCACTTCTTTTGGTGGGCTTGATGCAAGTGGAGGGTATAATATTCGCGTGGCTCGTTCCAAATCAGTAACAGGGCCTTTTACCGATATGCAGGATAATAAAATGAGTGAAGCAAAAGGTCGAAGAGGGATCATGTTTGATGATTTGGCGATCCAAAACTATGGGACCAAACTGATTGGAAATCTGCTGTGGGATTATAAGGATAATCTGTTTAATCGCGGATATCTTTCACCAGGCCATAATTCAGCTATTTATGATAAAGAAAAGAACGCATATTTTATATTATTTCATACTAGATTTCCTATGCGAGGGGAAGAATATGAAGGACGGGTCCATCAACTGCTCTTTAATGAGGATGGTTGGCCGATGATCGTGCCCCGTCGCTATGCCGGTGAAAAAATTGCGGACTTTCGTGACATCGATGTGTCCGGTAATTATATGATGATACGTTTTGAAAATGAAATTTCAGCTGAAAAACAAGTTTCAGAGAATGTTCAAATCGATCATAAGAAAGTGACTGGTGCTATTAATGGAAAACTTATATATCCAAAAGAGAAGACTCAGGATTTTATTTTTGAATTAGAAAATGAACCGGAAATAAAAGGAAAGTTTATTTCTGTTTGGGATGATTATATGAAAGTCCAGTCCGTTGCCTTTACAGGTTTTGATCACGCTGGGCAAGCAGTAATGTTCGTTAAAAAAGTCGAACAATAGATGAGCTCCTTTTTATAATTAATATATATATTAACTATATGCAGAAAAATAGGAATAAATTCAGGATAACCATTTATATTTTGATTGACCAATCGCTTTCATTCTTATATAATTTAGGTAAATATTTATTTTTAGGAGGCTATCATGCAAGCAAAATTAATGATAAACAAAAGTAATGAATTTGCGGAAGTGGATCCACGACTCTATGGTTCTTTTATCGAGCATTTAGGGCGTGCTGTTTATGGTGGTATTTATCAACCAGATCATTTTTCGGCAGATGAAAAAGGATTCCGGCAAGATGTCATCGATTTGGTCAAGGAGTTGAATGTTCCTTTGGTCCGTTATCCAGGCGGCAATTTCGTCTCTGGTTATAACTGGGAAGATGGCGTGGGACCTGTCACAGAGCGTCCGAAGAAATTAGATCTAGCATGGCGTGCCATGGAAAGTAATGAAGTGGGGATCCATGAATTTGCCGAATGGGCCGAAGAAGTGGATACCCAGATCGATATGGCGGTGAACCTCGGTACACGTGGCATCGATGAGGCACGGAACTTGTTGGAATATTGCAATTTTGAAGGAGGTACCTATTGGAGCGATCTGCGCCGTAAAAACGGTCGTGAAAAACCATTTGGCATCAAAACGTGGTGTCTTGGCAACGAAATGGACGGTCCTTGGCAAATCGGTCATAAAACTGCGGATGAATACGGTCGTTTGGCAGAAGAAACCGCCAAAGCGATGAAACTCATCGACCCTTCTGCCGAGTTTGTTTTATGTGGTAGTTCCAATAGCCATATGCCAACTTTTGGCCAGTGGGAATTGACCGTTTTAGACCATGCTTATGATCAGGTAGACTATCTTTCTTTGCATCAATATTATGGCAATCCCGAAAATGATTTGTCCCATTATTTGGCGCGTTCCTTAGATATGGATGAATTTATCTCTGGTGTTGTGGCGATGTGTGACGCCATCAAAGCAAAGAAGCATAGTAAAAAGACGATCAACTTGTCCTTTGACGAATGGAATGTTTGGTACCATTCTAATGAACAAGATAAAGAAGTGACACCATGGGAAGTGGGTTCTCCTTTATTAGAAGATCACTACAATTTTGAAGACGCCTTGCTTTTAGGATGTTTGTTGATCACCTTATTGAAACACGCCGATCGGGTGAAAATTGCTTGTCTAGCCCAACTTGTTAATGTGATCGCCCCGATTATGACCAGTGAAACGGGCGATGCTTGGCGGCAAACGATCTTTTATCCATTTGCCCAAGTGTCTAATTTCGGGCGTGGTCAAGTGATCACACCAATCATTGAATCCGACACCTATGCGACCAGTGATTTTGAAAAAGTCCCATATTTAGAAAGTATTGCTGTCTATAACGAAGCAGCTAGTGAGTTGGTGATTTTTGCAGTCAATCGTGGCGAAACAGCCATTGAATTTACGACGATTTTAGATGGTTATCCCGTGACTGAAATCAAAGAGTTCTCACAAATGGCCGGTTTTGATATCAAAGCTGTCAATAACGAGGATGATGAACACGTCAAACCAAGTGCCTCGACAAAAGCACGTGTGTCAGGTCAAACGCTTAAAGCCCATTTAGAAGCTTTGTCTTGGAATATGATCCGCTGTGTTGTTAGCAAATAATAGCTTAAGGAGAATACAATGAAAGTAACGATTTTAGACCAAAAAAAAGGACCTACGATCAGTAAATATATCTATGGTCATTTTGCTGAACATTTAGGACGCTGTATTTACGATGGCATTTATGTTGGCGTTGATTCTGATATTCCCAATAAATGTGGCATGCGGACGGATGTCGTTGAGGCTTTGAAAAATATCGATATTCCTGTGCTACGTTGGCCGGGTGGTTGTTTTGCGGATGAATATCATTGGCAAGATGGCATTGGTCCCAAAGAAACCCGCAAGAAAATGGTCAATACTCATTGGGGTGGCGTGACAGAAAACAATCATTTCGGTACCCATGAATATTTTGAATTGATCGAACAACTTGGCTGTGCGGCCTATGTCAATGGCAATGTTGGCAGTGGGACGGTCCAAGAAATGCAAGAGTGGGTCGAATATATGACCATGCCAGGTATTTCACCAATGGCTGATTTACGGCGTGAAAATGGTCAAGAAGATCCTTGGCCAGTCACTTTCTTTGGGGTAGGCAATGAATCTTGGGGATGTGGCGGCAATATGCGCCCTGAATATTACGCGGATTTGTATCGTCACTATCAAACTTATGTCCGCCAGTATGGTGCCGAAAAAATTTATAAAATTGCTTGTGGGCCCAATATCGATGACTATCATTGGATGGATAAAGTACTCGAGATCGCGGCGCCATTTATGGATGGTATCAGTCTACACCACTACGCTTTGACAGGTGCTTGGGAAGATAAAGGTCCCGCTCTTGATTTTCCCGAATCCCAGTGGTTTAGCTTGATTGCTAGTGCTCTAAAAATGGATGAATTGATCACTAAACACAGCACCATCATGGATAAATACGATCCTGACAAACGTATCGGCTTGATCGTTGATGAATGGGGGGCATGGTTGAGTGTGGAGTCGGGCACCAATCCTGGGTTTTTATATCAACAAAACACGATTCGCGATGCTATGGTAGCAGCTGTTACCTTAAATATCTTCCATAAACATGCCGATCGCGTCCATATGGCCAATATTGCGCAAACCGTCAATGTTTTGCAAGCAATGGTTTTAACAGAAGGCGATAAGATGGTCAAAACACCAAGTTATTATGTATTTGAATTGTATAAAAACCATCAAGATGCTGAACATATCGAGTCTTTCGGTGATAGTGAAGAAACGATCTCTTATACCGTTTCTAAAAAAGCCAACCAATTGACGATCTCTATTTGTAATTTTGCTTTGAGCGGTAAGCAGGCGATCGACTTTGACCTGGCAAGCGCGTTTGAAGTAGCTTCGGCGCAATATATCGTGGGTAAAAAGATGGACAGTCACAATGATTTTGATCATCCGCATGAAATCACGATCCAAGACTTTACCCACTATGAAGCAACTGATGGTTTGAAAGTAACCGTGCCCGCGATGTCTGTTGCTACGGTCGTATTGAACCTATCATGAAGCCCTGCCTCGGATGTGATGTAAAAGAGACCGCTGAAACTTTTGATGTCGATACCTTGATAGCAGAACAACTCGAGCTAGAGACCAATCTCGCCTCCTTCGAAATAGTGGCCGAACGTATCGCTATTTGTCAAACTTGTCCCTTTCGTTTAGGCGAGACCTGTGGCAAATGTGGCTGTTATTATCGCTTTCGAGCAAATCTAGCTATCAAAGAGTGTCCGGTGGGGCGTTGGACTTAAATGTCAAGAGAGAAACTTCCTATGGTTTCTCTCTTTTTTGAGTGTGTCAGGCATGACACTTATCTAGCTGGTGAAAGTCCAGTCGCGGGTAGTTACCGCCAAGCGTAGCGA